>CAZSHB010000004.1:53706-85808 GCA_964606885.1 uncultured Pseudomonadota bacterium | reverse complement strand
GCGCCAGATCTGAGCCATTGCATAAAATCGGTTCCTGCGCCAACGCCAACTTCTAGTACCTGTTTTTTGTGGTAGCGGGAGAATTGTGCAAAAGCAAAAATTTCTGGCTCTATGGTGTACCGAAACTCTTCTATGGCTGCAAAGTAGTCGCGTGTAAATTTTGGTTTTGCAATAAACTCGGTTCCGCATGAGGCGATATTCCAGTAGTCGTGAACCTGTTTTTTGAGATTATTATTGGTATGCATAGCTACTCTCTCTTGTCCGCCATAGCCTTGGCGACGGCTGGATTTTTAGGTTTTATAAAGAGCCGAGCATAACGCATGAGTTACGGTGTGTGAAGTTTGGGGGGTGTATAGGGGTGAAAAAGATAAAAAGAAAAAGCGGAATGGTCTAGGGGGGAACCGATTTCCGCTTTCTAATTTGAACTATGCGCGCTGTGTGAGAATGTTATCTATTACGGCATTTGTCCAGTTGGTCTTGAAGTTTGTCGTTTTGTTTTTCTAGTTGTTGAATGCGTTTTTCTAGACGACGTGTTTCTCGTGAACAATCGCAATAACAGTCACTACCACCTCTGTTGCGTGAGCCAGAGTTAGCAATAGATGTACCCACCATACTACCTGCCATTGAACCACCAAATGCTGCACCAAAGTTACCGCCACCATTTGCATGGATACCCATAGCAATACCTGCTAGAGCTGCAATTGATAATGTTGTTAACATTAATTTTTTCATACTAACCTCCAGTTAGATTAATTATTTTTTATATTAGTTATCGTAATTACTTTGACGACGAGCAGCTTTTCTTTGTTGGCGTGGTGTGCCTTGAGATTGTTGTGTACAACCGCAATTTTGCATTTTGTTTCTTACTTGTTGCATTTTTTTATCACTGCCGCCTTTTTGAAGTTGTTTTTGCATAGCTTTACAATTACAATCTTTTTTTGAATCACCATAGAGACCAACGTTAAGACCAAAAAGATCTAGACCAGCACCATTATCAAAATTTGCACCAACTTTGGTATTATCATCATCTACACGTACAACTTGTAAACCGTCAGCTTGTACTGACATAGTGATAGAACCTAACACAACTGTAAAAACAGTGGTCAATAAACGTTTCTTCATAGAGAACTCCTTTTATATACATATACATACTACTCATTACAACTTTACTATTTGTAATTAATAACAGTCAATATTTTTATAAAAAGATTTCTGCAAGAAACTATTTAAGCTTGGTCTGTCAAAAGCACATCCGGGAAATAGTTAAGCTTACCAGCGCCTTGCAAGAGCAAAAGGCCCTCTTGGTTAAGCTGGCAGACATGCTGTTTAAGATGTTCAAATTTTTCATCAAACGGCACATAAGTAACGTTAAAAGACGGGTTGGTAGCCTTGATAGCAAGAGCCAGTTGTTCACCTGTAATGCCATCAATAGGAGCTTCGCTTGCTGCATGAATATCGGTGATAATAAGCTCATCAAGGGCACTTTGAATAAAGACAGAGATAAAATCTTTCCATAAAACATGGGTACGGGTGTAACGATGGGGCTGGAAAAGCACCGTAAGTTTGCCTGTGGTTGCTTTACGAGCTACGGCAAGCGTGTGGAAAATTTCTGTTGGATGGTGGCCATAATCATCAAAAATAGCGGTCTGTTTAAACATGCCTTTGTAGGTAAACCTGCGATCGACTCCTGTAAAGGTACTCAAGCCGAGTATTGCTTGTTCAGCGGATAGTCCAGCTTTGACGGTTGCAGCAAGAGCAGCAACGCTGTTTGCTACATTATGAATACCGGCTATAGGTAACAGTACGCGACCGATATATGCACTATTATGATACAAATCGTAGGTGCTTGTAGTTGCATGCAGTTCTATATTGTCGTAACCCCAGGTGTGCGTGGTGCCTTGACCATAGGTAATTGCAGTGCCATGACTCAGTGGTAATAAACTTTGTAATGGTGCATTGTCCATGCACAAAATAGCTGCACCATAAAAGGGAATCTTATGAATAAAATCACCAAACATGGTTGTAACATCGTGCAGATTTTTATACGTATCAACATGTTCATAATCGCTGTTAGTCACAACAGCAATGGTAGGAAATAGATTAAGTAATGAGCGATCGCTTTCATCAGCTTCTGCTACTAAAAAATCGTCAGTGCCATAATGGGCGTTAGAGTTGGTGGTGTTTAAGTTGCCACCAATTAAAAAAGTGATATCCCGTTGTGCGCTGTGCATAATATGGGTAATGAGTGATGTGGTGGTTGTTTTACCATGCGAGCCACTTACGCAGATGCTGTGTTTGGTGCGTGTGAGTTCTGCTAATAATAAACTGCGGTGAATAATAGTGATACCGCGTGCACGTGCAGCTTGCAGTTCAGGGTGATTTGGTTTTACGGCAGTTGTGTGTACTAGAAGATCAATATCAGTGCTCATGCATGCTGGTCCATTGTGACTATTACTGATACTGCATCCAAGGTTTTTCAGTTCTTCTGTGTTGCTATTAGGGTGCGTGTCACATCCAGATACGGTGTAGCCTTGTTGACGCATGATTTTTGCAAGGCCGCTCATGCCAATACCGCCGATGCCTATAAAATGAATATGTGTAAACCAACGCACGCGTATAACCTTTCTAGTACTAAGTAAACATGAATAACTAAGTATAAAAAAAGGCCCGCAGAAAGCGAGCCTTTTTTGGATTACTGGTACTGGTATTTATTGTGCTAATAATCTGAGACCAATAGATAGTGCGTACACACCAGCCGCTCCAGCAGCTAGTTGGAGAGCTTTTTGTAAGCCTTCCAAGTTCATTACTCGTAATACATTGGTTCCTAAACCGCTAATACCAATGCAGATATTGGTAATAACAAGAACGTGCATAATTGCGCAATCTAGAGGAGTATTCATTGCTTTGATTGCATCGTATTGAGTGAAGATGTAGTACAGAACCATTAAGCCGGCTGCGCCACAGATGAGTTTTAATGCTCTGCCAAGAGGGCTGAGGCCAACCATGCTTAGAAGATTAAGTTTTAATGCGCCAAGGCCAGCGCCTAATGCACCAAAACCAAGAATGAGCGTAAGAACAACGTTAGTGTTTATCATGAAAGATTCCTTTTTTTAAATAAAGACAGTAATTACTGTGCTTGTATCAGAGTTATCAGTGTGTAAATACCAGCAGCACCAGCAATTAATTGCAGTGACTTTTGTAAGTATTCCATATGCAGCGCGCGTAGTATGTTAGTACCAAGTCCACTGATACCAATACCAATGTTTGCAGTAATAAGAATGATGCTGATAGCTATTGCAAAGTTACCATACGCAGCAACTTCTGCGTAGTTAGTAACAAAAATATAACCGCCGTATAAACCAGCAACGCCACATACATATTTTAGTAAAAGGCTTACTGCGTTTAGTTTTAAAACAGACAATAGATTTAAATTAAGTGCACTTAGACCAGCACCAAAAGCACCAAGTGCTAAGGTTGAAGTTAATACTAAGTACACGTTAGGTGATAATGAAAACATGAGTTCTCCTATGAGTAGTTATTATGTCAGAAAGGCTCGCCTTGAGAGCGAGCCTTTGCTTTTTACATAGCTAAGATCTATGTCGCTATCTTTGTTAAGAAAGAGCAACAACAAGACCGTATACGCCTGTTACTCCAGAGATGATTGCTAGAAGTTTTCTATAATCATCGATCTTAAGAGCACGTAGAACGTTTGTACCAAGTCCGCTTAGGCCAAGGCTTAAGTTGATTAATGCAAGAGCTAGCCACGCTGCTTGTCCCCATGATGTGCATAGCGAGCCGCCACCATCACGGTATAAAACGAACATAACTAACAGGTAAACACCGAGCATACCGCATACGTATTCAAAGAAGGTACGTAATTGGTTAAGATGAAGAATTTTAAGAGTGTGTAAACCGAATGCTGTTAGGCCAACGCCTACTGCAGCAATGCATGATGCACACCAAAGAATAAGTTGTAGTAATTCTGTGTTCATTAAGAGATCCTTCTTACATATTTTGGAAAAATACTAATAATGACCATACGCCACATACGCCAGCAATAATTTGAATTACGCCGCGCATGCTGTCTAAACTTAATGTTTTGATGGTGTTGAAACCAAGAGAACTTAAGCCAATACATAACGAAACAACACCTGTGATAATCCACACAGCGGTAAGGCCGATAGATTGTGCACACATAGATTCGCTACGGTATATAATAAACATAATTAAAGATGTTAATCCTGAAGCACCTGCAAGGTATTCCAAGAATGTCTTAATGCTGGTTAGTTGAGTCACTTTTAAGATATCAACGTTGAGCGAATGGAAACCAACAGCTAGCGATGCTATGCCGGTAATGAACCATGCACCTAAACCAAGTACGCTATTCATAGATCACACTCCTTTTAAAAAGTAATACATTAAACGTTTTTGAAGTAACCGATCAATGAGTAAATACCCAATGCACCCGCTAAGAATTGAAGTACTTTGCGAGAACCTTGAAGATTCAACATTTTGATTAAGTTTACGCCAATAGCATCAAGACCAATGCCAAGAGCAACAAGAGCAGTTAATAACCAAGTTATGTTAACAACCATGCATTCACAGCCAATTTCTTGTTTGTAAACAAAAAAGCCGATCAAGCTCAAGGTACCTAAGATACCGGCAACGTATTCTAAGAAATTACGTAAAGGTGTGATGTGTAGCATTTTGAGAACGTCCATGCCTAAACCGCCAAGACCAACGCCTACAGAAATAATTGCAGTTGCTGGCCATATGATCATTTTCATTAATTGTACATCCATGAAAAACTCCTTTTTGGGATGGTTATATACTTCTAACAAGACCGTTTGAGTAGTGTGGTTTCTCCTTTTTTTGTAAAAATCACTTACATAAAATTTCTTTAGCCAAAAGTTCCTGAAGACTTATAAGTTGTTCTTTGATGATTTTTAAATGTTGTAATGTAGAGGGAGCAAGCTGTGTGCCGCTTAAAGACGAAGTTTTTTGAGATGCGATCATTTGAACGGGCGTTTCTTTGAGTTTCTTTTTTGCACCGGCAATAGTGAACTTTTGTTCATAGAGTAATTTTTTGATGCACTCAAATCGTTCAAGGTCGCTTTCTTGATAGAAGCGTTGTCCACCTTCAGATCGATGTGCCCCTAAATTGAATTCTTTTTCCCAAAAACGAACAACAAATTTTTCAACGCCTAAATGCTCTGCGAGCTCTCCTATACGAAATTGTCGTTTCTGCATTTTCATGATCGAGTACCTTTTTATTTATAAAATCATATTTGATTCCATAATACTTGAAGTAACACTTTACCTACGCGTTTGTAAAGAGATGAGGCCTGTTTTGTAGATTCGTCTAGCAGGATAAAGGTTTTATTGGTACACTTTCAGCCTGTTATTACTTTCTTTTTTTCAAGTAAAGGTCTGTCTGTATGAATTTTAGAGAGATGTTTGGTGTTTCGATGGTCGCGTTGTCATTTATCATGCTTACCAGAGTAGTGACTGGATGGTGGGCGCAGCCAGGAGAACAAACTCGTTTTACAGCTCCAGCACAGTACACTGAACTTAAACCACTCAATGTTGAATTGAATTTTCCAACTAGTGCAGATAGCAAACAGTATCATGTTGATACGATTAGTACCGATTATGGCCGTATGAATTTTAGTACAGCAGGTGGGACGCTTTCTGATTTCACCTTTGTGCGTACACAAGAAGGGCGCTTACAAGAGTTTCCTGTTATTGTGAATGCATCAAACGTTGATCGTCAGCAAACTCCATTTTTAGTGGCGTTTGATACAGAAACTCCTTACGACTATCGTCATGTGAGTACCACAGAAACTGAACAAACACACGTGCTCCAGTATCGTGTGGATACTGCTTCAGGTTCTATAGATAAGATATTTACTGTTTACAAACACAAGCCTCAAATTGATGTAGCACTTACTATTGATCCTAAAAAAGAAGTGACTGCACGTCTTGTGTGGCCTTCTCCTATGTTTACTCCTGTTGACAATGAATGCGCACTTGGTTCAGTAGTGTTTGATAAACGTGGTTCATATAGTACTACCCTAGAAAACAAAATTGATTATAAAGAGGGTTATATAAGACCACAGATCTTTGGTTCTCAAGATAAGTACTTCTTGTTTACGTTAGTACAAGACGCAGATAATTTTGGTCAACGTGCGTATTACAAATCGGTTGATACAACGCTGATATCATTAGTAGAAAGTGCACCTATTACAGAAAAAACAACCTGGAATATATCGTTCTACTGTGGGCCAAAAGATCCAGTTGCTATTAACGCTGTTGATAATCGTTTAGATAAAACGCTTAACTATGGCATGTTCTCGTTTCTAACAAAACCACTTCTTGCGCTTATGGGCACTATTAATAAGTATGTTAATAATTACGGTTTTACCATTATTATCATGACCTTACTTCTTAAATTACTGTTGCTACCATTTACGCTTAGTGGTGATAAGAAGATGCGCAAAATGCAAGATTATGCTCAAAAAATGGACTACCTAAAACGTAAGTATAAAGATAATCCAGAAGCGCTTAAGCAAGCACAAATGGAAATGTTGCAAACGAACGGTATGCCATTGAGTGGTTGTTTGGCACCCTTAATTCAGATGCCATTCTTCTTTGCTCTCAGTGGTGGATTAACCAATTCGCTTGAATTGTATGGAGCGCCGTTCTTATGGATTAAAGATCTTTCAATGGCGGATCCGTATTACATTTTGCCGTTCTTGGTTACCGTATCCATGTTGTTTGGTGGTATTATGCAAGCACAAGGTGGCGGCGCACGTCAAAGAATGGTAGGTATCGGTGCAGGTTTATTACTAGGTGCAATAAGCTCTACATGGGCTGCAGGGAGCGTGTTGTATATTGCTGCTAACTTAGGTCTACATGCAATTCAGGCTAACGTTCAAAAAATGTTCAAACTATGATCGAAAAGATTCCGGCTCTTGCGCAACTGTGTAAGAGTTTGCAACAGATTCCTTTTCTTGCTTCACGTAATTTATATCGCGTTGCTAATTACTTTTTGAAGAGTGATAACGAGCGTATAGAAAAGTTCTGTACGGTATTACTCAAAGCTAAGCACGCCATAGTCAGTTGCCCCACCTGTTGTATGTGGAAAGACAAAGACAATGCATGTGTGCTTTGTGGGGACGTGCGCCGCGATGCGTCGGTGGTGTGCGTGGTAGAAACCTGGCAAGAACTGATGGCAATAGAAAAGACTGAAGGCTACAAAGGCATGTACCATGTGCTTGGTGGAGTCATTTGTCCTCTAGAAGGCATTGGTCCAGAAGATTTAAGCATTGAACTTCTGCATACACGTGTGCAAACAGGCACCATTAAAGAAATTATTTTAGCGATGAATCAAACACCAGAAGGTGAAGCTACGTCTGCTTATATAGCGCGCACCATTAAAAATTATCCGGTTACTATTTCATGCTTAGCGCGTGGTATGCCGGTCGGTTCAATTTTAGAAAGTATGGATAAATTGACGGTTTTTAAAGCGTTATCAGAACGTAGACCGTTTTAAGTAAAGAGTATAAACATGTATGAATTAAGATCTCATGATTCAAGATCGGTTGAAAGAAGAAAAGCGCTGTTTAAAAAAATAAAGCAGACGCATGCTGATAAAAAGGGCGTGCTGTTGCTTCTTGGGGATGTTGAGCATGATCGTCAAACGTTTTTCCAAGACAGTTCTTTTTGGTACTTTGTAGAACTTAACGAACCAAGTTTGTTCTTTTGCCAAGATCAAGTCACGCATGAAAGTCGCTTGTATCAACCTGAATATACGGTTGATCGTTCTGTCTGGTTGCCTGTTAAGATAACCGATCAAGATAGAAAAGAGGCGGGTATTGATACAGTAGTTGCAGCAGGTAAACCTGTTCATGGTTACGAAATGGGCCAGTTTATTACTGCGGACATAGTAAGTAATCTGCTTACGTACCTAGAAGAAGCAATAGCTGCAAAAAAAGTTATTTATACGCCTGTTACTACGATGAGCGATGGAGCCCGTTGTTTGTTTGAACAACTTTGTTATTTTTTGCCTGTGCTGCGTGCGCATGTGATTGATATTTCACCAGAAGTGGGTCAGCTTCGTAGAAACAAATCACACTACGAATTAGAACAAATCTATCGTGCGGTAGAGTTAACGGGCATTGCTCATGATACTGCGTATGAAGAAGTTGCTGCTGGTAAAAATGAAGCTGATGTGCAAGGCATTATGGATTATGTGATGACGCAAGGGCATGCACGCCACGCCTATACGCCTATTGTCGGATCAGGTAAAAATGGGACCATTTTACATTACGCTGACAATAATAAAGATATGCAAAAAGGCGAGCTCGTGGTTGTTGATGCGGGTGCATCATATAATCATTATGCAGCAGATGTTACCAGAACGTATCCAGTTTCGGGTCGGTTTACTGCACGCCAAAAAGAAGTGTATAATGTTGTGCTTGCTGTTCAGGAAGAAATTGCTGCTCTAGCTTGCCCAGGTATGTTTTTAAATAATCCAAATTATCCTGATCAATCGTTACATCACAGAGCAAAAAAACTGTTTGAAAAAGCTGGGTATGACCAGTATTTTCCGCATGGCATCGGCCACTTCATTGGCTTGGATGTCCATGATGTGGGCGACCGTATGGAGCCGTTGCAAGAGGGTGATGTTATTACGATTGAGCCGGGTATTTATATACCTCAAGAGTCTCTGGGAATTCGCATAGAAGATATGTATTGGATTGTGGAAGATGGCTCTGTGTGCTTAACAGAAGACATTCCTAAGACTATTCAAGACCTTGAACGTACTGACAGACACTAATAATAATCAAGCCGAGATTAGATTGGGGTTTTGAGTTGACCGAATAGCGATTTTAGCGTACATTCTCTATATCCGTTCGTTCTTTTAATAAAGATCTTAAAGTAAAATAAGTAGATATATCGACAAGGAATCGTTCATGAACCTAAATATGAATAAATCGTTTCTTCTTCGCGTTGAAGATAGCAAACCAAGCTGGCATGTTATTGATGCTGAAGGCCAAATTTTAGGTCGTTTGGCAACTCAAATTGCTGATCTTTTACGCGGTAAAGGTAAGCCAACCTACACACCACATACAGTGAGTGGTGACTATGTAGTTGTTATTAACGCGGAAAAAATCGTTCTATCTGGTAACAAGATGGAAAACAAAATTTACACAACTGTTTCGGGTTGGGTTGGTGGTAAGAAAGAATTAACAGCACGCCAAGTGTTCGTTAAAGACCCAACACGTATTTTGGGACATGCTGTTAAGGGTATGCTTCCTGATAATAAGATGAGCAACAAGATTATTAAGAATTTGAAGTTGTATGTTGGTGCAGATCACCCGCATAAAGCGCAAATCGGTCAATAAGCTTAGCTTTATAAAAATTTAAGCCACGGGGTAAAATCCGTGGCTTTTTTTGTTGCCTTTTTTTGGCTTGGTATGCCATTCTAAAGATGGTAATGGAGTTATAAACTGCAATCAAAAAAGGAGGTTGCATGAAGTTCAAAAGTTTAATGGTACTATCGGTTTTAGCGGTAGGTTCTTTAAGTGCTGGTCAAATGCGTCAAGTGGATTTTTCAGGTGTTGATGTATTAAAGTTAACAGCTGGTATTCATACGGGGATTATGGGTAATTGTCCTCGTAACTTAGATAATCAGTTAACTCAAGCGATTAGTCTTTTAAGAGTACAACGAATTGCATCAAGTTCTGTTGGAACAACTGTAGCGGCATTATTGGGTGAGCAAAACTCAAAGAATGCAAAGCGAAACTGGAGTGACATTAAAGTTTTTATTAATTCAGGACAAAAAGACCCAAGTAATTCAAATCACGTCTATTTATCATTTGTTAATAACTTATCTTTTTATCCTGCTAATAAAAACAAAGTATGTATCCGTTTAAAAGGCGTGAAAGTAAATGGTTCTTTAGACGGTCTTATAACAGCTAAAGAATTGTTAACTGAAGTTGTTAAGAGACTTGATTAATAAGCTTAATTCCAGAAAAGTGCGAGAGCATCTTTAAAGGTAAGATAGCCAAAAATAACCAACATTAAAGCCCAGCTTACATAAGCGATCCCTGCTCGAACTACTTCGGGCAGCGGACGCCTAATGATTGCCTCAATGGTGTATAAAAGTCCTTGGCCGCCATCCAAAATGGGCAGTGGCAGAACGTTTAACACTGCAAGCGATACGCTGATAAAAGCTAAGAATAATAAGAAGAAACTGACGCCTTGGCCTGCGCTTCCTACTGTCATAGAGATCATCATCAGCGGGCCAGCAAAGTTTTCAGCAGAACGCTTCTTAAAAGCACCAGTAAGATTTTTTACCATTGAACCGCAAAATTGCTTAACAAGTATGGCCGCTTGCACAAAGCCTTGAGTCCAAGAAACGGGTTTAAGGGGAGCAAAATTGAATTGTACGCCCAAGTTGCCTACTTCTTTATCTTTTAGGGTTTTACAACCAATAACCATATCGATTGTTTGTATTTGGCCATCACGTAAAATTTCAAGCGTAGCTGGCTTATTTGGTAGAGCCTGCAGTGATGCTGATAAAGCTATAAAATCTTCTTCTACGGGTGTGCCATTGATGCTTAAGATAGTATCTTTAGCCATAAGGCCGGCGGTTTCAGCTGCTGAGTTTGGAAGTACTTTTTCTATGCTGTACCGTGTATTTTGTACTAAAAATGGGTTTGATGGAATGCCGGTAACTGATAGTCCATAGAGAACGACATAAGCAAAAATTAAATTATAAAAAATACCGCCACCAACGATACCCATTTGCTGCCAATATGGCTTACGATGAATTGATGCAGAAGAAGGGATATGTTCACTTTGGCCAGCTTCGGCTTCAACATACCCACCCATAGGGATAAGTGAGAGCTTAAAAATGGTTGAACCAATCTTCCTTTTGAATATTTGTGGGCCAAAACCGATTGAGAACGAATGGACGTGGACGCCAAAAAGCTTACAAAAGGTAAAATGTCCAAATTCATGAAAAGCAATAACAAAACCTAATCCAAAAAGGCCGGCAACAAGAGTAGGGAGTGTTTGAATAATCCAATGAATAAGCGAAGAAATAGCCATATGATCTTTCTTTTTTAGAATATAATTTAAGATATAAGCTTAATATTTAGCAAAATAACTTACCTATGGTATCAGCGTTTAAGCCTGTCGTCTATCGATAATGCCCTTGTAGATTGACTAAAGATGGGGTGAATTGGGGATTGTTACGTAAGAATGTGCTTGTTTCCCCTTGAAAAATTTTTAAAAAACTATAGACTTTCGATCAACCTTTGTACTGATCCCGTGTAAAAAATACCACTTCTTTATTCGGCTAATAGGAAGCATTTCAGGACGATTCAGTTGAGGTTTTAAGCTTGTAACTATGACAAATAACCGTATTTCTAACATAATAGGATACTATGCCTACGATTAATCAATTATGCCGTAATGGACGCGAAAAAGTCCTTTATAAAACAAAAAGCGCAGCACTTAAAAAGTGTCCTCAATTGCGCGGTGTGTGTACTCGTGTATTCACCACTACTCCTAAAAAACCTAACTCGGCGCTTCGAAAAGTAGCTCGTGTTAAGCTTTCAAACGGTATTGAAGTCACTGCATATATTCCTGGTGAAGGTCACAACTTGCAAGAACACTCTGTAGTGCTTGTACGTGGTGGTAGAGTAAAAGATTTACCTGGTGTTAAGTTTCACATCGTTCGCGGTGCTCTTGACGCAGCAGGCGTGAAAGACAGAAAGCAATCTCGCTCTAAATATGGTGCTAAACGTCCTAAAAAGAGCTAACGAGTTTAAAGGTTAAAAATTATGCCAAGAAGAAAATCAATTAATTTAAAGCGTGATATCGGAGTCGATCTTAGATTTGGTTCTGAGTTGGTTCAAAAGTTTACCAACGTTATTATGCGTGGTGGTAAAAAGAATGTTGCTCGTACTATTGTGTACGATGCAATCGATATTATTATGAAGAAAAACAATGGCGACCAAGATAAGGCGCTTAAGTTTTTTTATGAAGCTTTTGACAATGTAATTCCAACGGTTGAAGTTCGTGCTCGCCGTGTTGGTGGTAGTGTGTATCAAATTCCTGCTGAAGTTCGCCCTGATCGTGCGCGTGCATTAGGTATGCGTTGGGTTATCGAAGCTGCTTCAAAGCGCTCTGATAAAACTATGGGTCAACGTCTTGCACAAGAACTAGTAGAAGCTCACGAAGGTCGTGGCGCTGCAGTTAAGAAAAAAGCAGATGTGCATCGTATGGCTGAAGCAAACCGTGCATTCTCGCACTACGCATGGTAAAGGGGTAGGTAACAATGGCTGCTGATTTACGTAAATGTAGAAATATAGGTATTGCTGCGCATATTGATGCGGGTAAAACCACCGTTACTGAACGTATTTTGTTCTACACTGGTATGACTCACAAGATTGGTGAAGTGCATGCTGGTGAGGCTATTATGGATTGGATGGAGCAAGAGCGTGAGCGAGGCATTACCATTCAATCTGCAGCAACTACATGCTTCTGGAAAGATTATAAAATCAACATTATTGATACACCTGGTCACGTTGATTTTACTATTGAAGTAGGTCGTTCACTCCGTGTCCTTGATGGCATGGTTTCTGTTTTCTGTGGTGTTGCTGGTGTGCAGCCACAATCTGAAACAGTTTGGAGACAGGCAACACGTTATCGTGTTCCGTCTATTATTTTTGTAAATAAAATGGATCGTATTGGCGCAGACTTCTTTAAAGTTGTTAAAGACATTAACGAACGTCTTCGTGGTAATGCGCTTGCTATGCAAATTCCTATTGGTTCATCTGAATCGTACAGAGGTATCATCGATGTTTTAACAAACAAGATGGCTATTTTTGATGAAAACGATAAAGGAACAGCAATAGTTTGGCAGGATGTTCCTGCTGAATATGCAGACCAAGTTGCAGATTTAAAAGAAAAAATTGTTAGTCGTGCATGTGATTTTGATGATGCGTTGGCTGAAAAGTATTTAGAGGGTCAAGAGCTTTCTATTACTGAAATCAAACTTGCATTGCGTGCTGGTGTGTTAAAACGTCAAGTGTTCCCAGCATTCTGCGGATCTGCTTTTAAAAATAAAGGCGTTCAGCCGATGCTTGATGCGGTGCTTGATTATCTTCCTTCACCATTGGATGTTCCAGCGGTAGTAGGGCTTGAAGCGCGTACTGATAAAGAAGTGGTTTGTCCTTGTGATCCAAAAGCGCCTTTTGCGGGTTTAGCTTTTAAGATTATGACAGACCCTTTTGTTGGAGCTTTAACGTTCGTACGTATTTATTCTGGGGAAGTTGCTTCAGGTTCATATGTAAGAAACACAAGTACTGGTTCAAAAGAACGTGTAAGTCGTCTTGTTCGTATGTTTGCTAACAAACGTGAAGAAATTGCTGATGCAAGCGCAGGCGATATCGTGGCATTTGTAGGTCTTAAAGATGTTAAGACTGGTGATACTTTAGCTGACGAAAAATTTGACGTTGTATTAGAACAAATTGACGTTCCAGTAGCGGTTATCTCTTCATCTGTTGAGCCGAAAAACAAAGCTGACTATGAAAAGATGATCATTGCATTAAGAAAAATGACACAAGAAGATCCTTCATTCCGTTTGTCTTATAATGAAGAAACAGGACAAACAGTGATCGCGGGTATGGGTGAGTTACACTTGGAAATTCAAGTTGATCGTCTTAAACGTGAGCACAAAGTTGAAGTACAACCTGGTCAATTACAAGTTGCTTATAAAGAAACTATTCAAAAGCCAATTGAGAGCGAAGGCAAGTACATTAAGCAATCTGGTGGTCGTGGTCAATATGGTCACGTATGGCTTAAACTTGAGCCTCTTGAACGTGGTAAAGGTTTTGTTTTTGAAAATAAAGTTGTTGGCGGTACTATTCCTCGTGAATATATTCCAGCAATTGAAAAAGGTCTTGAAGAAGCAATTACCAGTGGTGCACTTGGTGGCTACCCGGTAGTTGATATGAAAGTTTCTGTATTTGATGGTTCTTATCATGACGTTGACTCTTCAGAAGTTGCTTTTAAGGTTGCAGCTTCTATGGCATTGCGTGATGGTATGAAAAAAGCTTCAGCAGTATTGCTCGAGCCGATCATGAATGTAGAAGTAGAGACGCCAGATGAGTATATGGGTGACGTAATGGGAGATTTAAACTCTCGTCGTGGCCGTATCCTTGGTATGGAAGAAAAAGCTGGTGTTCAGGTGATTCGCGCAGAAGTTCCTCTAAAAGAGATGCTGGGGGGCTATGCAACAACACTTCGTTCTTTATCAAAAGGACGCGCGAGTTATTCGATGGAATTCGGATGCTACCGTGAAATGCCAAGAAATATTGAAGAAGAAGTTTTAGGTAAGAAATAACAAACAAAGCACTTTTAGGAGTTACGATGGCAAGAGATGTCTTTCAGCGTAAAAAACTGCACGTAAATATTGGTACTATCGGTCACGTTGATCATGGTAAGACCACATTAACTGCAGCAATCACCAAAGTTTTGGCTGGTGAAGGTAAAGCAACATTCAAAGCGTTTGATGAAATTGATAACGCGCCAGAAGAAAAAGCACGTGGTATTACTATTTCAACCTCACATGTTGAGTATGAAACAGATAAGCGTCACTATGCACACGTTGACTGTCCTGGTCACGCTGACTACGTAAAAAACATGATCACTGGTGCTGCTCAAATGGACGGCGCGATCTTGGTAGTATCAGCAGCAGACGGCCCTATGCCTCAAACTCGTGAACATATTCTTCTTGCTCATAACATCGGTGTTCCGGCATTGGTTGTTTTCTTGAACAAGGCAGATATGGTTGACGATGTTGAAATGATCGACATGGTTGAAGAAGAAATTCGTGACTTGTTAACTAAGTACGATTTCCCTGGAGCAACACTTCCTGTTATTCGTGGTTCTGCATTGCGTGCGCTTGAAGGCGATGCAAAGTGGGCTGCAACGATTAAGGATTTGATGAACGCAGTTGATGCGAGCATTCCAGACCCTGTACGTGACATTGATAAACCATTCTTGATGCCTGTTGAAGGTGTATTTACTATTTCAGGTCGTGGTACAGTTGCTACTGGCCGTATTGAACGTGGTAAAATTAAAGTTGGTGAAGATGTTGAAGTTGTTGGTCTTGGTAAGTCTATGAAGACAACAGTAACTGGCGTTGAAATGTTCCGTAAGATTCTTGACGATGGTCAAGCTGGTGACAACGTTGGTCTTCTTCTTCGTGGTATTAAGAAGGAAGATATTGAACGTGGTATGGTTCTTTCAAAACCGGGTTCAATTACTCCTCACCAAAAATTCAAAGCTCAAGTATACGTATTGACTAAAGAAGAAGGTGGCCGTCATAGTCCGTTCTTCTCTGGTTACCGTCCTCAGTTCTATTTTAGAACGACAGACGTTACTGGTGTAGTTACGCTTCCTGCAGGTCGCGAAATGGTTATGCCTGGCGATCACGTAGAAATAGAAGTTGAGTTGATCACTACTATTGCAATGGAAAAAGATCTACGTTTCGCTATCCGTGAAGGTGGTAGAACTGTTGGATCAGGTGTTGTTACGGAAATTATCAAGTAATTAGGCTTAGCTGATGAAAAAGACAAAAATTCGTCTAACATTAAAATCATATGATCATCAGTTACTTGATAAGGCAGTGAAAACTATTTGCCTAACGGCAAAAAGAACTGGGGCACAGATCGTAGGACCTGTGCCTATGCCTAACAAGAACAGATGTTTTACGGTGTTACGTTCTCCTCATATTGACAAGAAATCTCGCGAACAATTTGAGTTGACAACACACCGTCGTGTTTTAGATATCGTTTCTCCCTCAGACCAGACAATGGATGCTTTAATGAAATTAAGTATCTCATCTGGTGTTGATGTTGAAATTAAATAACGTTAATAAGGAAGGCTCTTCATGGTAAATGGTTTTTGGGCAAGAAAAGTTGGTATGACTCAACTTTTCTCCGGAGATCGAGTTGTTCCCGTTACGCTTGTTGATGCATCCTCATGGTGCGTAGTCGGTCACAAAACAAAAGAACGTGACGGCTATGAGGCAATTCAAGTAGGTTGCCCACGCAAGCGTTATCAAGGTGAAACCTTCTCTTCTTCATGGTTGCAAGACAAGAAGAAATATTTTTTGTTTGTACGGGAAATTTTTACAAAACAACCGTCGACTGAACTTGAAGTAGGGACAGGAATCAACTTTTCAAATTATTTCTCCGAGGGGGAAAAAGTTGATGTCACGGGGATTTCGATCGGACGTGGATTTGCAGGTGTTGTAAAAAAACACAACTACGCAGGTGGTGCAGCAAGTCACGGTAGTAAACAAGGTAGACGTCCAGGTTCTAACGGTGGTTTAAGAACAAGCGGTAAGGTTATTAAAGGCAAAGGTATGCCAGGCCATTTAGGCGCTGAGCGTAAGACTATGCAAAATCTTGACGTAGTAAGAATTCTTCCAGAAGAAAATATGGTAGCAGTTAAAGGTTCATTTGCTGGTAAAGCAGGTTCCTTAGTGTTTATTCGTAAGGGTCGGGTCAACGCATGAGTACACAGAAAAAAACAATACATGCTCAAAAAGAGCATAATGCTTTACTAGTAAAAGAAGCATTAACTCTTGAAGTATTAGGCTTACCTTCTTTGGAAGATCGTCCTATAGTTCATCAAAATTTTGCGCTTGTTGTAAGAACGTTGTTACAGAATGCTCGTCAGGGTACTGTAGCATGTAAAAACCGTTCTCAAGTATCAGGTTCTAACAAGAAACCTTGGAAACAAAAAGGTACAGGACGTGCGCGTGCTGGTGCTGTTACTTCTCCTTTGTGGAGAGGTGGGGGGATCATTTTTGGACCTCAAGCCAGAACTCGTATGCTTCGCGTTACTAAATCAGTTCGTCAATTAGCAGCACAAGATTTGGTTCGTCGCGCTATCAGCCTCGACCGTCTTTTTGTTGTTGATTGGACATTATCAAGCGAAACGCCAAAGACAAAATTGGTACATAAAATGTTAGCTGATATTGGTCTTGAAAATACAATGGTCAATGTGTTTGTACCATTTGAAGATAAAAAAACAGTAGCATCATTGGTCAATATTCCATGGGTGCGTGTAGTCTATTTTGACTCTGCCAATGCCTATGTTCTTGCTGATGCCCAACATTGGGTTGTCTTGAAAAGAGACATTGATGCATTTAAGAAAATGGTGGCACAATGGAATTAACGATTTACGATATTATCAAGGGTCCTGTCGTTACAGACAAGGCTTATAAAGCTAATAGCAAGTTGCAACAACTTGTTATCAGTGTTCATATGGCATCTAATAAACCATTGGTTAAAGAAGCTCTTGAAAAACTTTTCAATGTTAAAGTTGATAAAGTTCGCATCTTAATAAGAAAACCGAAAAACCGCATGCATAAGCGTCAAGTAGTTAAGGGTAGTTTCCAAAAGAAAGCTATCGTTACTCTTAAAGAAGGGTATTCACTTGATATGTTTGGCCAAGCTGAAGTGCGCACTGAGAACAAGCAGGGAGGTCAGTAATAATGGCTATTGTAACAAGAAAACCAAGAACTCCTTCCTTACGTTTTCAAACATTTCTTTCATCAGATGATATTACTACAACAACTCCCGAAAAGAGTTTAGTAGTCGGTCTTAAAAAACAAGGTGGCCGTAACACCTACGGACGTATTACAGTACGTCATCGTGGTGGTGGTGCGGAACGTCTTTACCGTATCATCGACTTTAGAAGAAGTGTTCGCGGTGTAGAAGGTACAGTAACTACTATTGAATATGATCCAAACCGTAACGTACGTATCGGTTTAGTAGTGTATAAGAATGGCGTTAAGCGTTATATTCTTATGCCTCAAAACGTTACTGTTGGTAGTAAAGTTTATGCAGGTCCCGATGCAGATGCTCGTCCTGGTAATGCTATGCCATTAAGAAAAGTACCTGTTGGTTTCATGGTTCATAATATTGAAATGCATCCAGGTCGTGGTGGTGTACTTGCGCGTAGTGCAGGAACATCGGCACAACTTATGGGTAAAACTGAAGACTACGCAACATTGCGTATGCCTTCTAGTGAAGTTCGTATGATCCATTTAGATTGTTGGGCAACTATCGGCGAACTTGGCAATGCTGACTACAAGAATATTTCTTGGGGTAAAGCAGGTCGTACAAGACATCTTGGTTTCAGACCGTCAGTTCGTGGTATGGCTATGAACCCTATCGATCACCCTCATGGTGGTGGTGAAGGCCGTTCAAAGTCTGGTTCTCATCCACAGTCTCCATGGGGCAAGGGATGCAAGGGTACTCGTACTCGTACGAGAAAGAATGCATTAATTGTGCGTCGTAGAAAATCTGGTAAACATAGTTAATTAAGCTCATAGGCTTAAGATAAAGAGTAACGTTATGAGTCGATCAACGAAAAAAGGTCCTTTTGTAGAAGTTTCGCTTTTAGAAAAAGTGAGACGCGCAAAAGCTGACCAAAAAGGTGGCCCTATTAAAACATGGTCACGAAAAAGTGTGGTGATTCCTGAGTTTGTAGGGCATACGTTTGAAGTGCACAACGGTAAGAAATTTGTAGCAGTTTTTGTTACAGAAAATATGGTTGGACATTATCTCGGTGAATTCTCTCCTACTCGTACGTTTAGACTACATAGTGGTCAACGTAAAGCTGGTGTTGCTGCAAAAGGCTGATTACGGTAGAATATAGAGAGATATAGAAAGAACTAGAGGTATATATGCAATTTAAAGCTCAGGCTAAACACTTACAGTTCTCGCCTTTTAAGATACGTCCGATTGTGGATCAAATTAGAGGTAAGAATGTGGCCTACGCTCTGCATTGGCTTTCATCACTTGCATTGCAAAAAGCTGTTCCTGTAGCAAAAGTTATTGCTTCAGCGGCAGCTAATGCTCAGCATAATGGTGGAATAGCTGCAGCAGATTTAGTAGTCCAAGAAATTCGTGTTGATCATGGCCGTATTTTTAAGTATTTCACGCCAGGTAGTATGGGACGTGCTTCGATTCAAAGAAGACGTTTTAGCCATATTAGTGTGGTGTTGGGATCTGTAAAACAACAACAGAAAGAGGCTTAGTGTGGGACAAAAGGTACACCCAAAAGGTTTTCGCATAAGCGGTGGATATCGCGATTGGGATGCAAAATGGTTTGCTCGTAAGGGATATGGCGATCTTCTTTTAGAAGATATGGCTATCCGTGCTTTCGTAGCAAAAGAATTGAAGCATGCTGAAATTGCTCGTGTTGAAATTGAAAAAGCTGGCGATCTTCTTCGTGTTATTCTTCATTCAGCTCGTCCGGGCCAAATTATTGGTCGGAAGGGTCAAGAGATTGATACGTTGCGCAAGCAATTAGCAAAAATCACTAAGAGAACATCTGTTGATGTTTCAGTTCAAGAAGTTAAACATCCTGAACTTGATGCGACATTGGTTGCTCAAAGTATTGCTGATCAATTAGAACGTCGTGGTAGTTACAAAAAAGCTATGAAGCGTGCAGCTTCAACAGCATTAAGAGTTGGTGCTACAGGGGTAAAAATCTGTTGTTCTGGACGTCTTAATGGTGCAGAAATTGCTCGTTCTGAATGGTTACGTGTTGGTTCTATTCCTCTTCACACCTTGCGTGCTGATGTTGATTACGGCTTTGCAGAAGCATTAACAACATTTGGTAAACTAGGGATTAAAGTGTGGATTGGTCGTGGCGAATACCAAATCGCATAACAAGAGGGGAATATTATGACTATGATGCCTAAAAAAACAAAATATAGAAAACTGCAACGTGGTACAATGAAAGGCCGCTCAAAGGGATGTCGCACGGTTGCTTTTGGAGAATTTGGTCTCCAAGCACTTACGCCTGCGTGGATTTCTGCGCAACAAATTGAGGCGTTACGTGTGACGCTATCACGTACATTAAAAAAAGAAGGAAAATTCTTTTTAAGAATGTTTCCAGACCGTCCAGTTACCAAGAAACCTGCCGAAACTCGTATGGGTAAAGGTAAAGGGAATCCTGAATTCTGGGCAGCCGTTGTTAAACGTGGTCGTATAATGTGCGAAGTTAGTGGCATTTCTGAACAGCGTGCTCGCGAGCTTATGAAAGTGGTAACATCAAAATTACCTATCAAAACTCGTTTTGTGACAAAACAAGAAACTCTTATGGAGGAAGCAAATGAACAGAGTTGCTGAGGAATTGCGTACGCTAACTATTGAAGAATTGAATCAGAAAATTGATGAAATGAGACGTGAATTATTTAGCTTAAAACTAAATACAGCAACTTCTCATGTGAAAAATTTTTCACAGTTTAAAAAATTACGCCGTGGCATTGCATGCGGTTTAACTTTGAAAACAGAAAAAACACGCATTGAATTTCTAAAACTGATATTTGATGCACTAAATGCTGGAAACGAGCAAGCTCATGAGTAAAATAAAAAAAGAACACACAACTATGCCTAAGACTACTTGGGTTGGAGAAGTGGTATCGGATAAGATGCACAAGACTGTTGTGGTAAGTGTGGTGCGCGTATATAAGCATCCACTATTCGGAAAAGTTTTAAAAGCAGTCAAAAAATATAAAGTGCACGATCCGCTTACCCAGGCAAAAGTGGGTGATATTGTTGAATTTTTTGAAGGCAAGCCTGTCTCAAAAAGCAAATTCATGTATCTCTCTAAAGTTGTTAAGAAGGCAGACTCAGAGCTCTCTGCTAAAAGCATTGAGGAGCAAGTATGATACAAAAGCAATCCTATTTAGTAGTAGCAGACAATTCTGGTGCTAAGTGGATACAATGTATTCATGTTTCCGGTGGTACTCTTAAGCGTTATGCTTATTTGGGTGACATCATTCGCTGCGCTGTAAAAAGCGTAACGCCAGGTGGCCTTGTAAAAAAGGGCGACGTGGTAACAGCAGTTATCGTGCGTACAAAGAAAGAATTTAGACGAGAAGATGGTACATACATTCGTTTTGGTGAAAACGCTGCAGTCATTATTAAAGATGGCGAGCTTTTAGCATCTCGTGTGTTCGGTCCAATTGCTCGTGAACTTCGTCCAAGAAATGGCTATAAGGGTTACCCTAAGCTTGTTTCTTTGGCTCCAGAAGTTTTGTAGTGGGGAATAAATAATGCTACGCATAAAGAAAAATGACACAGTAAAAGTAATCTCTGGAAAGCATAAGGGTAAAGAAGGTCAAGTAATTGAACTGTCTCCTAAGAAAGAGAAAATTAGAGTAAAAGGCGTTGCTATTGTGACTCGTCACTTAAAGCCGCGTCAACAAGGTCAGCCTGGTACTATTAAAAAAGAAGAATCATATATTCTTCTTTGTAAAGTTATGCCTGTTTGTCCTGCATGTAAAAAGCCGTGCCGTGTAGGCGTTAAAGAGCTTGCTGATGGTAGCCGTGCTCGTGTATGTAAACGTTGTCAAGAGACATGGTAAGGGACTAAATTATGGCAAAAACTAGATTACAAGAACAGTATCAAACTACCATACGAGCTGATCTTCAAAAGAGCTTAGGTCTTTCTAATATTATGGAAGTTCCTGCTCTTTCAAAGATTGTGATAAACGTTGGTGTTAAAGAAGCTGTAGGCGATAGCCGTGCTCTTCAACACGTTACTAAAGTTATCCGTCAGCTTGCAGGTCAAAATCCTGTTATTACTAAAGCAAAAAAATCAATTGCTGGTTTTAAAATTCGTGAAGGCATGCAACTTGGCGTTGCAGTGACTTTACGTCGTGACAGAATGTACGAATTTTTGGATCGTTTAATTAATATTGCGCTACCAAACGTTCGTGATTTTAGAGGGGTAAGTCCAAAATTAGATAGACGTGGTAATTACAACCTCGGTATCAAAGAATGGTCTATCTTTCCAGAAGCAACAATGACTGCAAGTGAAAAAGTACATGGTCTTAATATCACCATTTGTACAACAGCAAAGAATGATGCAGATGCATACGCATTGTTGAAAAGCTTTAATATGCCTTTTAGAACTCAAGATAAGAAATAGGTAGCACATGGCAAAAAAGTCTATGATCGTTAAAAACGAAAAAAGAAAAGTTCTTGTGCAGCGTTATGCTAGTCAAAGAGCAGCGCTTAAAGATGTCGTGAAAGATGTTTCACGTTCTTTGCAAGAGCGTTTAGAAGCACAGGCAGAGCTTGCAGCTTTACCTCGTAATTCTAGTGCTGTTCGTGTGCGTAATCGTTGTGCATTGACTGGTAGAGCACGCGGCTATTTTAGAATGTTTAAGATTTCTCGTATTATGCTTAGAAAGTTGGCCCTTGATGGTCTTCTTCCGGGTGTAAAGAAAACGAGCTGGTAAGGTAGAGGTATACTATGTCTATTGACTCAATAGGAAATTTCCTAACTAGAATCAGAAACGCTCTTATGGCATCAAAACCATTTGTTGAAGTTTCTCATTCAAACATGAATGAACAGATAGCTCTTTTGTTAAAGCAAGAAGGCTTTATTAAAGATGTGCAAGTAATTGATAATCAAGATGCATTCAAGACATTAAAAGTTGTGTTGAAGTATGTTGATGGCGAATCTGTTATTCATGAAATTACTCGTATTAGTAAACCAAGCCGTCGCGTCTATGCTAAAGTGAAAAATATTAAGCCGGTCATTGGTGGCCTTGGTCTTTCTATTCTTTCAACAAGCAAAGGTTTGATGACGGATAAACAAGCAAAAGAATCAACTTCACGCTTAGGCGGCGAAGTTATCTGCAAAGTTTGGTAAGGGTACATCTATGTCAAAAATTGGAAGAATGCCTATCAACTGCGCGGGTGTTAAAGTCGAAGTTAAAGGCCATGACGTACATTTTTCTGGTAAGTTTCTTACCGGTGTCTATACCGTTCCTGCACCTTTAACAGTTGAATTTAAAGAAGAAAAATTATTTGTTAAATCACCTGACATGACTCGTAAGACGAAATGTATTTGGGGATTACACAGAGCGCTTTTGGCTTCAAGAATTAGTGGTTCACAAAAACCATTTGAGCGTCAAGTGCAAATTATTGGTCTTGGTTTTAAAGCCATACCAAAAGGCAACATGGTAGAATTTTCTTTGGGATACAGCCACAAAATTAATTTTGAGCTGCCTCAAGGAGTTGCTATTGAAGTTGATAAGACTGGTCAAAATATAACTCTTAAGTCATCTGATAAAGAACTTTTGGGTCAAGTATGTGGGCAGTTTAGACTTCTTAGACCTGTGGAACCTTACAAAGGTACCGGTGTAAAAGTTGATACTGATGTTGTTATTCGCAAAGCAGGTAAAACTAAGGCCGGGTCTTAATAACGGTACATAAGAGGATTTAAAACTATGTCATTACAAAGTAAAATTTCAAAAAGTAAAGTAAGACGTGCTTTACATGTACGTAGTCGTATCAAAAGAGATTCAGTGTTACCACGTATTTCTATTTTTAGAAGTGCAGATCACATGTATGCTCAATTGATTGATGACGTACAGCAAAAAACGTTGGCAAGTTGTTCTACACTAGAGCTTAAGCAATTGACTGGTACAAAAAAAGAAAAAGCTCATGCAGTAGGTAAAGAACTTGCAAAAAGAATTATCGAACAAGGTATTACAAAGGCATGTTTTGATAGAGGTAGATTCCTTTATCATGGACGTGTACGTGCTTTGGCTGAAGGTGCTCGTGAAGCCGGGCTTCAGATTTAAGCTTAAGGAATGATAATGACTGAACATAGAAAAAAAGAAGACGCTACGCACGGTGGTAAAGAACAATCAAATATGGTTGATCAAGTTATCTGCGTACGTCGTGTAACAAAAGTAACTAAAGGCGGAAAGCGATTCTCGTTTTCAGCATTAGTGGTTTCAGGTGATCAAAATGGTCGTATCGGTCTTGCTTCAGGCAAAAGCCGAGAAGTAGCTTCAGCAATTGCAAAAGCTACTAATAGAGCACGTAAAAAACTTATAGAAATTCCTTTGCGCGGTGCTACGATTGCCTACGATGTGTTAGGTAAGCATGGTTCAAGCAAAGTATTTATGAGATCTGCATCTAAAGGTACCGGTGTTATTGCTGGTGGTGCTGTTCGTTCTGTTATGGAAGCAGCAGGCATTAAAGATGTTTTATCTAAGTCTATGGGCTCTGGAAATCGTACGAACGTTGTGAAAGCGGCTTTTAACGCTCTAGCTCAACTTCGTTCTTTGCAACAAGTTGCTCGTATGCGTGGAAAAACTCCTGAGCAAGTCATGAAAGGTAGTCATAATGGAAATGCTTAATACGCGAGTTGGTCTTACCAAAAAAAGAAAACGTATTGGTCGTGGCGGTAGCCGCGGTGGTACATCTGGTAAGGGCCACAAGGGTCAAAAAGCTCGTTCAGGCGGAGCAAAAAAAGTAAAAGCTTCTTTTGAAGGCGGACAAATGCCATTGCATCGTCGTTTGCCAAAGCGTGGTTTTAACAATAAGCGCTTTAAAATAGACTTTACTTTAGTGACTCTTGATCAATTACAAGAATTTTTCAATGAAGGTGATCAGATAACCAAAGCAGTATTGGCACATAAGGGTATAGCTAAAAAAGGTTCACTCGTTAAAGTGCTTGCTAATGGTTCTTTGTCAAAAAAACTTCATATTACTGTTGATGCGTATAGCGCGAAAGCAATTGAACTAATTGCTGCGTGTGGTGGTGAGGCGCATACTTTGTAAAAAGGCGTAAAAGTGATAATTTTTCGAAACTTTCGTAACATTTTTCGCGTTCCTGAGCTTTCAAAAAAGATATTATTCACGTTAGGTGTTTTAATAGTCTATCGCTTAGGTACTTATATTCCTGTTATTGGCGTTGATATTAATCGTTTGCATGATTTCATGCAGCAGGCGAGTAAATTGAGCGGCGTATTATCATACTTAGATATTTTCTCAGGTGGTAGTCTTGCTCAGTGTACGTTGTTTGCATTAGGGATTATGCCGTATATTACTGCTTCTATTATGATGCAAATTTTGGGCTTTACATTGCCTGAATTTGAACGTCTTTTAAAAGAGGGTGAATATGGCAGAAGGGTGATTAATCAATATACCCGTTATGTCGCTCTTGGTTTAAGCGTTATGTACAGTTCGCTGTACGCAGCCGGTCTTGAGTCGTACGGGCTTGTGATTGATCCGGGTTGGATGTTTCGACTGATATTCATTTTATCGCTTTCTGTAGGTTGCATGGTGGTCATGTGGCTAGGTGAGCAGATATCATTGTTTGGTATCGGTAACGGAAGTTCCATGATCATCTTTGCGGGTATTGTTGGACGTTTTCCTGACTATGTACTACGCACAATGCATGCAGTGCAAACAGGTACTCTAGATATTATTATTGCGTTTCTTATTTGGGCGTTCTTTATAGCAATAACATGCTGTATTGTTTTCTTAGAAAGAGGTGATCGTAAAATACCGGTACAGTATGCGCGTCGTGTTGTGGGTAACAGAGTATATGGCGGACAAAGTTCATATATTCCGTTTAAGATTAATAATGCAAGCGTCATGCCAGTGATTTTTGCAAGTACTATTCTTAACGTACCTATAGGTCTTATTGGTATGCTTGCAAAGAAGGCGAAATTTTTTGCTATGTTGTCAGATAAACTTGTGTATACAGGGCTTATCTACAACGTATTACAATTTATTTTGATCGTGTTCTTTTACTTCTTTTATACAGCTATGGCATTTAATCCTTCAGATTTAGCAGACCAAATTAAAAAAAGTGGCGGCTTTGTTCCTGGGGTTAGACCTGGTCGCAAAACAGCTGAATTTTTTGATCATATATTAACTCGTTTGGGTCTTGTAGGCGCTGTCTACTTGGGTGTTTTAGCTTCATTGCCAAACATATTAGGTGCGTTTGTTACGATGCCATTTTATTTGGGTGGTACAGCATTATTAATTGTAGTTGGTGTGGGCTTGGATACTTCTGCTCAAATCGAATCGTATTTGGTTGAACACAACTACGAAGGCTTTTTAAGTTCCGGCAGATTAAAGGCAAGAGGGGCACGTTGAGTACAGAGGGTCGACAGTTGATAGTATTTTTAGGGGCTCCTGGCTCGGGAAAAGGTTCGCTTTCTCGTATGTGTGTAGACAATCTGTCTTGGGTACAGTTGTCTACAGGCGACCTTTGCAGAAAGCATCTTGCTGAAGGTACCGCAATTGGTAAGCAGATAGATTCTGCTATGAAATTAGGTACTCTTGTTTCAGATGATGTGATTATTGATATGGTTATTGAATGGCTTGAAGAACAACAAGCGGGCGGTAAAACTATTATTTTTGATGGTTTTCCAAGAACTGTTGTGCAAGCAGAGAAGTTTTTTGAAATAGTAAGATTTCGTTTTCCGCACTTAGCAATAAGTATTATTGAACTTAAAGTACCGGATCAAGAAATTGTACAACGATTGTCATCGCGTCTTATATGCAGCAATAAAAGCTGTCAACGAGTTTATTCAAGCAGAGATGCTCGTCTTAAACCTATGGTTGATGGTGTATGTGATGTATGTGGATCAGCGTTAATACAGCGTGTTGATGATAATCCTGAAACCATTAAAAATAGACTTCAGATTTATCATAGACATGCAGGTGAACTAAAAACAGTCTGCAAAAAAGAAGGTTTTAGAGTTGAAGAAGTTAATGCGCAAGTACCGACAGCTCAGCTTTTTAATCAACTTAAGCAAGAGTATGGATCATTATGATTCCTATAAAAAATAAAGCTGCCTTTGCTAAAATGGAAATGGCAGGAAAACTTCTTGCAGAAACGATGCAGATTACTTTACAGCAGGTACAGCCGGGTGTTTCAACATTAGATATTGATGCTGTAATTACTAAGACGCTTGTGCAAAAAGGTCTTCGCTCAAGTACTATAGGTTATGGGACTTATCGTCATGCATCGTGTATTTCAGTGAATGCTGAAGTTGTGCATGGAATTCCGTCAGCAAAGAAAATTTTAAAAAATGGCGATGTAGTAAAAATTGATATTTGCGCTTCATGGAACGGGTATTGTGCGGATATGGCACGGACTGTTTTTGTAGGGATCGTACCTGAATCTGCCCATCGCCTTGTTGAGGTTGCGCAAAGCGCTCTTGATAAAGGGATAGCGAAAGCTTGTTCTGGAAATCGTTTGGGTGATATTTCCTCTTCCATTCAACAAGAAGTTGAAAAACATGGATTTGGGGTAGTGCGTGATTTTGCTGGGCATGGCATTGGTAAAAAGCTTCATGAAGAACCGGAGCTTTTAAACTATGGACGAGCAGGACAGGGACCGGTTTTAAGAGTAGGAATGGCTCTTGCTATAGAACCTATGATCACTGAAGGTGATTACGAGGTGTATGTGGCGCAAGACGGGTGGACAGTGTTGACCAAGGATAAAAGCTTGGCGGCGCATGTTGAAGATACGGTACTAATTACTGAAAATGGTCCAAAAGTGGTAACGCGTTTACCTTAAAAGTGATGGCAGGTAGAAGACATATGGAAAAAAAACAAAAAGAAGACGTAATTCGCGTTGACGGTATCGTTCAAGAAACGTTGCCTAATGCGATGTTTCGAGTAGAATTAGAGGGTGGGCATGTGGTGTTAGGGCATGTGTCCGGTAAAATGCGTATGAATTATATCAGGATTTTACCGGGCGATCGTGTGGCGTTGGAGTTGTCGCCGTATGATTTGTCTCGTGGAAGAATAGTATTGCGATACAAGAGCTAAACTAGCAAAAAGAAAGTTGCACGTATGAAAGTGAAAACATCGGTAAAAAAGATTTGTATGGACTGTCATGTGGTTAAGCGTGGTCGCGTGTTAAGAGTTATATGCAAGAAAAATCCTCGTCACAAACAACGACAAGGATAATTGGGAGTATTTATGGCACGTATAGAAGGTGTAACATTACCTTACAATAAGCGTATTGAATATGGATTGACGTATGTTTATGGCATTGGCCTTAAAACATCTCAGAACATATTGTCTAAGTTAAGTATTAATTTGGATACGCGCGTTAAAGAGCTTAGTGATGAGCAGGTTGCTGCAATTCAAAAAGAAATTTCAACTTCTTATAAAACAGAAGGTGATTTGCGTAAAGATATCATGCTTGATATCCGACGCTTGCAAGAAATCGGGTCATATCGTGGTCTGCGTCATAAGCGTGGATTGCCAGTAAGAGGCCAACGCACCAAGACAAATGCACGCACACGTAAAGGCCCAAGAAAAGCTGGAAGCACGATTGCACTCAAACGTAAAGTTACTAAGAAATAAGGTGGGGTTTTAGACTATGACATATACTCCTAAGTCAAAAAAACAGAAGAAAACGCGCGTTGAAGCTGCTGTAGCTCATGTAAAATCAACGTTTAATAATACGCTTGTATCGGTTACAACTCCGGAAGGTGACGTTTTGTTACGTTGCAGTTCAGGTAAGTTGGGCTTTAAGGGTGCGCGTAAAGGAACTCCTTTTGCTGCAACGCAAATAGGCATGACTTTAGCTCGTGAAATGGCTCCGTTGGGCGTAAGAAGTATTGAAGTAAACTTACAAGGTCCGGGATCAGGTAGAGACTCTATTGTCCGCGCTTTCCAATCTGCTGGCCTTGCAGTCACTATGTTGAGAGACGTAACGCCTCTTCCTCATAATGGTTGTCGTCCACCAAAAAAACGTAGAGTTTAATACGAGAATTTAGAAATTAGGATCGCATGAATAAGAAAAATCTTAAAAATAGCCCGCATGGTGCTAGTAAGACTAAAGAAAAAGATATAAAGCTGACTAAGGTTGAAGAGCGTGCAGCTAATCGTTCTTCAAAGAAGCTTTCTGAATATGGTAAACAATTGCTCGAAAAGCAAAAAGTAAAAGAAATCTACGGTATGCGCGAAAAGCAATTCCGTCGTTTTTTTACTGAAGCTGTTCGTATGGTAGGCGCACCGGGTGAAAACCTGTTGTCATTGCTTGAACGTCGTATTGATAACGTGTTGTACCGCCTTAAAATGGCAGTTACTCGTCGTCAAGCTCGTCAAGTGATCGTTCATGGCCATGTGTTGGTTAATGGACGTCATGTGTACTCACCGTCATTCTTGGTTAAGCCTGGTGATGTGATTGCATTGGTGGCAAATGTTGCTGGTAAAGAAAAGTTCTTAGAACAAGTTATTGATAAACGCTTGAACATTGGTATCAAAGTTCCTGAATGGCTTGAGCTTAATAAGAATGATCGTCAAGGGCAAGTGCTTCGTATGCCTGCTCGTGTAGACATTCAAGCTCCAGTTGAAGAGCATTTGATTGTTGAGTTGTATTCTAAATAACGGTAGATAAAAGATGAATCAAGTGTGCATTGGGGGAAAACTATGAATAAAGAATATCAAGCGCTTATTATTCCTCGTTTAGAGTGGAATAAAAAGACATTAACAGAAAAGCATGGCGAGTTAGTTGCTCAGCCTTTAGAGCCGGGATTTGGTATCACTTTTGGTAACGCGCTCCGTCGTGTATTATTAGGTGGTATTGAAGGTTCTGCTATTACTTCTATCATCATTAATTCGGTTAATAATGAATTTGCAGTAGTGCCGGGTGTTGTAGAAGATGCAATGCAATTGTGTCTTAACATCAAGCAAATAGTGGTTAAAAGCAAAGATGGTAAGCCGGGCAAGATGAAACTTTCTGTTAATCAAGAAGGTCCAGTTCGTGCTTCTGCTTTGGTAACTGACAGCAATCTTGAAGTAGTTAATGGCGACCATATTATTGCTCATATTGCTCCTGAAGGCTCACTCGACATAGAGTTCTTTGTTGAATCAGGTCGTGGTTACCGTCAAGCTCAATGGCCAGAAGGTAAAACTCTACAAGATGATAATCGTATCTATCTTGATGCGATGTTCTCTCCGTTGACTAAAGTAACGTTTGATGTTGAAAAGACACGTGTTGGTCAAGCAATTGATTATGACCGTCTTATTCTTAATATTCACACCAACGGTTCTTCAAATCCACTTGAAATGGTTCATTATGCTGTTTCTGTGATGCGTAGTCAGTTAGAACATTTCTTGATTAGTGCAGAGATTCCGTTTAACGAAATTTCTCGTCCGGTTCAAGAAGAAGTGGTACGTCAACCAGAGCCAGTAACTCATTTGATGTATAAAAATATTCCTATCGATTTGCTGTTAAAGCCTATTGATGAGCTTGAGCTTTCTGTCCGTGCGCATAATTGTTTGATGAATGCAAACATTAAGCGCGTTCTTGATTTAGTGAATCTTTCTGAAGAAGAAGGTTTAAAGATTAAGAATTTTGGTCGTAAGTCTCTTAACGAAGTTAAAGACAGCATGAAAGCGTTTGGTCTTGGCTTTGGCATGAATATTACGGAAGATGAATTAAAGGCTATCATGAAAGAGAATGGCCTAGCTGTTCACGATTAAATAAAGATATAAACACGAGGTATAGAATATATGTTACATCAATCAGGTAAGCTCAAGCTTAATCTTAAAGAACCACATCGCCGTGCTCTTTTGCGTAACCAAACTATCCATTTGATTATGTACGGTCACCTTACAACCACGAAAACTCAAGCAAAGGGTGTGCAACGTTTTGCTGAAAAAGTGGTAACGGCAGCTCGCCAAGGTACCGATTTTAACACCCAGCGTCGTATTAGATCATTGTTGCCTTATAAAGAAGAAGCGATTTTAAAGCTTCTTAAAGAAATAGGTCCTAAGTATGCTACCCGTAACGGCGGCTATACTCGAGTTATTTCTATGGGCAAGCGTATGAGCGATACAGCGTCTGTAGCGCGTCTTGAATGGGTATAAATAAGCTCATTTAAGCTCCATAAAGCGTAAAAATTAATTAAGAGTGCTCTTAAAACGGGCACTCTTTTTTTGAGCTTATTTTTAAAATAATTTCAGTTTATATTACTTTTATTTTCTAAAAAAGCCTCTTTTTGAAGATTTTTTAAGCTCAGTAGTTTTTTATTTAAGCTTAAAAAGTAGCCCCTTGGGGGGGCGTTTGACCCCTCTGATCAATGCTATAGAATGGTTTATAAGCATGTTGCCATGGTGGCAGCGTGTACGACTATATGAAGTTTTTCATAACGGAGGTTTTATTATGAAAAAGAAATTATTATCTATCGGTCTTTTGTTAAGTTTTGCTGCTCAAGCTAGTCCTGTAAAGGGTCTTTTTAAGCTAGGTGGTATGTCTATGAATCAAGCTGCTACTACTGCAGTTGATCATGTTGCTCAAGCTACAGCGGATGCTCTTTTAGAAGATCAAATGGCTGCTGCTTCTCAAGCAATTGGTTGGAGACAATGGGCTACTAACGGTTTAACTAACGGTTTAACTGTTGCTCAAGATGGTGTTACTACTTTTGGAACAGCTCTTGTTGATACAGTTAAAGCAAACCCAAAGACTTCTATTGGTCTTGGTGTTGCTGGTCTTGCTATTACTGCTGCAGTTACTTACAAGTATAACGATAAATTAGCAAGTCTTCGTTTGGGTGCACCTTTATTCGGTAAGTCTACTACGAATACAACAGCTGCTGAACAAGTTGCTGCTCCTAAAACTGAAGTTAAGCCTTCACGTTGGAATCCAATGAATTTGTTTGGTGAGTCTGCTGCTGATAAAGCAGCTGCTGAACAAGCTTATGCAAAACAAGTAGAAGAAGCTGAAAGACTTGCTGCTGAAACTAAGGCTCAACAAGTTGCTAACGATGCTGCTATTGCTGCTGAACTTCAACGTCAAGAAGAAGTTCGTCAAGTTGCTGTAACTCGTCGTCAAGCTGCTCCAGTTGTTACTGCATTGGATGCTGAAGTTGCTGCATTGAGAAAGTATGTTACAGAATATCCTGTTGCTTTTAATGCAGACTTTTTCAAACACGTAAACGCTGCTAACTTTGCTCATTTTAGCAAAGAAGCTCGCGACGTTGTTTTTGCAATCTGTCAGTAATTAACTCTTGATTATTAACTCGATTTAAATTGAGGGGGTCGTTCGCGGCTCCCTCTTTTTTTAGCCCTGCTCGAGGATCTTTATCTGGGATCCGTGCGGGGTTTTTTCTACTTGGAACTGGACTGGGAATTGTTCCTTCATCGAGTTCAGGTGGGAGACGATGATTATTTTCTCTAAGTCTTCTTGCACTTTATATAATG
>CAZSHB010000004.1:2074-53696 GCA_964606885.1 uncultured Pseudomonadota bacterium | reverse complement strand
GTGTTTGGAGTGATGTGCCGGCACGGCGGGCCAGTAATTTTGATATGGCAATCCGTAACGAAAAGTCTATACGGAACGCTTCGCCTCCAGAAAACATCTCATACGGTCTAATACCACTGGTATCTGATATGTTGATATCCATGGTTTCTTTAACTCCGCCCCGTTTTAAGTCTCGTAGCGATTCTATAAAGATATGTGCCTGGTTATCAGTTAACCGAGATAGAAGATCGTTCGCTTCTTGCTCAATTTCTGGCAATGCATCCTCGATGAGTAATGCTTGAATACCGTCCTTACCAAATGCCTGGGCAATGGTGGTGTATTGCTGAGCGTCATGCTCGTAGGTATTTTTTTGCAGCACATGCTCTTGCTTCAATTTTTCTTGCTCTTGGAGCGTAACAAGCTGTTTTTCTAGACCGCCTTTTTCTTGGAATAATAGCTCTTTTTGAGTTGTGATCTGTTCTAATTGCTGGGTAATATTGGTCAGTGTTGCTAGGTTAGCAGTAACCCGTTGCTGGCTGTCAGCTAACGGAACAAGCGCTTTTTCTAGCTCTTTAATACTGCACATTAGTGTGCGTAGTTGATCTGCTTGTTGATGGATTGTTGTTAGTTGGTCGTGTAGTTCCTGTTTTTGCTCTTGAAACTGTGTGCACAATACACGTTGTTCTTTAATAAGCGTGAGTGCTTTAACACAGTCAGTATACGCAGTTTCTAGCCCTGTATACGTGGCTGTTTCTTGCTCTAGGCGTGCGATAGCGGTCATGCACTGTTGCAGTGTTACATGTTCTTGTTTGGTATGCGTATAGGCAAGCTCTAAGTTTTTACTGATTGTTTCTTGCTGGCAAACTTGTGTGGTGTGGTGTTGTAAGGTAGCTTCCAGCTCTTGTATCAGCACTTGTGTTTTTGCTTGTTCTTGGGCTAATGCGGTTTGTTGCATCAGAAGGGTATCAAGCGTGGTTGCAACGGTAACGGCAGCATGTAGTTGTTCTAGTTGTTTTTTAAGATCTAATAAAAGCGTACGTAAACGTTGTAATCGCTTTTGTAGAAAGCGTTCTTGATCGGCAAATTTATTGTGTAAAAAACGTTTACGTGCTTGTGATAAATTCTGTTCACAAAGCGGGCAGCTAGGGTTAGCAGGATCGTGCGAGAGGGTCTGTTTCTTTTCTAGTTCTTGTAGTTCTTGTGCTACCCATTTACCTTGTTCAAGCCACTTTTGATAAAATTCTTTTGCCCGTTCATAGGTCTTAACAAGCGTAGTTGTGTCGTTAATCAGTAGCTCGGGGTTTGCCTGTTTTTTTAGTTCTTCTATGTTGCTTTCTAGTTGCGCGTAGCTTCCTGCTTGGGTTTTTTGTGTGCTGATAAGTAGTTGCATGTTGTGTGTGACTAAGAGTTGCTCTTGCTTTGCTTTTTCTACCACGTTGTTTTGTTCGCGCATAGTTGCAAGATGCTGCTGATCAAGGTGGGCGAGTATTGTTTGGTATTCTGTTTTTTTAGCAAAGATCAGTTCTTTGAGTGTTAACAGGTGCTGTTTTTGTTCAAGCAGCTCTTGTTGTTGTTGTTCTAATTTTTCTTGTTGTGCTGCTAGATCAAGTGGGTTTTTTACTTGTAAGAGTTTGCTGTGGCGCTGTTTCCATTGTTGTACCGTAGCATCAAAAAGTAGTTTTTTTTGTTGGAATTGTGCTGTGACTGTTGTGTGCTGGCTGTGTAAGCGTTTGGCTTCTTCTACCTGGAGTGTAGTTTGCTGATAGTTGTTTTTTGCTGCGAGCAGTTCTTGGTTAAGCGTTTGCTCTTGTTGTTGCAGTGTCGCAAGCTCTTGAGTAGTTGCTTGCATTTTTGTGTGGCATAACGGGAGTAACTGGCATGATTGTTCAAGATGTTCAATAATTTTTTGTAGTTGGAGTGCCGACTGACTTGCTTCTTTTGCTTTGTCAGCGGCAAGTTTGCGTGCTTTTTCGTAATGGCCAAGACCTAAAATAGTGGCAATAATATCTTTGCGATCTTTAGGGGACTTTTTAGAAAATTCGTTCGCTTGGCCTTGTCGCAAAAAAGAAGAATTGATAAATCCTTCGTAATCTAACCCAAGCACTTGCTCGATAAGATCCTGCGTTTTTTTAATGGTCTTTTCTGTTAGAGGAGAAAAAAAATCGTCTTTAGGGTTATAGGTACCAAAATCTACATGGGTAGATGGTTTGCCATATTTAGTAGAAAAAAGACGACGCACACGATAGTGTTGATTATTAAAAATAAAGTCTAATGAGACGGCCATATCCGTTTGGCCAAGACGCAGTAAACCTTCGTCAGGCTTTGCAGTGCCTGTTGTTTTGCGTGCTTGTCCCCAGAGCGCCCAGGTAAGCGCATCGAGCAGTGCCGATTTACCATGACCGTTTTTTCCTGATAGACAAATCAGCCTATACGGTCCAAACTCCACCGTGTGTGGTTGCGATCCATAGCTTAAAAAATTTTGCAATGTTATGGAGACAGGAATCATAGAAGTGCCTCATTTTTTTAGTAATGCTGTACATACTATAGCGGAGAAATCATGCAAGATCATATTTTTCGTAAGTACGATATTAGGGGTATTGTAGGGAAAGATTTTAGTCTTATTGACGTTCCACTATTTGCGCGCGCACTTGCTTATTACTTTGATGCCCATGGTACGCACGTGAAAACGGTATCTATAGCTATGGACGAGCGTGATCATTCGCCCGTAATAAAAAGATTGCTGATACAAGAGCTAGTAGCAGCAGGGATCTCTGTTATTGATATTGGATTAGTGCCAACGCCCGTGTCTTACTTTTCAGAATATTGGTTGCCCATACAAGCGGCAATTATGATTACTGCTTCTCATAACCCTGCAGAATATAACGGTCTAAAAATATGCTTACATAAAAAAGCTATTTGTGGGGATGATTTACAACGTTTAAAACAGTATTTTCTAGAAAAAAAATCTGTCACGAGTACGCATATTGGTGTTGTGCGTAGTTATGCGCTGGTGCCTGAATATATTGCTTATCTTAAGACGTTATTTGCGCCGCTTGCTGGTAGTAAGAAAAAGTTTATTTTTGATTGTGGTAATGGTGCAACAGCAGCAGTTGTACCTGATTTGTGTAAAGCGATGGGCTGGGATAATGCGGTCGTGTTGTCGGGTGTTCCAAATGTTGCCTTAAGAACACACGAAGCGGATCCTACCGTGCATGAGAATATGCAGGAGTTGGCACAGTATCTTGAGCAACATGATGTTGAGTATGGCATGGGCTTTGATGGGGATGGTGATCGTATGGGTGTGGTACGTGCAAATGGATCGTTAGTACCGGGTGACCAGCTGTTAGCGGTGATGGCAGAACCAATTTTTGAAACACATCCAAAAGCAGCACTAGTAGCAGAAATAAAATGTTCGAATGGTTTAACTGAACTTGTACAAGCGTGGGGTGGTTCGTTATACCATTGTCCAGCAGGGCGTACGTTTATTAAAGAAGCAATGGAACAGCATGCGGCGCTTGTTGCAGGTGAACTCAGTTGCCACTTCTTTTTCCATGATAGATATTTTGGTTTTGATGACGGTATCTATGCTGCCTTAAGACTTATTGAGCGCACAGAAACGTCGCAAAAATTGTTAGCTGTGCTACTATCAGTCTTTCCTGAGAAACAAAACTCACCCGAACTGCGCATCAGTTGCCCCCTTGATAAAGCACCTTTGGTTATTACAGGCGTTACGAACTTCTTTGCGGATCGCATGGGTGTTCGATTAACTACTATAGACGGCGTGCGGATCGATCGTGAGTATGGTTGGGGTATCGTGCGAGCATCAAATACGCAACCAGTTATCTGCTTACGTTTTGAAGCTTCTAGCGTGCAAGACCTTGAGTTGATAAAACAGGAATTTGTAACATCATTAGAACCGTATTTTTCAAAAGAATTTTTAGAACAGCAGATTACATGGTAAAAAAACGCTCTATAGGACTCCATTTACGATTAACTACTACGCTTCCTGCACTGCTTGAACGAGCAAAAGCATTAAAAAGTTCCATAGTGCAATGCTTCTTTGTGCATCAGGCTGACACGTCCTATGTATCGTTTGCTCCAGGAGAGTTGGAAGAATCGGTTGCTCTTATTAAAAAAAATTTTACCAACGTTTATTTACACGGTTCTTATTGGATCAACTTAGCAGGTAAGCGACACAATGGCTGGCGTGTGTTTAAACGCGAGTTGGCCCTTGCACAAACACTTGGCTTTACGCATATGATTATTCACCCCGGTTCAGCAAAATCATGCCAAACGCGCGAAGAAGGCATAGAGCTTTTAGCGCGCTGTCTTAATAGAGCTATGGAAAAAGAAAATCCCGTGACCATCATGTTAGAAAATACGGCGCATGGTAGCATGTCCATCGGTGGTGATTTACAAGATTTTAAAGCGTTACTAGTGTTGCTTGATCACCCTGAAAAAATAGAATTCTGTATTGATAGTGCGCATGCTTATTCGTATGGCTATGATGTTGGTACACCAGAAGGCTTAGATCGTTTTGTGCAGGTGATTGATGACACTATCGGGTGCCAGCGTGTGACGTTGCTGCATCTTAATGATATTCATGATGCGTGCGGATCTAAGATCGATAAGCATATGATTCCTGGTGAAGGTAAGATAGGTATTGAAGGGTTGCAGCGGTTTATGAATCATTCAAAGTTGCAACATGCAGGAGTTATCTTAGAACTACCTGCCGTCACCCCTGAACAAGAAGAGACACTTCTTGCTTTAGTGCGTAGTTGGGATAAAAAAAAGAAGTAATAAAAAGGAACGAGTATGATAAGAGTTGCTCTTAATGGGCTTGGTAGAATTGGTAAAAATATTCTTCGTATTTTACTAGAATCGGAAGTTCAGAAAAAAATTAGACTGGTTGCTATTAATATTGGTCCTGATAAAAAAGAAAATGTTCCGTATAGCATTATGTACGACACGATTTTGGGCACGTACCACAATCACCATGTAGAGTTGAAAAATGCTCACACACTGCTTATTAATGGCGTTGCAGTAGAGTTATACGCAGAAACTGATATCAGCAACGTGGCGTGGAAAGGTATCGATTGGGTTATAGATGCGTCTGGAAAATTTACTAAAAAAGCTGACGCGCAAAAGCATATTGCTGCTGGTGCGGGTGGCGTGATTATTACAGCGCCATCTCCTGATGCTGATCAGATTATTATCATGGGTGTTAACCAGGCTTCGTACAGTGCAAAAAAGGGTAAGATTGTATCGCTTGGTAGTTGTACTACTAATGCGGTGACGCCGGTTTTGGCGTTGATTGATCAGGCAGTGGGTATACACCAGGCAGCTTTGACCACCGTGCATTCGTACACTAATAATCAGGCTTTGTTGGATGTTGATCGTGGCGATATGCGCAGATCTCGTGCGGCAGCTCTTAATATTGTACCTACGACAACGGGCGCTATGGACGTGGTTGAAAAAGTATTACCACAGTTGAGCGGCAAACTGATGGGCTGTTCGTTACGTGTGCCTGTGGCAAAAGTATCGTTAATCGATCTTGGGTGTATAACTAAGGCGCCTATCACCGTTGACCAGTTCCATACAGTGGTAAAAAAAGCCATGGCAAACAGTATGAAAGGTATTATAAGTTTGACTGATCTTCCTCTGGTATCAAGTGATTTTAATGGGGATAGCCATTCGGTTGTTATTGATACTGCATTAACATCGGCACATGGTGATTTTATTAAGGTTTTTGGCTGGTACGATAACGAATGGGGCTACAGTTGCCGTATTAGAGATTTCTTGCTGCACGCAGGCGCTTGAGATCTTGCAATACTGGAAAAAAGCTTTAATCTTAGACCCTGTCTCTGATGCGTTTATAGAGAGGGCCCATAGCTCAGCTGGTCAGAGCAATCGGCTCATAACCGAGAGGTCCCAGGTTCAAGCCCTGGTGGGCCCACCACATAAAGCACTAAACGCAAGAAAGGGTAGTACATGGAACATAATCCATTCAAACAGTTCATCGATTTGGTCTCGTTTGACCAAGAACTCATCACGTTATTTCAAGAACGACGACGCGCGGCAGAAGAACTTGCCGATCTTTATGATACAAAAAATGACCTTTTAGACGAACACGAAGCGGTTGCACAACAGGCACATGCTGCTAAAAAGCAGGTGGATCAGTTGGAACTTGATATGCGCGGTTATGCCGATCAAGAAAAAGCCATTCGTGAACGTTTCCATGGCATCACCAATAACAAAGAATTCCAGTCTCTTAAAAAAGAAGCTGATCATTACAAAGAACAACAGTACAATCTTGAACAATCGTTAGTGGATGCGTGGAACGTTTTAGAAACGATCCAAAAAAAAGCTGATGCAGTTAAAGCACAACAACAAGAAGCATTAGCTGCCTTAGACGCACAAGAAGTAGCGTTAGAAGAACAGATTACAAAAACTGAAGAGCAGATTAAACATCACGAAGAACAACGTCTTGCTCGTATTGATAACGTGCCTCAAGAATGGTTGTCACTCTATGAGCGTATGAAGCATTCAGTTTCAAATCCGGTTGTAGTATTGGATCCTAATGGATCGTGCTCTGCATGTTTTTCTCCGTTAGGACAACAAGATTTAGTGTTGGTAGTTGAACGTAAAAAGTTACTACCATGCCCAAGCTGTTTTAGGCTCTTGTATACTCACAGCATGCAGGAGGATGAACGTGCCGCATAAGCAACGTTCTATCTTTGAATGTATCAAAGATATCTTTGTGCCAGAGCAAAAATTAGAACAGGGCGTACTCTGGAGAATTTCAGTTGACGGTGCTTCTCGTGGTAACCCGGGTCCTGCAGGTGCTGGCATCTTTATTAAAAAAGATGAACAGGTCTTTGCGCAAAAAGGATTTTATCTTGGAACTAAAACGAATAACGAAGCTGAGTATTTGGCGCTTGTTATTGGTTTATTGCTTTTAAAAAAAGAATTAAAGCCAGAAGATACCGTGCAGATTATCTCCGATTCTGAGTTGCTTATTAAACAGATGAACAAAGAGTATCGCGTTAAAAAGCATGAGCTAAGACAGTTGTATGATCTTGCGAATCTTTGTCTTGAATCAGTTTCTTATACATGCGCTCATGTTTTGCGTGAATATAACCAAGAAGCAGATCGTCTTGCTAATCTTGGTGTTGATAAAAAAATATCTCTTCCCTTAACTATACTTGATGTACTCCGTACCCATGAAATTTTTATATAACATAGGCTTACTTTTTTTACTTGGTACGTCATCGTTAGATGCGGTTTTTGTGCGTGTTCTTCTAGAAGAAACAACATGTCAAACATGGGTGATCAGTAATCCTGAAGGTATGGTAGTGCGTGATGGCGTGACCAAAAAAGAGATTCCTCTTAAAGCCACTTTTTTTGAATTTGATATATCAGTTAATAAAAATAATATTCATATTAATAGCTGTCTTTTTGAACGCACACAGTTGTGGATTGAACCCTTAGGTAAGCAAGCATGTGCTGTTAATGGTCAACCGTATGATGGTCGTTTGCTGTTAGTGCGTAGTCAGAATAGTTGGCTGTTGATGAGTGTGGTTGGTTTAGAAGAATACGTATTTTCTGTGTTAAAAACGGAAAGTTGGCCTGGCTGGCCGTTGGAGGTACAAAAGGTACTTGCCATTGCAAGCCGTAGTTATGTGTTGTATCAATTACTGACTGCGCGCGAAAAAAAGCTTGCATACCATATCCGTAATACTAATCATCATCAAACGTACACAGGCTCGCATGGTTGCCCAGTGATTCGCCAAGCAGTTAAAGAAACAGAACGAGTATTTCTTGGGTATAACGGTAAGCCAATCTTAGCGATGTTTGATTGTTGTTGCGGCGGTATTATTCCTGCAAAAAGTGCAAAGTTAGTTGATTTTAAAAAAGCTCCCTATTTGGCGCGTGACTATGCGTGTACCTATTGTAAGACTTGTAAGTTGTACTCATGGTCTGCGTCGTATTCGTTAGAGCAGTTACGCCAGCTCGTGCAAGAAGTACATGATGCGATGATTCACGATATAAAAGATATTCATGTAGATCATCATGATGATGCTGGTCTTGTTAAAAAAATTGCTCTCAAAACGAAGAAAAATACCATTACTTTAACGGCTCAACAGCTCTACAAGGCGCTTAAAGATATTAAGAGCCATTGCTATGCTATTAGCAAGCGGGGCGCAACCGTCACATTTACTGGCCGCGGGTATGGGCACCATGTAGGATTGTGTCAGTGGGGAGCGCGAACCATGGTTGATGAAGGCTGGGATTATCAAGATATCTTGATGTTTTATTACCCAGGTACGCAGTTTATGTTAGTTGAAAAAACAACACCTGAATAAAATAGTACCTGAAACGCTATTATTTCAGTGTAGGTGGGTGTTGTTAGCAAGATGCATTGTAAAAAATAAAAAAGTGAGATTGAGTATGCCAGGCTATAGAGTTCATCTGGTAGGTGGTGCAGCTGCCTACGCAATTACTTACTTTACCATCACCCATTATATTAAAGCTACGCCGCTCGTTGCAGTGCAATGGGGTGTTATCTGTTTGCTCGGTTCTTTGTTTCCCGATGTTGATATTAAAAGCAAGGGACAAAGTATCTTTTACCGGATGCTTACCGTGTTTTTAATTTATCTTGCCTATAAACAGATTTGGCAGCTTTTTGTGATTATGAGTTTTTTGGCATTATTACCCGTGCTTGCCCGCCATCGTGGGCTTTTTCATAAGTTGTGGTTTGTTACCAGCGTTCCCTTTTTAGTGGCGCTTGCCGTCTTAGCATCGTTTCCAGGGTACAGCGTGCTGCTGTTTTCTAGCGCGCTTTTTTTTGCCGTTGGTGCAGCGTCCCATATTGTGTTGGACCGTGGTTAAATAAGCGATCTGTCTAGAGAACAAAGTTATAAAAAAAGGCTGTTCTTTTTATTGAACAGCCTTTTTTTGTTGTAGCTATTTTAGCGACGGTTTTGTGGAACTTTGAGTGTAGTAATTGCATCTTCAATTTGTGGTCTAGTTGGGTTGAGTGTAATTCGCAAGTGTGCAATAAGCAGATCGCGCGCAAGATTCATAATAGGAGTAAGTGCTCTGAGTCCGTTAAGAGCAGTAATTGTTGAGGGCACATTAACAGTGTTATTATCATCTTGATAGACTATAAGAGTATTTTGTATGTGATCAAGAACTGCATTGCTTGCCATAATATCAATTTCACTTTCTCGAGCTAATTCGCGTTGTAAAGTCTCAATAGCGTTACCCACTTGAGTTGCAAGTTCGAGTCTTGTTTGAAGTGGTAAGTTGGATGGATTTATCGGAGTCAATAGAGTAAGAATAGTTGTAGTTGAATTTTGTAATTTTTCTAGTGTACTTGGAACGACCTGAGGTTGTTTAGGTTTTTGTTGAAGTACTACTTCCTTAAATACTTTAATCTGTTCTTCAGGAAATAATCTTTGGTTTACCATATCAAACAAGCCTGATATTTCTTGTCCTGTTACAGGACGTTGCTCAGAACCTGTCTCTAAGAAAACAATCAACATATTTCGAAGAACATCAAGTTCAGGAGAAAGGTTTTGCATGCTTCTTAAGTTGGCAATCGATATATTTGTATTAATAATGAGCGTTTCTTCATCAACTAACATTTTATTTAACATGTCATCGATTTGTTCTTTTTTGTCATCTTTTGGATAATCTAAAAAATCAGGATTCAAATTATATACCATATTCATAATGGTATTTCTAACCGGTATAACATTCTGAGGTGTTATAGATGCTCTTATGCTTGTTATTTGTTCTTGTATTCTGGCAAGTGCTTTTTCAGATTCTTTGGCTACATGTTGTTGTAGTTTAGGGCTATTAGCTACTAAGGCATCTTTTTCAGTTACAAGAGCGGCATATTTTTTGAGATTCTTTATTGATTTTTCTTTTGGTAGGTTGTTTATTTCATCTTCTAGTTCATAGTAACGATCAATATCAGTTGTTACTTTTCTTTCTAATGTTGGTGCTGCAGCCATAGGGCGTGCAGCTTTTTCTTGCATTCTGTTTTGAGTGAGTGCTTGGCCAGCTTTATTTTTGAGGTCGATGAGTGTAGTTCTTAATTCTTGTACAAATGCGTTAAGAGCACTCTTTTCAGATGCGTTTTGCGCTTCAACTTTCTTTTTATCTTTAGAAGAAGCCATAGTTATTTTTTTCTGAATTGCTTTAAGTGCAGCATCTTTTTCTTTAAGAAGTTTTTCATAAGCTTCAATAGTTACATCTCTTGCTGCTGCACCAAGTGAATGTAATCGGGTTCTTAGCTCTTCTCGTAGCATTGCTAGGTGCCATTCGTGGGAACCTTCTTTTGGTCCAGAGATTGGTTTTTCAGGAGCAGCAATGAAAGGTGCTTTTGGTGGGTTGATATATGTTCTTATAGTGTCGTTATCGGCTACAGATAATTGAATAGTTCTTTCTGTATTCATACCTAAAAGAGCTTGAGCTATGGTACTCAGAGCTGTTCGTTCATCCCTATTTAAAGCACTCGCGATTTGCTCTTCTCTATTTATGTTTTCGGTTTGCATCATAGAAATAAAAAAGTCTCTATCTGCTTGAATCAGTAGATCAAGTTCTGCAAGATCAAGTATTGCTTGTGCTGCAGCTAGTTGTGCAGCATATTCTTGTTGAGCGCGACTTGCTCCGTAGAGTGGCGAACTTATGTGAGTTAGTAAGCATATTCCGCTGAGTAGTAGTTTCTTCATTAAAATTCCCTCTTTTTATACTTTGAGTGTAGTAATCACATTTTCGATTTTTTCTCTAGTTGGCAATATCAAGATAGCATGGTTTCTTCAAGTTTTTTTACATGTTCTTCGGGAAATAATCTTTGCACGATACTATTAATAAAATCTGATATTTGTATGCCAGATAAAGGGTGTCTTTCAGAAGATGTTTCTAGATACATAGTGATAACATCTTTAAGAAAGGCAGCTTCTTCACAAAGGTTGTTTAGTTGTTGTAATGCCCTTAGGGATGCTTTTTTATTAAAAGAATTAGTAGTTTTATTAAATATCAAACAATCTCGTATGCGCTTTATTTGTTCCTTTTTTCCGTCTTTTGGATAATTAAAAAAATCTGGATCCAGATTTGAAATCAAGGCTAAAAGTTCTTGCCTAGTTTCCTGATAGTTATCATTGGTTATGATCTTTTTAAATAGTTCTAATCTTGATTGTGCTTCTTTCATGTCGGTAGCATATCGTTCTGATATCAGTCTTTGTAGTTGGGGACTAGAATCTGCTAATGCATCTTTTTCAGCAAACAGTTGAGCACGTCTTGTGAGAGTTTCTAAAGTATCTTCTTGTGGGAGTGCTTTGATTTGATATTCTAATTCGGCGTAACGATTAATAATGGAATCAACTTTTGGTTTTCTCTCTAATGATGCTGCAGCAGCCATAGGACGTGCAGCTTTTTCTTGCATTCTTTGTTCAGTAATTTTTTGTGCTGATTGTGTTCTTAATTCTTTTACTTTATTTTCTAGCTCTTTTACAAAGGTACGGATAGCACCTTTTTCTGTTTCTAGAGCAGGTTTGTTCTTAGTTTTTCTATCAGCTATTTTTGTTTCAATTACTTTAAGCGCTTTGTTTTTTTCTTTTACTATTCCATTATAGAACTTAATAGTGGCATCTCTTGCTGCTGCACCAAGTGAGCTTAATCGGGTTCTTAGTTCTTGCCGTAGCATTGCTAGGTGCCATTCGTGAGAACCTTCTTTTTGCCCAGAGACTGGTTTTTCAGGAGCAGCAATAAAAGGTGCTTTTGGTGGATTAATATATGTTCTGATAGTGTCGTTATCGGTTACAGATAATTGGATAGTTTTATCTTGATGCATGTCTAAAAGAGCTTCGGCTATAGTGCTGAGCGCTTTGCGTTCTTCTCTTGTAAGAGCACTGTCGGTACCTATTTCTCTGGTTACGTTTTCTGTTTGCATCATAGAAATAAAAAAGTCTCTATCTTCTGCGATCAGTAGATCAAGTTCTGCAAGATCAAGGAGTGCTTGTGCGGCAGCTAGTTGTGCAGCGTATTCTTGTTGAGCGCGACTTGCTCCGTAGAGTGGCGAACTTATTTGAGTAAGCAGGAATATTCCGCTGAGTAGTAGTTTCTTCATTAAAAGCCCCTTTGTATTTAACTATTTGAAATAATAATACCAACCTGGAAACTTCTGTGTCAAAGGTTGGTATTTTGGTTCTTGTTAAAGAGGGAGGTAGGTGGGTAGAACTGTTTACCCACCAGTAGATTTTATAAGAACAGTAAAATTAAAAGATTGGTAACAAAGGCAGGAATCATAGATTGCACAGGGATGTTGAGCAATGGCCAGACGCCTGCAATAAATCCGGCTGTTAGCATACCAATAATAACGGTGCTGACTTTTTTGCGTGTCCCATACAGCGCCACTAAGACCACTGGACCAAAGCATGATCCAAGTCCGCTCCATGCATAATCAACCAGTCCGTAGACTGAAGCATGTTTGCTAAACGCAACGGCAAACGAAAGACATGGTAAGAGCACAACACCTAATTTAGTAACAAAAAGCAGTTCTTTTTCGGTTGCTTTTGGGTTAATAAAGGGCTGGTACAAGTCTTTTGCAAAAGTAGAAGCGGTCACTAAAATTTGCGTATCAATGGTGGTGAGACCGGCAGCTACAATAGCACATAAGACTACGCCTGCAGCAAGAGGATTAAAGAGGTCTTGCACCATGGTGATAAAAATAAGTTGTGGAGAAACTGAACAATCAAAGAAATAAATAATACCAATTAAACCTACAGCAACTGCTGCACCAAGCGTTAAGAGTTGCCAAACCATGCCGACCCATTTTGCTTTAGTAAGAGAAGCTGATTTTTCGCTTGCCATAAAGTTAATGAGAATATGTGGTTGGCCAAAGTAGCCAAGTCCCCAACCTACTGCAAGTGTCAGAGCGCTCAAAAGTTCGGTGTACGAGGTGGGCATAATAGAAAGGGATACATTTTTAAGTTGTGCTGCTGTGGTTAAGCAATGGCTTGCTGGCAGATTAAACCAGGCTAAAATCGGTACCAAGACAATAGCTGCTACTAAGAATATACCTTGGAATAAGTCGCACCAGGCAACCGCTAAAAAACCACCAAGTAGGGTGTAGGCAACCGTTGTTAACAGAGCAATACCCATACCAATGTGGTAGTTAAGTTTGAACGTAGATTCAAACATTAAACCCATACCAACTAAACCTGATGAAATGTAGAAGATAAAAAACAGAAGCGAGAGTAAACCGGTTAATGCACGTATAGCCCCGCTTTTATCTTGAAAATGTGCAGAAAAAAAAGACCCAAGGGTTACGCTTTTATGGTGTTCACTTTGTGTACGCAGCGGTTGTGCAACATAGCTCCATGAAAGATACATACCCAGCGTTAGGCCAAGTGGAATCCAAGCGGCGGTCATACCAGAGACAAAGATGGCTGCGGGCAAACCCATAAAAAGCCAGATGCTCATATCGCTTGAATGGGCAGCAATTGCAGTCGCCACATAATTAAGTGATCTATTGCCTAGGGCAAAATCGTCAGATGAAGTAGACTTGCTACTAAACCACCAACCAAGTGCGGCAATAACGGTCATGTACCCTAAAAACGCGTAAATATATTCGTTCATAAAAGCTCCTTAAAGAGTCAAAAATATCAGTATAGTCTATGTTTTTTTGTATTGTTTGTCTTTATAAAAACTCTTGAACCACTTTTATGCCGTATGCCATGATCCGTATAAGTTGCGTTATTTAGCTAAAAAGGTGCCTACGTATGATAAGTCAGACATTGTTATTGTTAAGTTCAGTTGTGACAACATGGATTATTATTATGGCCTGTTTATATGTCTTTAAGGGGTGGGTGTATGCGGGGTTTCCTGTTTCATGGAACAGAATTTCACTGTGGTTAACCGTATCGTTTTTACTTATTGCTTTCTCGCTCTTGTTTTTGCAAGTGGTTGTTAATAACTGGTTGTCACTGATTATGACTATTATAGTCCCTCGTGTGGTGTGTGTAATTGGATTACATATGTTTATGATTCTTTTTAGAGCGTATATGACCATGCGATACCAACAGGTCATTTCTCAGTTTAAATTTTTAACGACCTTGGCCATGGTCTATCTTTTGTTTATTGGTGGTACATGGATGACGCTCGCAGCATCATCACAAGTACTTACGTATTTTACCGATATGATTGTCTATTTCTTGTTGCAAGGTTCAATTATTGGCATGGCCTTAGTCAGCTTCTTACTGTCAGGAATAGCAAAAACGGCAACATCAACAATGCATCACAACAATACACATACAAATAGTACGCATGCGCATAACACGCATAACGTTTTTAACGATGATACTGATCAATGGTAAAAAGCGTACGCGCTGTTTGACTGGTGGTAACGCCAACATCGTTGATCGAGGTTTCTTTAAGATCTGCAAGATACTGAGCAATCATAGGAATATTGGTTGGACTGTTTTGTGTGCCACGTAACGGTTGTGGTGGCAAAAACGGCGCATCAGTTTCTAAGATGATAGAACTGAGCGGCATGGTTCTGCACACTTCACGCAGCATTCCATTTTTTGGATAGGTGATAGTGCCCCCAATACCGATTGCAAACCCAAGTTTCTGTGCGTGCTGAGCAAATAGCAGATCTTCAGAAAAACAGTGAATAACGCCCCGTATTCCTTGGTGTTTGTATTCTTCAAGAATATGTAATGTTTCATCTTGTGCATCACGGGTATGAATAATAAGAGCAAGATCGTATTCAAGTGCAATTTCTATTTGTGCTTTGAAAACATCGTACTGAAGCTGTTTGTTGTAGTTAGGGTAATGATAATCAAGTCCTGTTTCGCCAATGGCAACAATCTTGTTATCGTATTTATGCATTGCAAGCTTTTTGTAATGAGCAATGTCATTTTTCCAGCTTTCTGTAGCATCATTAGGATGTGTTCCAATAGCGGCGTAGACTATAGCAAAATCTTGCGCAAGGGTAATGCAGTTATCACTCTCTACTCTGCTGGTGCCAACATTAATAATCATATCAATATGTATTCTTTGGCATGCTTCAACAATACCAAGTGCTGTTGGGTAATAGTTATCAGAAAGAGGAACATCAAATTCTTTTTTAATCATCATATTCATATGACAATGAGTGTCGATAAACATTTTTTCCTCAAACTATTTATTTTTATATTGGTATATAGGTAGGACTTTTAGAGACTGCTGCATTGACAAAGATGTAAAAAAAAATAGTCTAAATGGCAAATTTTAAAAGTACACCACTAAAAAAGTAGTAGTCGTGAAGTGCAGTGTTTTATTAACCCGTTTTTGTAAGGAGGATCAATGAATAAAAGTGAATTGATCAATTCTTTGAGTGAAGAAACAACGTTCAGCAAAAAAGATGTTGGGCGCGTTCTTGACTCTCTTATCCGTATTATCGAGCGTACACTTCGTCGTGGCGATAAAGTTTCTATCACCGGTTTTGGTACCTACTGGGTTTCAAAGCGTCCAGCACGTAAAGGGATTAATCCTTCTACTAAGCAACGCATCGATCTTCCAGCAGTGACTGTACCTCGCTTTAAAGCAGGTAAACATCTTCGTGAGCTCGTTAAGGCTCGTTAAGAAAAACGTGATAGTGGCTTTTTAGCAGCTCTAACGTTATCCATGCAATAAAAGACCGCACTTAAACAGCGCGGTCTTTTTTACTTTTCAACATCTTCAAAATCGGCTACTCTATCTGCTTGTTGCCTGCATATTAACCATGGTGAGTTTACTTATGATAGATAGAGCTCTGCTGCGCACCGACCTAGAAACCGTGCGTGCCTTAATTCAGAAAAAAGACCCTGCATTTGACGTTGATCGTCTTGCGTTGCTTGATCAACAAACACGTGACCTTATGGCACATGTTGAATCGCTTCGCCAACAAAAAAACGATTACGCAAACCAAGCAAAATCGGGACTAACTGAACATATTAGAAATCAATCTATTGCTATTGGTAAAGCACTTAAAGAGCAAGAATTATTGCTCGAAGAGGTGAATGCGCAATTTATGCAACTCTGGTTATCATGTCCTAACTTGATTAACGCTGTAGTGCCGGATGGTGATAAAGAGCAAAATCAAGTTGTACGTACATGGGGGCATAAGCCACATTTTACGTTCCCTATAAAAAATCATGTTGAACTTGGTACTAGTAACCAATGGTTTGAATTTGAAGCCGCAACAACTGCAGCATCATCAGGCTTTGTGTGGTACAACCAAGAAGGCGTGCGTGTTATTTACGCACTTGCTATGTTCATGCTCAAAAATAATATGAAACACGGTTTTCAGGTACAATTACCGCCGTTGTTTGCAAAAGAAGAAACGCTTACCGTTTCGGGTAACTTTCCTAAATTTAAAGAAGAAGTTTTTGCTGTACCGGGCGATGGTCTTTTTGCCATTCCAACAGCAGAAGTCAGTTTAGTTAATAAATACCGTGATACTATTTTATCTACCGATCAGTTGCCTATTAGAATGACTGCCTGGACAAGCTGCTTTAGAAGAGAAGCGGGTAACTATGGTAAAATGGAACGCGGATTGATTCGTATTCATCAGTTCGAAAAAGTTGAATTGGTAAGTATCACTGAACCTGAAAAGTCTGAACAAGAATTAGAACGTATGGTTGCTTGTGCGGAATCTATCTTACAACAGCTTGGTCTTCATTATCAGGTGAGTCTCTTAGCTGCACAAGACTGTTCATTCCAGTCAGCACAAACGTATGACATTGAAGTGTGGTTGCCGGGTCAAAATCGTTATTACGAAGTTTCATCTGCAAGTAACTGTACCGATTTCCAGGCGCGTCGCGGTAAGATGCGTTACAGAAAATCTCAAGGTGATAAAACTGAACTTGTGCATACACTTAATGCATCATCACTTGCGTTACCGCGCTTGATGGTTGCCTTGCTTGAAACGTATCAACAACCGGATGGTTCAGTAAAATTACCAGCAGTATTGGAACCGTACCTACTTTAAAAAAAGGAATGTATGAAGCTCAGTAAAGAAGTACGAACCAAACTACGTCATATTGAAATTCATACACGCCGCTTGCTTTCGGGCACGCAGATGGGCGATTATAGCTCGTCTAAAAAAGGATCTGGCATGGAGTTTGATCAGATCCGTGAGTATCAACAAGGTGACGATGTTCGGTTTATTGATTGGAAAGGTACTGCACGTTCAAACACGCTTTTAGTGCGGCAGTATGTTGAAGAACGTAATCGTACCATCATGATTGTGGTTGACGGATCAGCTTCCATGCGCTGTGGATCGGGCAAAGAATTAAAACAGGATATGGCAGCTCAAGTGGCTAGTGTTTTAGCCATGGTTGCACAGTATGGTAAAGATCAGGCAGGGTTATTACTCTTTGCAGATCAGGTAGAAACTGTACTGAAACCTGCACATGGCATTGCTCATACGCACCGTATTATGGAATCTGTATTTAATCATCAAGGTGCGGGCTCTTCTTCACTTAACGCTGCATGTGAGCGTTTGTTACATATTAATCGTAAAGATTCGATTGTTTTTTTAATTTCAGATTTTATTAATACCGGCGCTGAGCGCATGCTCAAGACAATTAGCAAGAAGTACGAAACTATTGCCATAGTGTGTCGCGATCAGCGAGAAGTGACGTTTCCTAACTGTGGGATGATTCCTGTCTATGATCCAGAAACGGCACAAACAGGGTATCTGAACACGCGCGCGTTCACCTTACAATCGTTGCTCAGACAAGAATATGATGCCGCAGATATGATGCTCAAGCGTGCAGGTATTGATAGTTTTCTGGTTCACCCAAATAGACCATTTGTGGGGGAATTTATCCGTTTTTGTCGTCAACGTCTTTTGTATTAAGTGCTATTACCTATCTATAAAAAAGAGGATTGTGTATGCAGATGCCTCAACAACAACCGTTAGAATTATTAGATATTTATGATGTTTCGTATGACCCGTGGTGGCTGAACGAATGGCTGTGGTACTGTATCTATGTAGCCTTAGGTACTGCAACGTGCGTTTGCATCTATCTGGTAGTGCGCAAATATATACCATCAAAAAAAGTTCCGTATTGGCAAAAAAGCATGAATCAGATTCATGCGCTTAATAAAAAGTTTGATGATCCTAAGCAGTTCTATCTTGCGCTTACCGATATTCTTAAACACTATTTGCAAGAGCGGTATACGTTGCCACTTGCGGGTAAAACGGACATAGAACTATTGCAGGCTTTGGAGCACGATAATGCAGTTGGTCAGTCTGTGTATCACGATCTTAAAATTATCTTAGAAGGCATTGTAACAATTAAGTTTGCGCACAGTTCAGCGGCTTTGGAACAAATGCAAAAAGCGCAGAAGACTGCGCTTAAGATTGTTCAAGAAACTCGAGTAGTTAAAAAGAACTAGTTTAAAATGGTCATGTTGGTTGCGGTTTCTGTTACTGCAAACAATGCACCTATAGCAGCAGCGGTAACAAGCATGCCAAATATTTCTTTATCTGTACGGTTTATAACAGGTTGCGCTTTAGCTGCTTTTTGTGATGCGGCAGCTTGTTGAAGTTTTTGTTGAGTTTGCTTTGTGTTTTGTTCGTCACCGGTAGCAACTACGTTGTTCGTTGATGCCAAGATAGTACAGAGTGCTACTGTTGATAAAAGTTTACGTTTGTACATACAGTCTTTCGTTTTTTATGAATGGTGTGATTGTTATCAGCATGAGATTATAGCTGATCTGTATGCAGAATAATACTGATGGATAGTTATCATGCTGATGGGTCGTTAGTTGTAGTACGGTTGCGAGCACAGATATAGAGATAACATGTTCCTGCAAAAATTATTCCCGCAAGCATATGTACCATCTTTGGAGTTAGCTGAACTTTGGTAAAATCGTTAGCTGCATGTTCTAATCGATCAATATCTTTTTGAATTATACTTATGCGTGTATCAAGTACAGCTGTCGCTGTTGCATTATTGGGAGCTAGAGTTTTTTGATGTTCGTGCTGTGCTATTAGTGCTCTTAGTGAGGTAATTTCGTTTTGAGTAGAAGGATCAGGTGCACGACGATTTTGCAGAAGTTGTTGTGGGATAATAGGTGGGTCCATGGGACCATGTTGCCCTGCAGAAAGATCGAGTGATAAAAAGCAAAGAGATATAAGGAGTATAAACATGGCAATTAATTTTCTTGGTGTTGGTGTATAAGATGATAAAAATAATAAGCTACACCACCTATAAATGCACAGCTGCCAAGAGCTAATACGCAAATAACGCGTGGTTGTTGCTTAGCATAAAGATCGATCTGATTATCGTTACTATGGTTATCTCTGACATACACGTGTTCTTCATCGCTGTCAGGGATACTTGCAGCAACAAGAGCTGCGCGAGGATCGGTGTTGTTTATTTCACGTGTTGTTACTATTTCTGTTAGTCGCTGGTACTGATGTTGTTGATCGCCGTTGGCATAGATATATGCTGGCAACAGAGCGAGCAAAAAAACAAATTTTTTCATTTAAAATCCTTTTTTCATTTTTAGACATAGACAGAAATTTAGGGGTTCAATAGTGCTTGTTGCCCTATAATAGATAATATTCCATATAGTCCTATGCAAATCATTCCTGTTGCAGCAGTTATAGCTGCTCGATGGAATTTGTTTTGTTTATCTCGAGATTGTTGTTGAGCGCCGACAAGTTTATTTAAGATAAAATCTTTTTCCGCTTCTATTTTAATTACAGTTGACCAGTTAGCTCTATCTGGAGTGGTAAAATAAGGAATGTGCGTCCATGAACCGCGATAGCATGCTGGTAGGGATGCTCCTGGATACAAAGCATATGGCTTCCCATCTATTTCTCCGGGGATAAAATATATTGTATCTGTAGTTCCTTTTCTATGATAGCTGCCGTACTCTACTCCGGATTTATAAAAAAGTTTGTGATGAATGATATTATTTTCAGATTCAGATATGCACCAATATCCTTCTTGTTCTTCTTCATGAGGTATAGGCAAAATGATTTGATGAGGAATGCAATCTATTTGTTTGAGTTCATGGTTTGATGCACAGCTATATGCTGGTAACAGAGCGAGCAATAAAGCAAACTTCTTCATAAATAACCTTATTAAATACGCATTATTTTCAATAACCATATGGTAATAGATTTTTAGTATGGTGCCTATACCTTTTTAGGTTTTAGTGCGTTAAGGCGATCAATTAGTTCTTGATGATCTTCTAAATCTAGTGTGGCATCGTTTGTTACTATTGCTGCTGCTAATCCAAGAAGATCGAGCGATAAAATAGGTTCTGGGTGTTCAGCATAAAATGTTGTTAGCCTATTTTTGCTTTCTAGCGGAGCCTCGTTAAGGCGCTGATTGAGTGCTCTTGCCCACATCTGTTCAATGTCGGTTTGAAACTCTGCTTGAACATAGTGGTCACCAAAACTGATTTTTCTTTTAGAGAATTCTGTGCTGACAGGGCCTTTAGGAAAGGTGACATATTTAAGTGGTTTTATTTTTGTACGTTGTTCGCGTGCTTCTTTTCGTGCGTTGCACGCATCTTCTAGTTCTGCTTGTATAAGCGCTAAACCGGTAAGATCGTTTTCAGCTTCAATAAAATCTTCACTACGCACAGTTGGCGCATGGAGTTCATTTTTTAGGACATTTAGTCTTCTTAAGCACGCTGCTTGTGCAGCTACTACTTCTGGTGGATACATTTTGCTGGGCGCCGGGTTGTCAGAAGAATCTTGAAAATCTTTTATAGCGGCAGGAATATGCTTTGGGATTGTATGGGTAGATGCTAGATGAGCTGAAAAATAGAGACTGTTCAGATTATCATCGTCGCTATCGCCACCTGTGCTGCCATCTGTGCCATAACCACTTTCTGAACCGGTAGGCATGTTAGTATTGAGTATGGTAGGCGCTGATGTTGCGCCAAATCTTGCTCGGGTAACTCTTTTACGGCCAGTAGCTGCAGGTTGTACTTGTTCTTTTGCAGGAAAAGTTTCTGAAGGCCATGATTGTGCTCTTATTAAAGCTTGCATGTTTTCAGGAACGCACAACTGATTATTATTGCCGGTTTTTTCAGAAGCAGTAAGCGGGAGTGTGAGTGTTAAAAAAATACATAAAAACCAGTATATTTGCATAGTTTTATCTTCTAGTTGAGAGTCAAAAAAAGTTGTTTATAAGTATGACGCTCTAGGAGCTAAAAGGCAATAAAAGTGAGTAGGCTACGTATCCGTGTTTGTATTGCTCGGTAAAAAGCGCTAGACTTGCTTAATACCCTTATTTGTTTGCGTGTATTAAGCGAGGCCGTGTGAATTTTAATGCCCCATCAGATCAACAGTCTTTATACATTCACTGGCCGTTTTGTCCTTACAAGTGCCATTTTTGCCCTTTTGTGGCAATGGCAAACTTAGATTATAAGATGCAGGATTATTACAAAGCGCTTAAAAACGAGCTTATAAGGTATGGGCAGCAGGGTGGCGCTCAAGCTCCTTTACATACAGTCTATATCGGCGGTGGAACACCAAGTACTTTTCCTAATGATCTCCTGCTTGACATATTTGGTATACTAAAAGATACCTTTGATACTCGTATGATCTCTGAAATAACTATAGAAGCAAATCCTGGAACCGTTGTTCAGGAGCAGGTTGCCATATGGCAGCAGATTGGCATAACCCGGGTCAGTATAGGGGTACAAAGCCTTGATGACCGTGTGCTTGCTCAGCTTAACAGGCATCAAAAAGCTGATCAGGTAAGAGCGTTGGTTAAAATGCTTGCTGGCAACATCAAATCATTATCTATCGATTTAATTATCGGATTGCCCGGAATAACTGACGATGCGTGGAAAGCTATGGTGCTGGAAGTAGTAACCTGGCCAATCAATCATTTGTCAGTTTATTTTTTATCAGTGCACGATACAACGCCTTTATATTTTAGACTTAAACGTCAAGAGTTTACGTTGCCTGCAGATGATGGATTAGTAGATTTGTATTATTGGACGGTAAGCACACTAGAACAGTATGGTTTTTACCAGTATGAAGTTTCTAGCTTTGCGCAACCGGGTCATGAATCAAAACATAATCAAATGTATTGGCAACGCAGACCGTATAAAGGTATTGGTGTTGGAGCGTGTTCTTTTGATGGTCAACAAAGATTCCAAAATACAAAAAATATTATGGACTATATAGAGGCGCAAACGGTTAACCAGGATCAGTATTGCTTTGCAGAAGCATTAGATAGTCAGCAAGTACGAGCAGAAAAGATTATGCTTGCCATAAGAACTAAAATAGGGGTGGACATAAAAACTGTTATGGAAGGAGTAAGTTCTGAGCGGGAACTGCTTATTAAAGACCGCATTGGTCAATTAGAGAAGAAAAATTATATTGTCGTGACACAGGGACGGATCTATCTTCAACCAACGGCTCTTGCATTAGAGCACGAGGTTGCCGTTTTGTTAACAGCGTAATTCATTAAAGTTCGTAGATAGTGCGAATTTTAAACAGATATAAAAGGTGTTTTGTCTATGGCTAAGCATGTTGGCGTTAAATTGCCTGAAGATTTGGTAAATATATTAAAAGCGGGAAAAACTGTTGGTGTTCTTGCGACCTTTTCAGAAAAAGGTTTGCCACACACAACTCCTATTCAATGTATCTATCCTAAGGGCCTTGAAAGTATTTTGATCGCGATTCATAAAGATCATGTTGGTTATCACAACATGGTATGGCAGAAAAAAGTGATGCTCTGTTTTATGGACGAAGGTAACGTTGCGTACAGCGTTTTAGGACGTGCCGGAGTTGTTAGAGCACCATCAAATGTTCATCCATTGATCAATGTTGTTCGTATTGATATCATCGACATCAAAAGTGATCGTTCTGTATTAACGCGTATAGATTCTGGGGTTCGCTGGAGCTACACTTCATGGGAAGCAGAAGAACTTTCAAAAAGTTTGCTTAATGAATTAAAAGAGCTTTCTCAGACGTTATAACGCGTAGGTAACACGGGAGAAATGGCGTGAAAAAAAAGAGTCTACGTATCAGTTTGTTATGTTTAGTAACAACATATATGGTTGCATCACCTCCGCCACCTCCAGGATTTGGTGTGCCAAGTGGTCCTCCTGGTTTTGGAGAACCAACTGCTTTTCCTGAGCAGCCTTCAGAACCTATGGAAGCGTCAAGTAGTTTTACGCCACCGGCAGGTCCTCCTGGATTTTCTTCTCAAGCAGAATCTCCTGAAATGCGTACAGCAGAGCCTGCAGCTGTGCAAGAGGCTCCAGAATATAGAGAGCAATCTGAGCAAGTAGATCAGCAACCAGAACAGTCTGAAGAAGAACAAGCACAAGCTGCGTATGATCAACAAACAGCAGCTGAAGAGGCGATGCCTGATATGCAAGCAGCAGATCAAGCAATGGAGCAGGAAGAAGTTATCGAACAAGAAGGTATTAATAACTTCGATGTTGAAGGTAGTGGAAATTGGCTCTTAAAGCGTGTCTGGTGGGAGAAAACTGAAGAAGTGTACGAAGAGATTAAAGTAGTTTTTAATCAAGTATTAGAAACGCGTGGTCAATTTATTACTGCACGTAATAAGTTGGATCGTGAGCTTGATATCTTCTATGGAGAAATGGGTCTAGAGCAGGGTCCGCTGCATGACATTATTACTCACATTTTAGATTTGATGGAAAAGCGCCGCAAAGCTCAAGGTGATGTGCTGACGCCAGCTGAGGAAGCACTCGTTAAAAAGACCGAAGAAAAAGAACCGGTTCTTGCGCAACTTAAGTTGGATGTAAAAGCTATCCAAGCGGTTGAAGACAAACTTGATCAAGCACTCACAACACTCTTTAAACAGATTGATGTGTGTAACGAGTACGAACAACGCGCATGGAATAACTTTAAAGATATTGCTCGTGAACTTAATGATAAAGAAGCGCGCAAAAGTTATTATCAAACACAAGCGTTGTTGGATGATATTAAAAAAATCCAAGCATATTTAAACGGTGCATTCAGTTCGTACTTTGAACAAACTGTTCAACTCGCTCGTGATCATGCACAAAAGATAACGGCTAATATGCAAAACTTGAGAAATCAAGGTATCGATCTGCAAAAAGAAGCACAAATATTAGAAAACGATCGCGATCAACCAAAAAAACAACAAGTTAAAAAAGAAGAAGTAAAAAAACCTCAGGTAGGCTTCTTTGGAAAGATTTCTCAGTTCTTTAGTGATCTATTTAGTAAACTATTTGGTTGGTTTGGAGCAGAAAAAACTCAAGTTAAAACACGTACTAAAAAAGCTGTAGATTCGGTTGAACAAAAAACTGAACAGGCTGTGCAGGCAGTTAAGCAACAAACTAAACAAGATGTTAAGCGCGTACAAGAAGAAGTTGATCAGGTAGCAGAAGATTTTGCACATGATTATCAAACAGGCATGTTTGGTCAACCCAGCCTACGCCAAGGCTACGGCGGGCAAGTCGTTCAGACTGACAACACACGTCAAGTAGCGCCACAAGCAGTATCAGAAGATACTATGCAAGATATGAACACCAGCATGGACGACGGGCCTGATTCGTTCTAAGTCTCTCTACTTTTCAATCGATAAGCTTTTGTAAAGGGAAGAATGCGTAAGCAAAGCTTCCCTTTTTTCTTTTTTATCTTACACTAGGGCTTATGTTGCATAACCTCATGTAACAAGCTTTTTCGTTTGATTAAAAACTAAATCTTTGATACATTCACACCGTATTTGAAAATGCCGAAGTGGTGGAATTGGTAGACACACAGCCTTGAGGTGGCTGCGGGGTAATTCCTGTGGGGGTTCGAGTCCTCTCTTCGGCACCAGTCTACGCCAAGGCTACGACTGGCACGGCCAGACTTTCTAAGGTAGTAACATTGATTGTAATAGAACAATCGTAGACTGCCCGCCATAGCGTTAAGTCCGGAGAAAATAAATGTTCTCCAAGTTAAAGCGACGGCTGGGCAACTTCCATAGAATATTTGTCGTGGCTATCAAAGTCTTAGTGATGATAAGACTGTTTGGTTGGATTTTGCAATTGAAAAAAGTAGTAGTACTCAATCAGGAGAAGCGATGATTACAAGTTCAAGACGTTTCGGTTCATATAGTTTATTTATGTGGCTCGCATTTGCAGCAGTTGGTTCTTATTTTGTTTTCCCTTTGCATCGTCATTTAAAGTTAGGCATCGATTTGGTGGGTGGTTTCTATTTAACCCTCCAAGTGCAAACTGATGAAGCGGTAAAAACAGAATTGCTTGAACGTATGTATGGATCGATCAATAGATTAAAAGAACAGCATGTTGAAGTTGAATCGTTTAAAGTAGCTGATAGAGAGTACAAGCTTACGTTCAAAACGCTTGATGAAGTGCAAAAAGCTGCTGGTTTTATTAAGAGCCATGCTGCTGATATGACCGTACATACAGAAGGAATGGTGTTAACGGCTCGTCTTACAGAAACACATGTAGCAAAAATTAAAGAATGGGCGGTAGAAAGTAACATTGAAGTGTTGCGTAAACGTCTTGACGCGACAGGCGTTGCAGAAATTGCGATTGCTCGTGAAGGCGAACATAACATTGTTATTGAATTGCCTAACGTGGATGATCCAGCACGTGCTAAAGAAATGATTGGTCGTGTTGCTCAATTAGATATTAAATTAGTCCATAAGTCAGCTCGTTCAGAAGAAGATCTTCTTGATGAACATGACGGTATTTTGCCAGAAGGCATGATTATTATTGGCGAAACTAAAGCTAATAAAGCAAAAAACAAAGAAGATTTCTTCTACTTGGTTGATGATTACACCGACCTTACTGGTCGCGATCTTAAGCATGCAGAAGCGCAACTTGGTGGTATGAGTGGTACTGAACCAGTAGTTTCTTTCCAATTTAGACCAGAAGGTGGGGAAAGATTTTATGAATTGACCAGTAAAAATCATGGTCGTCAGTTAGCGATTATTTTGGATAACGAAGTTATTTGTGCCCCAGTTATTCGCGCTACTTTACCTGGTAGTGGTGTTATCAGCGGTAATTTTACCTGGGATTCAGCACAAGATTTAGCAACCATGCTTAAAGCAGGTTCTTTTGTAGCTCCTGTTAAGTTTGAAGAAGAACGACGCATCGGGCCTTCATTAGGTAGAGAGTCAATTCGCCAAGGCTTAATGTCTTGTATTATTGGCTTAGCAGTGCTTTTTGTCTTTGCAGTTGCTTGGTACAAACTTGCCGGCTTCTTAGCATTCTTGGCTTTGGTATACAACTTACTTTTGATTATTTTCTTTATGGCGTGGCTTAAAGCGACGCTAACACTTCCTGGTATTGCCGGTATGGTGTTAACGATTGGTATGGCTATCGATTGTTCAATTTTAATTTATGAGCGTATTCGTGAAGTTTTAGCGACAGGTGTAACCTACAAAAAGGCTGTCCAGGAAGGGTTTTCTGGTGCTATGACTGTAATCTTAGACGCAAACATCACTACATTGCTCATGGGTATTGTTTTATATAAATTCGGAACTGGCCCTGTACAAGGATTTGCAGTTACTATGATTCTTGGTATATTTGCAACATTGGCAACTGGTTTGTTCTTTTTGAAATCACTTTTTGACTGTATTTTGTATAATACTTCTAAGCAAAATATCAGCATTTAAAAATACGGTAAGGCGGCGTAGCTCAGCTGGTTAGAGCAGCGGAATCATAATCCGAAGGTCCGGGGTTCGAGTCCCTGCGCCGCCACCAGACTTCGCCAAGGCTTCGTCTGGCATGGCCAGTCTTTCAAAGGTAGTACAGTTAATTTTAATAGAACCATCGAAGTCTGTCCGCCGAAGCATGTTAGCCGTAGAAATTAAACTTACTTCAAGTGCAGGCGAAGGCTGGACTGTTTACTCTGTTATGAGTCTTGCATCTGGTTTTTGTCCCTCATAAAAGTTTCCGAATACTCATCATGAAAAAAGAATTCCGCATTACACTCCCAACCATTATAACGCTCGTTCGTTTAGTGGTTTCCCCTTTTCTCTTTCCCTTTCTCGTGTTTTATATCTTTCCCCATCAATGGTACTGGATCAATATTGGTATTGCCGGTTTGTTGACTTTGGTCTGCATGACAGATTTCTTAGACGGGTACCTAGCTCGCTGGCGTAAGCAAGAAACTGAACTTGGCCGAATACTCGACCCGTTGGCAGATAAACTTCTTGTCTTGCCCCTTTTTATTGCGCTCTCCTCTTTAGGCAGAGTCTATTTTTTTTGGACTATTATCTTAGTGTGCCGTGAGATTTTAATTACCAGCATGCGTCATGTGGCATCGTGCCATGGTTTTTCTCTAGGGGTGCAATGGCCAGGGAAGGTTAAATCTTTTTTACAGTATATCTACTTAGTTCTCGTTATTGGGCAGCCAATTAATCAGCAGGGTATTGTGCTTGATGTCTGTCTGTATAGCATGCTCTTTTTTGCTCTGTTGTCAGGTGCTTGGTATGTCTATACGTTTATAGAACGTGTAACTGCTGCTACCAAAAACGGAGAATAAGTATGAAATTTAGTACCGTTGCTCAAGCGTTCCAGATTATTGAGGGACAAAGCTCCCGTCTTGCTATGACTGAAAGTTTGGCGAATCTTTTTAAACAAGCGTCTCCTGAAGATAGTGCACATTTGTGTTACATTTCTTTGGGTGTTTTAAACCCGCCGTATATTGGTACACAGTTTGGCGTGGCCCAAAAAAATATGCTTAAAATAGTTGCACGTGTTGTAAAGATGTCTGATGAACAGATTGAACAAGAGATGCAACGTGTGGGGGATCTTGGGTTAGTTATTGCTACGCATGCTACCCAAGTTGCCGAAAGCGGTTTGACGTTGCATGAGGTATATCACAAATTAGTTGCTCTAGAAAAAATCAGTGGCGCTGGGTCGCAAGAACAAAAAGCTCAAGCATTATATGATCTTTTATCAGTGTCTGATGCTCTGTCTGCAAAATATATGGTCCGTATGGTTCTTGGTACGTTGCGTCTTGGTTTTTCTGACATGACTATTCTTGATGCTTTGTCATGGATGCAGGTGGGGGATAAAAGTATTCGGGATGTGTTAGAGCAAGCGTATAATAATTGTGCCGATATTGGTCTTATTGCGCGTACGCTAAAAGTTTCTGGCCCTCAGGCTTTGGCTACGATGCATATTCATATGGGGATTCCTATTAGACCTGCAGCGGCAGAACGTTTGCCAAGTGCGCAGGCAATTATAGAAAAAATTGGTCCGTGTGTAGCTCAACCAAAACTTGATGGTTTTCGGTTACAAGTGCATGTAGATAAGACGGGCAAGCATCCAGTTATTCATTTTTTTTCTAGAAATTTAATTGATATGTCGTCTATGTTTCCTGAGCTTGTTGCAGTGTGTCAGCAGTTACCTGTTAAGACATTAATTGTTGATGGAGAAGCAATTGTCTACGATCCCAATACACACACTTATTTGTCGTTCCAGGAAACGGTTAAACGTAAACGTAAGCATGGCATAGAAGAGCTTGTTTCTGAGTTACCATTACAGCTTAATATGTTTGATATCATGTACCTGGACGGTAAAAGTTTGTTGCAAGAAGAACAAAAAACACGCCGTATGCTTTTAAAAAAGATTTTTACCGAGTATCAAAAAATAGCGGTACATGCAGCAAAGCCACAGCAGCTGGGTCTTTTTGCTCCTGTAAGTGATGATATGAGTAGTGAGCAAACGCTGCAGGTAATTGAAGAAGTTCCAGTTTCTACACCAAAAGAGTTAGAAGATTATTTTATTCAAGAAATTGCGGCAGGTCTTGAAGGAGTGGTGGTTAAAAAAACTGACTCGTTATACCAGGCAGGCAAGCGTAGTTTTAATTGGATTAAATTGAAGTATCAAGCATCTGACAAATTAGAAGATACGTTAGATGTGGTGATCTTGGGGTATTACTCGGGACGGGGTAAGCGAGCACATTTTGGGATCGGTGCCTTTTTGGTGGGTGTATATAACCGGGAGCTTGATTGTTACCAAACAGTTGCAAAAATAGGGACCGGTCTTTCTGACCAAGGGTGGATTGAACTAAAGCATACGTGTGATAAACATGCTGTTAAGCAACAGCCAAAGGATGTGATCTGTTCTAAAGAGTTGCATCCGTTAGTGTGGGTTGATCCAGTTATTGTGTGTGAAGTGCTTGCTGATGAAATTACGTTTTCTCCACTGCATACTGCCGGTCGCACTAAAGATCAGTTGGGCCTTGCATTGCGCTTTCCACGATTTGTAAAATTCCGTGCAGATAAAGAGGCAACTCAAACAACCACCGTGACTGAGTTATTGCAGCTTAAGAACTTAAAATAGTTAGTTTCTTAAAAGTGTTTAATGCTTTTACGAACAAGAGTTTTGGATTAATTGAGTATATTTTTAAGACGATCTAGCCAACTGAGATTTTCTAAATCTGTATGTTCACGCAGAAGCTCAATAATGGGATGGCTCTTTTTACCGCGCAGTGCAAGAGCAAGAGCGGTGTGGCCTTGTCTGTTTTTAATGTTTGGATCAGCGTGAGCAGCTAATAGTGTTTGAACCATGACTAGATTGTTTTCGTTAGTAGCTATCATGAGCGCAGTAAGGCCATTTCTATTTTGAATATTTAGTTTAGCACCTCTGTCGATGAGCGTTTGAGCAATATCAGGATAGTTTTCTTTTGTTGCTATCATAAGTGCAGTATCACCTACGGCATTCTGTACATTAAAATTGGCGTTTTTGGTTAATAAGAAGTTTAGAATGTCTGTGTATGCGTATTTTGCAGCTACCATTAAAGCGGTATAGCCATCGCCATCTTGCAGGTTTATCTGAGCGCCTGCAGCAAGTAATGCTTGCGTTGTTGCTAAACGATGAGATGTTACTGCGAGCATAAGAGCTGTTTTTTCTGTATAGCCATGTTGCAGGTTTGGATTTGCATGAGCAGCTAGTAATAGTTGAGTTATGGTAGGGTCGGCAAGTACTGCTGCGTCCATTAAAGCAGTTTTTCTTTCATGAGTACTTGGGATATTTACGTCAGCACCAGCAGTAAGTAATGCTTCAATAACTGCTAGCATGTTTTTTTCTACAGCTACCATAAGCGGCGTATAGCCAGAGCGATTTTTTAGATTGATGTTATCTATAGTAGCAAGCAATAATAAAGCTTGTGTTTGATTGTTATTGTTGAGGGCTGTAAATAATGCTTCTGTGTCTGTAACCACTCTTGCTTTACAAAGGGGGCATGTTTTTTCAGACTCTTGTGTTGCAAACCATTCGTTAATACAGTTTTTATGGAAAATGTGTTTACATGAAATTGGTACTTTTGGACCATGTTGTTCTAGGGTGCAATATTCTGGAGTATAGGTATCCAAGCAAATAGAACACAGCTCTTCATCTTCGTTTGTTGGAGCCTGAGAGTTGGTGGTATTACAAGTAGCAGCAGGCCAAGTAGTGTTGCTTGTGAGTATCAAGAGCGTGCATAAGCATAATAACTTTTTCATAACTATTACCTTTAGTTGTTTTGCTCCATAGAGGCTTGTATAAGGGCTATTATGTCGGGATTGTTTCTAGTACATGCAAAATCAAGAGCGGTAGTACCTTGAGTTGTTGTAAGATGAGGGTTAGCACCTACTGTAAGTAATATACGAACAAGATCGGTTTGATTTTGTGTTATGGCATGCATTAACGCAGTTTCTTTATTATTGTTTTGTGTATTGGTATTTGTTCCAGCAGTAAGTAATAGTTCTGCTAGCTGAATATGTTTGTTATGTATAGCGATAATTAAAGCAGTATCGCCTGTATTGTTTTTTGCATTTAGATCAGCTCCTGAACCTACTAATGCTTTGGCAATAGTGAAATAACCTTTTTTTGCAGCAATCATAAGAGCCGTGTATTGATTATTATTTTTTTTGTTAAGGTCTGCGCCTGCAATAATTAATTCTTGAGCAATTTCAAGTGAATTAAAGGTTAATGCCATAAGTAGGGCTGTATTATTGTTTTTATTTTGTAGATTTAAGTTAGCTCCTGCAGTAATAAGTGCTTGAGCAATATCAAAGAAATTATTTTTTGCAGCAATCATTAAGGCGGTATTGCCATGAGTATTTTGTACATTAAGATCTGCTCCAGCAGCAATTAACGCTTGAGCAACTTCGCTCCTGTTGTTAGTTGCAGCGATCATTAACGCCGTATTGTTTTTATCAGTGTGCGTATTGAGATTAGTATTACCAGCAATTAATTTTTGTACCATATCAAGCCTATTAAACATAGCTGCATAGATAAGAGGATTAAGAATGATCACGCCTGGTTGGTTGCACATAGGGCATCGTTTAGGGTTTTGTCTATTTGTAGTAAACCACGTTGTAATACATGCATCGTGAAAAGTATTATTTGGACATCCGCAACTAACAAATGTTTCATCACCAGGCGCTAATTCTTGATAACAAATAGGGCATATTACTTCTATTTGTTCTTCTTGAGTATGTGCAGCAGCGCCAGCAGGCCAAGTAGTGTTGCTGGTGAGCATCAAGAGCGTGCATAAGCCTAATAATTTTTTCATGATAACCCCCTTTGTTTTTACTTAATATCCAATTTTTTTCAAAAGACTGTTTTTAGCTTGCTCAAACCATGATGGAGATGCGGTAGGTGTTGGTACGGCACCTGCGGTCATAAGCATGAGAGCTATCTTGGTATTACCTTTTTTAAGTGCTTGATCAAGAGCAGTGTTACCGTTTTTATTTTTTATATTAAGATCAGCTCCTGCGTTAATTAAAGCTTGAGCGATTACCATTTTATTTTGATATACGGCAAACATGAGAGCGGTATCACCGTTATTGTTTTGTGTATTTACATTAGCTCCAGCAGTAATTAAAGTTTGAGCTATAGAAAATTGATTGTTTGTTATTGCAAACATGAGAGCGGTATTGCCGGCATTGTTTTGTAGGTTGAGATTAGCACCAGCAGTAATTAAAAATTGAACTATATGAGGGCGATTGTTTCTTATTGCAAATATGAGAGCGGTATCGCCTTTAAAATTTTGTAAATTTACGTTAGCACCAGCATCAATGAGCGCCTTGACTATAGGCATAGCTTCGTTAGCATTGGGGTTAAATGTTGCTGCCATAAGGGCAGTTATTTTTTTGTTGTCTTGTAGATTTACATTAGCACCAGCATCAATTAATGCCTTGGCTATTGTAGGATTTCTTCTATCGATTGCAAACATTAAAGGTGTTGCACCTGTAACAATACTTTTTGCATTAATATCAGCTCCCGCATCAATTAATGCGTGAGCTATTGCAGTGTAATTTTTGGTGATTGCTAACAATAATGCAGTATCACCTTTTTTACTTTTTATATTAAGATTGGCACCAGTAGTAATTAAAGCTTGAACGATAGTAAGGTTATTGTTAAATGCCGCAAGAATTAATGTGCTTTCTTCATTATTATCTTGCAAGTTTACATTAGCACCGGCAGTAATTAAATCCTGAGCTATTTCATTATGATTCATTCTTGTTGCAAATAATAAAGCAGTATTACCATTATTGCTTTGTATATTGAGCTGAGCGCCTGCTGCAATTAAAGCTTGAACTATTTCTCTATGATTTTTTACACTAGCGATCATTAAAGCAGTACGGCCATTATTGTCCTGTATATTTAATTCAGCACCAGCAGCAATTAATGCGTAAGCTATATCTATGCGATTGAGACCGATTGCAAGTATTAAAGCAGTATGACCATAATCATTTTGTTTATTTATATTATCGCCTGCAGTGATTAATCGCTGAACCATTGGTAAATTATTTTTTATAACTGCATGGATGATAGTTGTTATTGATGTAGGTTGTACACACATAGGACATGTACGAGCAGGTTGTGTGGTAAACCATGTATTGAGACAATTTTTATGAAAAGTATGATTACAGCTCGTTGTTACTTTTGGACCAGATTGGTGGGCAGTACAATTTTCTGGCGTATATGAATCAAAACAAATGATACACATGTCTTCTTCTTGAGTGGGGACTGCAGTTTCAGCAGGCCAAGTAGTACTGTTAGTAAGTATGAGTAATGCGCATAAGCCTAATAATTTTTTCATTCTAACCCCTATTTATATATTATCTATTTGAAATAATAATAAATAGTGGGGATATAAGGCAATAGTTTAGTGTGTTTGAGTTTATCTACATCGGGAATAAGCCATATAAAGACAGGTACTGTAGGAGGAGCTGATTAATCCGATTGAGCCGCTAATGCTACAGCCTCTAAAAGAGGCGCAAGTTTTTTTTTGATGACTGGACATGGTGCTTGTTTGCCAATTCCACCTTGATGATTTATTAAAAGTTTATCGTTGCGATACTTTGCGCCACAGTCTTTGCATGTATGAATATTTTTTAGTTGATGTACTTTTTGATGAAGAGCATAGCTGCTTAATTTTGTAAATATTCTTGAGCAGTACAGGCATGGGTGGGAGACTTTTGCAGACGTAGATGGTTTATTGTTTTTGAGGTTAGACAAGATAGTTGCAGCAGATATTCCTGCATTTGCAGCATGTATCATTGCTTGAGCGCTACAGTAAAGTTTGGTTGATGTTTGGATTACCATGAGTCCAAAAAGTATATGCTTCATAAAGTTTTACTACTTTTACATGTATTGTTAAAAAACTGCTTCATAACAGGCTTGTAGCAACCGAATGTACCAGAATTTTTTAAGAATATTGAGATGGCAACGTAACTTTTATATGACTAGATCCCACACAACATGAACTATAGGAATAGTTATTATGAATCGTAAAATGCCTCTTTTATTTCTTGTCTTACTTTTCTCGCAGATAATCACGGCTCATGATCAGTACGCTGGGTTGCCCGTATATCAACAAATTGTTGCAGAACAAAAAAGTCTTGCTGATCAAGTAGCTGCGCTAACGAGTGTTTTGAGTACTCCGTATATGTCTCCTTCTTCTTCTATCTCGTATGTGCCTACAACTATTGCTCCAGGAAAACCTGTTACAACGGTGCAAGTCCCTCTACGTATGGTCACTACATTTTATAGTCACGAGGATCAACAGAATTATACGTACCAGCAGGTATCTGCACAAATGGCAACGCTACTTGGTGCTTCAGGGTATAGTTTAGTTTTAAAACAGGCATGGGAATTTTATAATCAAGTAGGTGCTCCAGCAGGTGCATTTCTTGAACCTCAAAGTTTAAGTATTCAAGCATATGCAAACCTTGCGGGTTCTGGCATTACCTATCTTAAAGCTGTGTTAGCGACTATTAGTTTGCAAAACTATGCACAACCTGATCTTGCTGTGTGGTTAAAAACAGAAGTTGCTGTATTAGACGCTGCTCTTGATACTGCGGCTCAGCATTTTAAAGACAATGTAGGTACGGCTAGTGGTGATCTCATTAATAATTTTATGACCATTCAGCAAAATTATCACCAACGTAAAGCACAACTTCTATTGGCATGGTTAGAGCCATTGCTCAAGCAGTTAACGGCACTGTATCCGGCAAATATTGTACAAACACAAGTAACAACCGATCTTGCTATACAAAATGTACAGACGTACGTGCAGCTTTTGTTTGATAGTTTATCCGTATTTTCTCCACAACAAGCGGCAACTATGCTTGGTAAGTATGGTTCGGTGACAGATGTTGTAACTGCTTTTAGTGCACAAGCAGCTCAGTTATCGTTATATCAAGCGCAGATGTTTATGCACGCTGTTGAGTATAATATTCAACTCTGGGGACAACCTGGTGCAACCATTACTCCTGTACAGATGACAACGCTCGCTGGTCAGATTCAATCAGGTGCAACATTGATGAGTTCTGCTGCAAGTTATTATGCAACAGCGGGGCAGACTAATAGTGCTCAAGCGTATGCGCAACAAGCGGCTGCATTACAATCTGGATTGCAAAATTGGCAGATGGCTCTGAAAAATAGTGCGCAAGGATATAACGGACAAGCAGCTCAGCTTTTTGAACAAGCATCAGGACAGTTTAAACAAGCAGGTAATACGTATCTAGGGGCTTATCTGTATCAGCAGTTTCAGCAAACATTGTTGTTGTACGACACATCCATTATTGCTACGTACGGTAATTATTATCAACCGCTTGTTGCCCAGTATGTTGCTCAAGCACAGCAAGTGCCTACAAGTGCATCAGCAGCAACTATGACGCAACAACATCAACAGTTCCAGTTGTTGTTCTATCCCTTAAATTCCCAAGATGCTCAGAACGCTGCCTATAAAGGTATGGCGTGGCTTGCTCAGTTGGCATTGCCAAGTTATAAAGATGTTTTAAGTTCACTGCAATCGCTTAATAATACAACTCAAAATGCTAATCAGCAGCTCTTGTTGCAGCAAACCATTACGTTGCTCCAAAGTATTGCACAAGGTTCTCAGTACATGTTTTACACTTCGCCGCAAGTGTTTGGTGCTAATGCGTTACCGGCAGATCAAAACAGTTCTTCTTACACTATTAAGGGCTTAGTAACGGCTATTGAACAGTACAATACGATTATCAGTTTGTTTGGCCAAGCGGACAGTATGTTAACAAAAGCTGGAGCGCAAAGTACGTTACTGCCTTTTGCACAAGTATTGCCTACATCCGGTCCGGTCACCAGCTGGAGACAGTTGATTATGTTGCATCAGGCATACTGGTTCTTTATGAACGCACAACAAGCGTATGCGTATGTTGCAGGGTGCTCACCATCAACAGCGCAAATAGATGAATTGATAGCAAGCGCGGTTGTCGGTTTGGTACATGCACAAGCGGTCTATAAAGCTCTTGGTATTGAACCTATGGTTCAGTATATTCAGACACGCCTTACAGCAATTGTTGGTACTACGACACCAGTAACGTATGGTGGGAAAACAGTAGAAAAAATTTTAGAACAAAAAGCTGCGAGTTATTTGGCAGGGCCAACACCAGCATTGCTCGATCGACAAGCAGCATTAACCTGTTATCAAATAGGTGGAGTACTCGGTTTTGCTCTATGCCGTACTCAGTTCTTTGCTACGCTTGATGCGTACCGCACGGTATTACTTGCTCAAACTTCTGGAGCGGGAGATATAACAGCACTAGCTAAAGCATTTGGATTAGTTGCTCTTGATATTCAGGGTATGTATGCGCAAAAAGCTGGTTGGCAAACAACACAAGTATATGTAGATAATTTTTCTATTGATAGTGCATTACTCAGTCAGCAACTACAAAATATAGGTGCGTTGTCAGGTACAATTGATCAACAGATTGTGCTTCAAAAACAGTTTGTTTATTTTTATGAGCAGTATCAGGCGTTTGGTGTAGAAGAAAAAAGACTCGCTGCGCTCTATGAATTAACAATGTCTCCGTACCTGAGTACAAAAAATCTTGGAGGCAATCAGGTTGCTTTTTATGCGTCAACATCAACTCAGCCGCTTGCAACATTACGTGAGCCGTCGTACCAGTTAGCATTATTGTTGTCACAATCTGCATCCGCACAGTTAACAGCAGTACAACAATCTTTAAAAGCCAATACGTTTACGGGGTCTTTACTAGGAACTATTGGTACTATTGAAGATTTATATAACCAAGCAATTGCATATTATAGTCAAGCAGGGCTGCAAGATGCGGTGGTAAAAACTGAACAACTAAAAACAAAAGCGATGGCCGTTTTGTACTACGCACTTGTTGTTCCTTCTCAAAAAGTAATCAGTCTTCAGGCTAAAGTAAGTTCTAGCGCACCAGTGCAGGTAGCAGCAGCACAAAGTAGTAATCAAGCGAATCTGCCAGATTATCTACTACGTAGTGTGTCTGTTGATCTTACAGCACTTGCAAAAACGTTTGTTACTAGCGCATCGCTTACGCAAGCGGTAACACAAAGTTCTTCGTTACAAGCAGTTGGCACGACTAACCCTGATTTAACAGGAGAGATTGCTGCTGCTCAACAGTTGCTTCAAGATGCGCAAGCATTAGTGGGTAAAACAACAGCAGATAGTCAACAAGCGCTTATAACCAATGTCTTGTTGCCGCTTTATAGATTGCAGTTGCAGCAAGAAGGGTATACAGGATTTTTAACGCTGGATCAAAAAGTACAACAGTATCAAAACCAGATAACAACGCTTATGTCGACAGGTATGAAGGTTGGTTCAGTAACGTATAAAGCATCGTATTCTGTGGTGAGTCAAAAAAATGCTGATGGTACTGATCATATTATAGTACAAGGCACTAACGTACCGTTACCGGCAGTTATTCAGTATCAAGGGCAAACAGAATCAGCGTTATTGTATTTTACGTTGTGTGATAAGTTTTATGACACGAGCCAGCAAACGACCAGTGTTGGTGATGCAACGTATATGACTGTCTCTGATTCTGATGCGCAACAAATGATCGCTGATGCAAAAACATTAACGTATGTAGTGGGCGCTCAAACGTACATCGACCAAGTTGCTATGTATCTTGCGACGCTTACCTTAGCAGATGGTAAAACATCCTTACGTACTGCAACGTTAGCACAAAAAGCAAACCTTAGTTTTACAGATTATCAAGCTGCGTATACCTCTATAAGTAGTCTGTATATTAATGCATTATCACTGCTGGATGCGATCAATACTGATCAAACATCATCAATTGATGTTGATGCACAAAAAACGGCTTTATACAGTCAGTTTGCACAAACAGGCAGTTATTTTTTAATGGGCGATCCAAGTTCAGGCTCCTTCCAATCGGTGTTAAAAGATGTAGCAAATAACTATTTTAGTGCTAATCAGACACAGCCTATGGCTTTGCTCTATGAAGCGGCTGCTGATTATGCCTGTACGTTACCGTTAGCGCTGACGCAAACAAATGGGTATCCAAGTGCAACTGCGACATTGCCACAGGATCCAACCGTTTTAGGATCGGTAACTAAGCTTAATCAGGTGTTGGCTAAGAATAAAATAGCTTCGTGTGCTGCTGCTCCTGTAGCTCCTTTATATCTGTATACTCAACCGTTAACATGGTATAACTATCAACAAGCGGCAGCGTTGTATCAACAAGCGTATACGGTCTACCAGCAGGGGTTAACAGGTGCTGCAACAAGCAATCCCTTACAAGATAAAAATGCAGTGCGTTTGTACGGTAAGTTTTTTTATTATGACTTTTTCTCGAGCATGCAAGCGTTGTCGCTCTTTACGCGTAATGCGTATATGGTTGGATTTGATACGCAAGCACAGACTATCACCGGTAGCATGTCTCCTGATTTTGCAAATATTATCAAGCAGGGTGGTTCAGCAGGCGCAACAACAGCAGCGGCAGGTTTTAATCAGTTAGCAGCAGGCGGTTCTGCAGTAACAGATGCTGATGCAGCACAGCAATACACGATTATGCGATCAATTATGCTTAATGCTATTTTGTACTTAACCGGCTTACAAGGGGCGTTGGGGCAATTGATACAAACAGTGGGCGTTGATACAGCGTATACGGGGCAATCGGTAACTCTTAATAATCCGCTTCTTACACAATTTGGTCAGTTGTTACAATGTTCTTTAACGCAGTATGTTCCAGGCCTACAAGTGCTGATTGGTGGATCAAATGCTAATATAGTTGGTACAACAGGTAGTGTTGATACACTTAAGGGAGTGGAAGATATACCAACGTATTTGCTTGATTTGCAAAATAGTTTTAAGCCGATTTTCCAGGCGCGTATTTTCCATGCAAATACGTTCTTAACTGCAATGCAGTACATGGTAGAAAACAGTATTGGTTCGCCAACAAATAATTTTACACCGCTTGGTAGTGCAACAAATTCGTATCTCAATTTACTTGTGTTTAACAAGTTGGTTGGTGAGTTATGGGCAGTTATGAGAAATCTCTATGGTCAAGCCTTCTTAGCTAATCTGTACGGAACGCAAAATGTAAGTGCGTATGAAAACGCTATTGATGCGGCTATTAGTGCGCAACAACAACAGACTATTATTAATCCGGCAAGTTATATTGGTTAAAAGTATAAAAGGAGAATGTACGTATGAAAAATATCTTAAGATGGTTATTGTTTGTGTTGTTGGTGCAGATGAACTGTTGTGCATCGGTACCAACTATGATCATTAATATTGCAAATCCGCTGTTTCAGCCTAAGTATCAGTTGGTTACGTATACGGGCAGTTTAGCTACGCCTGTATCGCCACAAGCATTGGTATCGCAAGATTATATTTTTCAGTCTAGTGCTGGTGCAAATTATATAGGTTTTTTGTACGGATCTTTAGTAGCAAATGGGTATAGCACTAATGTTATGGTCGGTTCACAAACTCCTCAAACGGTATCGTTAGGTCTTTCAAGTTCTTACGCGTTATCAAGTAATGGGGGTTTTTCGGTAGGGTTGGCCGATCTTACGGAACTTTGCCAACGGTATGGTGGCTATATACCCTTTGTGACACAAATGGGTGGTGGTTTTAACACTAAATATGGAAACACAGGTTATGATTTTATGAATCTCATGACGTTGCCGGCAGCACAACCTTTTAAGGGCAATAATTGGATAGGCGTAGCGTATGTAACGTATTATAATTATGTAACAACAGCTTTAGTTCCATCGAATAATTTTGGTGCTTCTTCTCTTTTCTTTTCTTCGTTTACGGTAATGCCTTTTGTTCTATCTTCACAACAACAGAGTATGTTTCAATCATTGATTAAAAATGCTCCTGACAAAACAGTGTTTGCACAAACGCTTCCTGTTTCATCGTCATCTTTATTGCAGTTTGCTCAGTTACAAAATTGGTTTAGTACCAACGTTAACATACAGTTTTCGATTAATGGATTTGCATCTATGCCAAGCAGTTTAATGAGTATGAACGGTGTTACGCCAACACAACCATACAATGCGGCGTATAAGAGTATGTTAGATAGTTTGTATAAAGTGCCTGTATCAGTTGTTCCAACTCTTGCTAATTTTGTTCTGCCAGCGTTGTTTGGTATTACAAGTGTGACGCAATACAACAATGTTTTTGGTAATGATACATTTTTTGTACCGCTTATGATGGCAGATCCGTTATGGGCTACTGCACAAGTAAAATCATCACCAACAGCTTCTGGATTTACTGTGCCCTATGAGTATCCACTTATGAAGGTGTATGCATGGCAGGGTAGTAATAGTGGTTGGACTGTTGCGGAACAACCGGCACAAAAAATTGGATATGCGGGTGATATAACAATAAATGCTGGTGGTGGTATTACATCAGGAACAGATTTTGATCCACGTAAGAGTCCCATGTCAGATTTTTACAGCATGTTGTCATTTTAAACTATTTCAGGAGAGTTATTTATGAACGTAAGAATAGTAGCATGTGCCATAACAGTACTTTGCAGTACGCAGGTGCAATCGGGTAGCGGGACATTTGGAGTAGTTCCTAATATGAATAATGGTATAGCTTCATGGTCTGGTAGCACTCAGGGTTATAATGTTCGTAATTTTTTGTCTGGTGGGATTAACAGTAGTAACTGTATTGGTTTTCAGTTTTATAATTACAATAATGGGCAGGTAGATAAACTTTATTTTTTATCAGATCAACAGATTCCAAGTTTTAAATCAGCGTGTGCTCAGCAGCCTGATGGTAATGGTGAGTATGGACAAGCAGCACAAGTATCTCTGTATTCTTCAGAAGATAATGGTAAAACGTGGTCACAAACAGTAGATAGTACGTTTGCTGCTGCATCTGTTGCGCCTTTTATTTTGCAAAATTATAAACCGGGTGCAATTGTTGGATATAACAGTCAATATTCTACGTTATCAACGCCTTTTAGTAATACATCGTATAATACGTTGCAACTGCATCCAGCGCAGATAGCTACCATACTTTCAACTGGTGGTACAAGTAGTCTGAATGCTTTGGATATAGAAAGTATTCCCTATTATTATGCGGCGCTTAGTCAAATCTATATAGGTCGTGTAGCTACTGGAGCAGCAGGACTTGCAGGGTTGTTTTCTTCTACGCCAGTTAGTTATAACGGTCAGCTTGTGAATAACAATACGATCTATACAACTTTTATGAATAAAGCACAGTTGTATATGCAGGAAGTACAGTATGCATTGGCAGCTTTAGGTCAACCTCAAACAACAGGATTAATAAATCCTTATAATATACCGTCATCTACACAAGCAGCTCCGCCATCTTTTAGTAATCAATCATCTGGTGGACTAGCCATGGATAATAGTAATGCAGGGCTTTCTGTAAATAGTGTAACGTCTTCAAATAGTTCTGCTTCTTCTGTTGCATTAAGTACGCCTGGTGGTAATGCTGTAGTTTCTTTATTAGATACATTTGCAGGGATTGTTTTGATTAATAATGTTCCTAATCTTAATCAAAATGGATCTGTGTATAGCGTTGGATTTGGTCCATCTACTTTTGTTCCAATTGTACAACCAACACCTACTAAGCCGCAAGGATTGGCATTTTTTGGTTCTTCTGTTTTTATTCCAGTTGTTGGCGCTGCAGACGCTTGGCAAGCTACACCTAATGGACTTGGGCGTGCAGTAGGTATCAATTATACGATTGCAGGACCTTCGCCTGTTGTATATGGTTCCTTTGAAGCACCTTTTAGTTTTTCGGTAGGTCTTGTTGGAGCAGATAGTACCAATCAGACAATTGCGGTGTTTAACAACAGTATGGCAACAGGTACACCTCTTGCAATGCTTAATTTGGCAAACTTTTTTGCGTTACCAACACCATGGGCATTAGTTGTAGAAGTTGATGGATTTTTAAGTAACAGTGCTACGCCATCAGTTTGTTTAAATATTGTACCAGCTGCTTTGGTTAAACCAGTGCAACAGATTGTAACAACGTATCTTAATCAACAAGCGCAAGCAGGAGGCATCATACCTCAAGATACTACTAATGGTTCTATTAACCTCTCTAGTGTTGTGTGTCAAAGCAATAATCAGTTAGTTGCTACTATCTCAGGTCAGCCAGATCTTCTTGGAGTGATAAAACTTAATCCGCATGATTTTCCGTTACAGTTTTCGCAAGCAGGGGCAACGAATAAAGTAGCTTCGTTACCTAATACCAATACGCCTGTGACGTTTAGTATGGCTCATGTGTTTGATAGTGCTGCAGCATTATACGATGCAACGTTTCCAGTAGGGTATCATGCTGATATTTCTTCTTATATTAATCTTGGCGAAAATGGTATGTATAAACCGTATCCTATGGCTTACTTGATCTTGCAAGGTTTAGCAAACGGGTACTTGATGATGAGTACAGTTAGTCAACCAAATGCATCAACGCCAACTGTCCCCTTATCAAGCACATTACAACAACCAATAACGTTTGGTGCAGATTTGGGTAAGAACTTGAATAGTATGACATCACTTGCAACAACCTATCAACAGCCAACAGCGGCAGAATGGTTTGCTACACCGGGGTTTGATTATTTATTCTTACGTAGTTTGATGATTATGCGTTGCTTTACCAAGTGCTTGTATTTAACGAAATATGGATTGCCACATGTGGCTCAGATTCTAAAAAATCCGCATGCACCGTATGTGTATACTGATTCTAGAACAAGACAAAGTAGTACGGTGTATTTTGGCCAGAATCCTGCTGTAAATTATAATGTATTTATACCTGTTACTAATCCTGCATTACCCGTAGCTTCCGTACCAACAGTGACACTCTGTGCGTCTACTGCGCAGCCGGCAGCGCAAACTACTACTCAGACAACGACACCGAGTAATAGTTCTGCGGGGGGCGGCTGGTAAAAAAAGATTTAGCGCTTGCAGGCATCATAAAAGAATTGCGCTGCAGCTGCTGGGTCTTCGCTTTCGCAAATTGCTTTACCGACAACAATACCGTCTGGCTTGAGTGCTATAACTTGAGCCAGCGTTTCTTTTGTAATGCGTGACGATACAAAGATAGGTAGATCGGTATTACCGCGCACCATAGTCCAATTATCAAGGAAAACGAGTGAATTACCAAACTCTGCTGGTTGATGAAATAGCAGCGCGTCAGCACCAAGACTTTTTGCTTCAAGTGCTGCTTGGCCTGGTGAACTTGCATCTAAAATGTCGACCATAACTTTTTTGCCCAGATCGTGGGCCTTAGCACATACACCGTGAATAACTTCGTTTGTGGTGCCTGCCATAACAGAAACCCAATCAGCACCTGCTTGAGCTGCAAGTGTCACGATGTCTCTGCCAGAATCTACAATTTTGGTATCAGCAAAGAGTGTTGCTTTAGGGAATTCTTTTTTAAAAGCTTCGATTGCTTTTACGCCATGCTTTAAGAGTGGAAGTGAGCCTATTTCTAGAATGTCAGCAAATTGAACTACTTGACGAGCTACCTCAAGATTTTTTTCAAGATCAAGCGCATCAAACGATATCTGAAGCTTCATAGTATAAGTTCCTTAACGGGGTTAGGTTTTACGACCATTCCAGGATTAGTATAGCAATAAAACTAAAACAGCAAAATGTACGTATTTAAAGGCATAATTACTACTTCTGTATTATTGCGCTTGTGCTTGGACGCCTGTTTTTTCTTTTTTATAGTCCATAGCGATACGCTTAAAAAATGGGCTTTGCTCAAGCGCCTTCATGGTGCCTTCAGGTCTTTGGATAGTTTCTTTAACATAGAGCGCGGGTAGTACTAATTGTTGGTTGCTATCAGAAATGGTTATGCCTTCAGGCACATAGATAGCGGTTGGTGCTGCAAACAGCACAATGGTATTAAGAGGCAGACGTCCTTTGTCGGGTGGCGTTGCCTTTGTAATATTCCAGAACCATTTTTGTGTTTCTTGGTCTTGTTGTTTTTCAATAGTATAGAGTGCGTAGATAGCGTTTTGATTCAGTTGCCAGAATGCAATAGTGTTACTTGCCATAAAGATAGGTTGTACGTCGGTGCTGACAAGTAGGGTGATAGTTGGTTCTTGGTGACGGCGTGGAAAAATAAGATCGCCATCGTATCCGGTAGTATTTAAAAAACCAAAATAAGTTGCGTTGATACCATCAACGTTGGGGGGTGTTTTAGTGTCTGGATGTGCAAGTGCGTGGAGTGTTGGATATTCCTTAAACGTCATGCTTATGACATGTGGACTATGTGTCAGCTCGCAGTGCAAGCTGCTTGCGTATAGTAACAATGCGTAGATATATCTCTTCATACTTGTTCCCCCTTTTCCTGTTGTTTACCATACCATACTGTTGTTATCATAATAAAGAGTTTTCTTTCTTGTATTATTTCTAGTTTAATAAAATGCTATTTTTCTTATTTGAAATATTAAAAAATTGTCACTAGAAAAAACTTACTTTTAAACTAAGCTTTTTATACAATTTTTCAAAAAAAAAGGGAGCAGTATGCTTAAAAAAATATTCATAGTGGTTTTTACAGGAGTATTTTCAGCGGATGCATCGGTAAATCCGGCAGGTCAATTGGTTACACGGTTTGGTGTTAATGGTACGGCAACGCTATCTCTTACAGAAGGTAACGTACAACTCAATAATGTGGTGGTTGATAGTCTGCAGCGAATTATAGTGGTTGGTAAAGTTACTAGTGTAGGCGCACTCGTTGCGCGTTTTACTGCTGCAGGACAATTAGATACGACCTTTAATACTGTTGGGTATAGAATTTTTACTTATAACGGTTCTAGTGATACAGCCACATGTGTAGGTCTCTTTGGCAGCACGATCTATGTTGGATGTTACGATGGGGCAACAACGGGTAGTCTTTTTATAGCCAGCTTTACTGATACTGGTTCTTTTAATAATAGCTGGGGTACTAATGGTGTGTATGCATTTAATATTGCAAGCGCTACGCAAAAACGACTTACCGCTCTTCTTGTACAAACGGATGGTAAAATAGTTATTGGTGGTAGTTTAGATTCGCCTAATGGATATGTTGCACGTACTAATACGATCGGTACTGCTTTAGATACAACGTTTAATGCAAGCGGTACGCCTGGATACCAAGTCTTGTCAGGTTTTTTTGTTGTACCATCTATGATATTTTTATCGAGTCAAAGAATTGGCGTAACTGCTAATAATCAAAGTAATAGTGTCATATATTCATTTACATCAGCAGGAGTGCCCGATACTTCTTTTAATAGCACGGGTGTATCGGAGCAGGTTGTTGGGGTAATTTTGAATAGTGTTTTATTACAAAGTACTGGTTGTATCGTAGCTGTAGGACCTGATACAAGTGGTCGTCCTTCTGTTCTTGGTAAAAGATTTACGCCTACGGGTCAAATTGACACTACATTTGGTAATGCTGGAACTGCTACATTGCTTTCAAACTCAACCTGTTATTCTGCTGCTATGGTGTCGATAAATGATAATTTTTTTGTAGGCTGTCTGAGCTTCGATATCGGAGGGGTAGTTGTTGCTGTGAGTGCTAATGGCCCTCTAGATAGTAGTTTTGGTACGGCAGGTGTAGCTAGATTTTTGGTAACGCCGTATGCACTTTCTCCTTCTTCAAATGGCACTATGTTGTCAGTTGGCCATAACTTTACAAATGGTTATATACAACAATTTACTCAATATGATACGGGGCAAGTTGGGTTTACTAACTCATCAACATCAGTTAGTTCTACATCATCATCTTCTGGATATGTGGTAGGTGTTGCGCCAGTGTATAAAGTACCGGTTACCAATACTGACGTGCTGCCTGATTATGTGGTGGCTGGATTGACCGGTTTCTAGTCTTATTAAAGAAAGTTGTAATGAAGAAATATGTATTGTTGTTGTTAGGGTTTGTGTTTCCGGTAGGTGCATCGATTAATCCTGCAGGACAATTGGTCACACGCTTTGGTGACAATGGTACGGCTACGTTGTCTCTTGCAGGTAATATTACTTTTAATGATATAGCCATTGATAGTCAGCAACGTATTATAGTGGTTGGTAGCTTGCAGGATACCGGAGCATTAGTTGTCCGTTTTTTACCTACAGGTGAATTAGATATCTCTTTTAATGGTGTTGGTTACAAAACTTTTTTTTACAATAATACAAATGATCAAGCTTTTAGTATTTCTTTATTAGGAAATGTTATCTATGTAGGCTGTTATAATGGTGCTGGAGGCACCTTTGGTTTTGTTGCAAGTTTCAATGATGATGGATCTTTTAATCAATCGTGGGGAACGCAAGGCATATTCCATTTTAGTACGCCGAGCATGAGATTGCTTTTTAATATAAACGTGCAATCGAATGGTAAGGTGTTAGTGTGTGGGGCTCAATCAGATTTTTTAGGGCATCTTGCGCGTATTAATGCTGTAGGTTCTGCTTTAGATACAACATTTAATGCAACAGGAACGCCGGGATATCAAACTATAACCGGTTACGCAGCACTCAATTTTGTTGTGGCTAATAATGATTCTATCTATGTTGTAGTTAGTGATAACGTAAACAGTGCTGTGTATGCATTCACACAAACTGGTTTTGTAGATACTTCTTATCATGGAACTGGTGTGTCACAGATATTTGCAGATTGTAGCTTAGATTTTATTGTTATACAAAGTAACGGGAAGATCCTTTTGGCAGGTAATGATCAAACTTATGCCATTGTAAAACGATTAACAACGGCAGGATTGTTGGATACTTCTTTTGGACAGGCAGGTACTGTAATAGTTGATCCTGGTTTGACGGCTGGCTTTATGGTGACCATAGATGATAGTTTTTTTGTTGTATCTAACTTTATCCTAGATGCTGAATTTTTTTATTATGTAAAAGCGTATACAAGTAATGGTTCAACTATGACTACATTTGGTCATGCAGGCGCTATAAGATTGGATAGTATGACAGATAATGCGTCATCAATAGTTTCTGCGCAATATGGAACGATTGTAATTGGCGGGAATAATGCAACAAGTGGTATTTTGCAAGAGTATACTCAGTATAATCCTGGGCAAGTAGGTTTTACTGATACATCACTATCGTTAGTGCCTAATACACTTGGTGAGTCTACGATTGCAGTGACGCCGGTATATAGAGTTCCGGTTACTAATCAAGAATTATTACCTGCGTATGTACGTACTGGGCTGACTGGATTTTGACACTTTGTATATCATGATCATGCTCTTATTGTGATGCTTCTTTTTTTAGTTTACAGTATCTGCGGTGTGATTAAATCGGGATGGCTATAAAAAGGAGCAAGCCATGAAAAAAAATATCCTTTTAAGTTATGTAAACGGCATAACCGATCGGCTGCACGGAGAAGGTTATCTTCAAATATCACGCTATTTTTTCCCCGAATTTGTCACCGCTGTTATTCTGTATTCAGTACCGTTACTGATTGATGCCCGTTGGATTGCACATTTAAAATCAACGTCTGCGTACGCAACGCTTGGTGTTACTAACACACTGCTCCATTCCATTATAAAAATTGCAGAAGGTATCTCTGTTGGCGCTATTATTATGACGGGTCAATCGAACGGCATGGGGAATTTTAAACGTGCTGGCGAGACGTTAGTAAACGTTTTTTGGACTACTATACTGACTGGTGGCTTTATATCGTTAGTACTGTTTTTTGGTGCATATCATATTTACGCGTGGTATCGTATGCCTGCTGATGTGATTGTGCTAGGCGTGCCTTTCTTGCAGCTGCGTGCATTAGGTGTCTTTTTTACGTTTATGTATTTTGCTTTGATAGGTTTTTTACGTGGCGTTAAAAATACACAAGTGCCTATGCGCATTTTTATGGTTGGTTGCGTTATCTTTTTAGTACTTGATTATATTCTGATTTTTGGTGGATTTGGTATTGCGCCTATGGGCCTTATTGGTTCTGCTATTGCGTCAGTAGTTGAGTATGCGGTGATGTGTGTGATTGCTTTGTATTATGTATTACGCTCGCCTGAACTTCAGAAGTATGAGATTAATATATTCTCATCGTTTATGTCGTGGGAGCATATTAAAGAATTAATCTATCTAAGTTTGCCGGTAATGATCGATAAAGCGGCGCTATCGTTTTGTTACGTGTGGCTCGGTTTTTGTTTAGCGCCGATGGGTACCTGTGCACTTGCAAGTTTTTCGGTTATTAAAGATCTTGAGCGTTTTGCTTTATTGCCAGCTATTGCGTTTGCCCAAGTAGTCACGTTTTTGGTAAGTAACGATTACGGTAAAGGCGACTGGGATAGCATCAAAAATAATATTAAAAAAATAGCCTTTTTATCATCTATGGGCGTTTTTGCATTGCTCTTTATGTGCTCGATGTGGCCAAGTCAGATTATTCAGATGTTTGATTTTAAGGGCGAATTTACCAGTTTTGCTGCGCAAGCATTCCCGGTTATCAGTGTACTTGCCTTTTTTGATGTGTTACAATTGATCCTTGCTGGCGCTTTAAGAGGTGCTGCAAATGTGCATATTGTGATGTGGACAAGGTTGATAAGCTGTGCTTTCTTCTTTGCGCCGGTTGCCTTTATGTGCTCACGGGTACAAACAGAAAATACCGTGCTTAAGTTCATCATCATTTACAGTTCGTTATATATCTGTAATGCCGTGATGAGCCTTGTGTACGTAAAACGTTTTCGTGGACAACGTTGGAAAAATAAGATGCTCAAAGGGGTTTCATGAAAAAAATTGATAAAAGTGAAGTGCTGAAAATTGCTCACATTGCTAAAATTGCAGTGACTGAACAAGAGATTGATCCGATTATAAAGCAGATGCAGGAAGTACTTTCGTACGCTGCTCGTGTGGTTGAAATTGCCACTGAACTTGAAGACTTAGTCTCTCAGAAAAATATCAATTTTTTCCGTGAAGGGCTTGCCGGTACCAGTTATCCAGAAGAGCTTCTCGAGCGTGCTCCATCCCAAGAAGAAAACTATTTTGTTGTACCTAAAATTATAGACACCAAGTAAGAATCTAAAAGGCTATCCATGACCAATCTTGCGTATGCATCCATTAAAACATTACAAGAGCTGCTTAAAAAAGGTTCTATAAGTTATCAAGATTTGATTAGTTTTTATCAAAAAAGAGCTCAAGACCTTTCTCATTTAGGTGCGGTTCTTGAAGTTTTTGATACTCCATCGATTAAAAAAGATATTAAGGCAATCGGCACGCTGTCAGGCATTCCGGGATATATTAAAGATAATATCTGCCAAAAAGATCGCATTACTTCATGCGCATCAAAAATCTTAGAAAATTTTACATCACCTTACGATGCTACCGTTGTTAAGCGTCTTAAAGAATCAGGCGCGTTGATGTTGGGTCGAACCAATATGGACGAGTTTGCTATGGGTAGTTCTGGTGAAACATCAGCCTTTGGTAAAACACGCAACCCGTGGAATACCGAGTGTGTGCCAGGTGGTTCAAGTAGTGGTTCAGCAGCAGCAGTTGCAGCTGGTCTTGCTCCTTGGGCATTGGGTTCTGATACGGGTGGTTCAGTCAGACAGCCTGCAGGTATGTGTGGTATTGTGGGTATGAAGCCTACATATGGCTTAGTATCTCGCTATGGTTTAATTGCCTATGGTTCTTCGCTTGACACGATTGGTGTGTTGACACGCGATGTGTACGATAACGCAGCAGTATTTTCAGCAATTGCAGGTTTAGATCTTTCAGATTCAACAAGTCTTTCTGTTCAACCAAAAGATTACACAAGCAATCTTGACGGTTCTATTCCAGATAATTTGACGATCGGTGTTGTTGATACAGCATTAGAAGCAGAAGGGTTACACCCAGAAATTCGAGCAGCAAACCTTGAAGCAATCCGCTTCTTTGAGTCTAAAGGCGCTCGTGTTAAAAAAATTACGCTCTCAACACTCGATTATTGTGCCGCTTCGTATTTCATTATTAGTCGCGCAGAAGCAGCATCTAACTTAGCTCGTTTTGATGGTATTAGATACGGCAACCGCGTTTCATCGCACGATTTGAACGAATTGTACGAAAAGACTCGTCAACAAGGATTTGGTGCAGAAGTTAAAGCCCGTATCTTAATGGGTAACTATGTACTGTCTGTGGGACATGCGGCCGATTTTTATAATAATGCTCAGTTAGTGCGTCGCGCTATTAGAAAAGAAATTGCACAAGCGTTTCAAGATGTTGATGTGTTGGTGATGCCATCCCACGCGGTGCCAGCATTTAAGCTTGGTGCATTTGACAATGATAAGTTGGCTATGGATTTACAAGATTACTTTACTGCTCCTGTTAACTTATCGGGCGTGCCGGGTCTTTCAATTCCTGTTGGTTTTTCTTCAGACGGTAAACCCTTGGGTATGCAGCTTATTGGGCCCCATTTATCAGAGTCGCTTTTGTATCAATTAGGGTATGCGTACCAACAAGAAACGGACTGGCATAAGCAACATCCTGCCCTTTAAATAGCCTTTTTTTCACGTTGATCTCTTGTTTTCTAGATTCACTTTGTCGTAGAATTAACCCTGTTTGTTGATCTACCGCAGGGGGGAGAGAGGCGTGAAAAAGACAATCATATATATACTCGTGGTGACTATCATTCCGTGTACGGTATACCCCGCACAGCAGCAGCTTGACGATCAAGAAGACGCCCAAGAATCGGTGCAAGAGACAGTTCAAGAACAACGTTCCTATCTGCTCGATATACCAAACGGTAAGCCTTTTGAGACCTTGAACCACGAAAAAGTACATGGCTATTTTCGGCACTTTATTGTAGACACCGTCAATATTTGGTCGTTTGTGTTTTCGCTCGATACTATGAACCTGTTATTAGCGATTATACCGACGTATCTCATTGCCCAGCATGAAGACAATCGCGTACACCGCCAGTTTTATGATTGTGCAACGCATACTAATAAAAATCAGCCTAAAGGATTCCCCAAAGCTATTGTGATTGACGATGGATTTATTGCATTGCCTTTGATTGCTTTGGGATCGTTAGGGTGGTTTTCTACCAGTGCATATACGCGGCGTCAGTGTCAGGTGTTTGTTTCTGGGTTGGTATGGGCTTGGCTTACTAAAGTAGTTTTTAAAACGATCGTAAAAGTTGATGGTTGTTTACGGCCTTGGAATGAAGAATATTCTGCAAATTACCAATCGTACGGCGGCAATCCGTCGGGCCACTTAACGTCGCTGAGTTTCTTAACTACGTATTGGGCATTTCAGTGGGGGTTACCGTGGGCGTTACCGATGGGTGCATTGACGCTGTACTCGATGGCGATTAACGTTGCTGTCAATCACCACTACTTATCACAAGTGGTTGCAGGAGCAAGTTTAGGGCTGGTGTTTGGGGTTGCGGCCCACTCGGCTTTTGATTTTGTAAAAAAGACGGACAACATCGTTGTTGGGTTTGATGCTACGGGCGGAAAGCCAGGAATAAAATTGACGTATAGTTTTTAAAAATGCTTGCACATCTGGAATTTTTCTCAAACAGAAACAAGATATGTTGAGATTTAAAAGAAGAATATGCTACCGTAAGCCTGTTGTTAACAAAAGTAGGTCCTGAAAAAAAAGGAGAATGACCATGGAAGGATACTGCGTAAAGTGCAAGGCCAAGTGCCAAATTGTCAACGGCAAAGAAGTCACCATGAACGCAAAGGGTGGCAAACAACGCAAAGCATTAAAAGGTGCTTGTGCAAAATGCGGAACAACCGTATTTAGAATCTTGCCTGGCGCATCTGCCAAGAAAAAATAAGCTTGCTTGAAAAAGTAAGTTGATCAGTAGGGAGTCTTCAAGGCTCCCTTTTTTATGTGGTAAAAAGCAAATCTAAGCGAGTCTTTTTTTTTAAACCTGGTATCTTAAAAGCCTATGTATAACGCTATA
>CAZSHB010000004.1:0-2064 GCA_964606885.1 uncultured Pseudomonadota bacterium | reverse complement strand
CGAGACATTTAAGATTGGTTCATTGGATGTACCCCGTTTTATTGGGGGTCCTTTAGATGGGATTACCGATTCTCCCTTTAGACAATTAGTCAGAAAATTTTCTAAACAAGAGTTATTGTACACTGAAATGCGCCATGTAGGCTGTGTAGCCAACGATAAAGGCGTTATGCGCGCTCTTGACTTTGAACAATTTGAGCGACCTTTAAATTATCAATTTTCTGCCAATAGTACCGAGTATATACAAAGAGCGTGTGAGCGTGTTATTGCCGCAGGTATTGATGCTATCGATCTTAATATTGGTTGTCCTGCCCGTGCAGTTGTGAACTCAGGTTCAGGTTCGTCATTAATGGGCGATTTACCCCGCTTAGAAAGTATTCTGAAAGAATTTAGAAAGCACTGCACGACAGTGCCGTTTACGGTAAAAATGCGCGCTGGTTTTAAAGAAAAAAATGCCGTTACAGTTGCAAAATTAATTCAAGATTGTGGTGTTGATGCACTTGCTATTCATCCCCGTTTGCAAACTGAACATTTTGCAGGAGTGCCTGATTATACTCTTGCTGCTGAAGTTAAACGTGCAGTCACCATTCCCGTTATTCTCTCTGGAGGCATTATTAATTGGATGACTGCAAAAGCTGCCTATGAAAAAACGGGAGTAGACGGTTATTTGATTGGTCGTGGTATTTGGTCAAAGCCTTGGAAATTATTAGAATTGAAAGAACATTCTCAAGGACGACCATTTGTTGTTTCGCAAGAGATGATTGGTGAATGTGCACTTGAACATCTTGCAGGAATGTTGCGCTATTATGGCCCGCATGGTATTAGAATTTTCAGAAAGCATTTGCCATTTTATATTAAAGCAAAACCTACCGCATCTGCTTTGCGACAACGCCTCGCCGTTTCTGATGATCCGCAAGAAGTAAAAGAAGGTATAAAAGAGTTTTTTGGAGTGTAAATGAAGGTTCAAAAAAGGAGCCAAGTATTTATAGGGTGGATGTGCGCCGGTATGATTCTGTTTTTTGCAGTACACCAAGCACGCATACATACTCCTACTGTACTTGATACATTATTTTCTTGTGTGCTGTATCCGTTTTTTACTACGCAATCGCTGATCACCGCGCCTTTTACTGCAAGTTCTAATTGGTTAAAAAGTTCTGCAGCATTACAAGCGCGTATTGCAGTTTTAGAAAAAGAGGCCGATTTTTTTAAGAATCAGGCAATCTATTTAGCAGGTGCCTATCAATTTGAAAAAGACACCCAAGAAGTGCGTGCGTACAAACAACAGTACGAACATACCAGTGCGCAGTTAGTACGCGTGCTTACCAAAATCTTAGATGCTACTGAGCATAGCATGTACATTCAAGGTGGTTCGCAACGGGGCTTTACCGCAAATATGCCGGTCATTTATAAAAATTGTATTATTGGAAAAATAACACAAGTCTTTCCATACTATAGTAAAGTGACGTTGATTACCGATCCAACTTGTAAAATTGGTGCTCGCTGTTTACATTCGCAAGCGCAAGGGATTGTGCAAGGGGTGCAGAAATTAGATCAAGTGACGTTAACGCATGTGAGCCATTTGGGCACGCTGCAAGAGGGTGATTTGGTCATTTCCAGTGGTGATGGTCTGATTTTTCCTCATGGTTTTGGGCTTGCGCGTATTGTGTCGTTTATTAAAGAAGATCTTTTTTATAACGTTGTTGCAGAGCCGTTGGTTGATGTTTCTCAGATAACCTATTGCTATGTTTTTGATGGGAAGTACGCAGGGCAGAATATGCAAGAAATGTTACAAGAAGAGCCTGCTCAAGCGGAAAGTCAGCAAGAAGCTTAAGCACGTTTTTACTTTTACTTGTTGCTTTTTGATGGTGTTTTTAGCTTCTAGTCTATACTTTAAAGCCATGGGTGACATGGTAGAAAATCAGTAAGTGCCTGCTACTCGGCTTAATAGCTGTTTAAAAAGATAAAAAAATAAGCTTTCTTTTTTGACTTTCGTAAATCTTTTCATTACAATTCAAAGCTCAATGGGCGGTTAGCTTAGTTGGTAGAGCATCAGTCTTACAACCTGGG
>CAZSHB010000003.1:5119-106854 GCA_964606885.1 uncultured Pseudomonadota bacterium | reverse complement strand
AAGCGCCTTGTTGAGTGCGGTAAAGATGTGGTGATATTTCTAGATTCTATCACTCGTCTTGCTCGTGCCTATAACACAACTGCTCCTGCATCAGGCAAAGTACTTACTGGTGGTGTAGATGCAAATGCATTACAACGTCCTAAACGCTTCTTTGGTGCAGCGCGTAATACAGAAGAGGGCGGCTCGCTTACTATTATTGCAAGTGCTTTAGTAGAAACCGGTTCTCGTATGGACGAAGTTATTTTCGAAGAATTTAAAGGTACGGGCAACATGGAAATGCACATGAGCCGTAAATTGGCAAATCGTCGTGTGTATCCAGCGTTTGATCTGTTACTCTCTGGTACTCGTTGCGAAGATCTTCTGTTAAACGAAGAAGAACTAAAACGCGCATGGGTATTACAAAAGTTCTTATCAAACATGAACTTGATCGAAGGTATGGAATTCTTAATCGATAAGATGAGAAAATCAAAAACTAATGAAGAGTTCTTTGAGTCTATGAATGCTAAAAAAGGTGCTATGGCTGGAAACGGTAATGGCGGCGGAAATGGCAATGGCCATCAAGGCTAAATAAGATCTTAGATTTTCAAATTAAAAAGGCTGTCTTTTTACCGACAGCCTTTTTGTTTATCTATTTTTTTATAGGTTTATGTCTGTTTAAAAATTCTATAATAGTTTCTGTAAGTGTGTCCCAGAGGTGTTTATTAAAAAACATATGGCCTGCACGCTTCAGTTCTTTAAACTCAGATCCTGGAATAAGTGTGTGTGTAAGTTGGCCGTGCTCTATAGGTAGTAGGGTATCTTTTTCGCCATGTATAATAAGCACCGGCATGGTAATTGTTTTAAGATGTTCTGGCATATCAAGCGGCATAGTTAAGAATGTTGCCATATGATTGCGTGCAGCACCAGGGCGCTTTTTACTATCTTGGTACAATGCTTGTGTATAAGCACGTGCACGGTCATCTTCTATGGGTAGTTCGCCATGCAGTGCGGTCCATGTGCGTAACCATGCAGGGTAGTCCCTACTAAAATCGCCAATAGGGTTATTACTAAACATAATACGAATAGTTTCTTTATCTCCATGAGGCAGATGGAATATTGCAAGCGTTTCTGGGCGCAAACTTGGTCCAGAACTGATAGTTATAGCGTTATTGAATCGTTCAGGGTGAGTAGTGATTAAGCGATATGCAATATTGCCACCAAGGGAGTGGCCAATAACGGATGCTTGCTTAATCCCGTACGCATCTAAAATAGTCAGTGCATCATGAGCAAGATCGTCAAACGTATAGGGACCTTCGTCAGCAATAGAGGCTGTTTTTGTAAAATGGCTTGAGCGTCCACTATCCCGTTGATCGTATCGAATAACAAAATAGCCTTGTGCAGCAATAGCTTTACAAAAGCTTTCTGGCCAAAAATCTGCAAGTGATCCTGCGCCGTGAATAAGCAAGACTGCAGGTTTTTTGCGTGAACCAAAACTTTGCGTCCAAAACTTGATATCAAAACCAAGAGGATCTCGAACGGTTATTATTTTAATTTTTGGGTTGCTACTGTTTAGGTACCAGCCGATACTAACACCTAGGACAACGGTTGTTGCTGCGGCAAGTAGCATAATACTATAGGGGGATTCTGTTAACGATAACTCCATAACAACTTCTTTTTTTTAAAGTATTTTATAAAATATCAAAATCAAGTGGACTGATTAAACCTTGTTGAAGTTTATAATGCCCAACAAAAGCTATCATAGCCGCGTTGTCTGTGCAAAATTGTGCTGATGGTACGTAAAACGGTATGCCATGTTTGTGTGCAACTTCTGTGAGACGACTTTGTAAATATTTATTACATGCAACGCCGCCTACAAACGCAAGCGCCTTGTAGGATGGATCATCCTTCAATGCCTTAGTAACTTTTTGTGCAAATATATCACCCACACACACTAAGAAAGAACTTGCTACCTGTTGCTTAAGTTCCTGGCTATCAGTTAACAGTTTTTTGGTAGCTAGATCATAGGCGCCTTGTTTAACAAGATCGTACAGCACGGCCGTTTTTAAACCAGAAAAGCTAAACATTAAATCATGCAGTTTATTGCGTGGGTAGTTAAAATAGTCTTTAAATCCAGCAGCTTTTGCATATTGTTCAATAATAGGGCCGCCTGGGTACCCGAGCTGTAACAGTTTGGCGATCTTATCAAATGCTTCGCCTGCCGCGTCATCAAGCGTGGTGCCAAGCACAGACCAGTCACCATAGTCTTGCAGTCGATAGATGCTGCTGTGTCCGCCAGAGGCGGTAATGCAGACTGCTGGAAAGGGCACGGTGTGTTCTATGCATGCAGAAAAAGCGTGTCCTTCAAGGTGGTCAATAGCGATAATTTTTTTATTGAGTGCACCTGCAAGAGCTTTGGCAAAACAGGTTCCAATTAAGAGTGATCCTGGTAGGCCCGGTTTGCTAGTTACAGCAATAGCATCAATATCGTTAAGCGTCATATCTGCAGCATCCAATGCTTCTTGCACAATACCGTTAATTTTTTGGATATGAAGGCGAGATGCAATTTCGGGAACTACACCACCAAAATGCTTATGTTCCTTGGTTTGAGAGTACAGTTTGTTTGCCTGTAGCCCATGCTTAGTAGAGTAGATGGCTGCGCCAACTTCGTCACACGATGTTTCTATGCCAAGAATGGTGTACTGGTTCATAAACATTGCCCTTTAGCTACAGGTATAGTGGTTACAGAGTAAAATGTGGTATGCTGTCCATCATACTCTCAGCGTGATAAAATTTCAAAAACGTCCCTATAGATAAGGGTTTATTATGATTAGCCGACTGCGTGCCAAGTTCGAAAAGTTACTTTTTTATGAAAAATCTCCTAAAAAAGTGGCTATCGCTTGTGGTCTTGCAGTCTATATAGCTATTTCTCCTTTTATTGGTTTACATACCATTATGCTTATTGTGTCTGGTTGGCTTTTTAATCTTAATATTCCACTCTTATTGGCTGTGGGTTATGTGGTTAATAATCCATGGTCAATGCTTCCGCTCTGTGCAGCCGGTTACGGCGTTGGTTATCTTATGCTCCATACGTGGGCAGGTATACCTCTTGCTGCAGGTAACCCGTGGTGGATGGCAACGGTTAATGAGTATATTCATTATTATACGGGTATAGATCAAATATCGTTTTGGGCGTTTATGGTAGGGGCAAATGTTTTAGGGGTTGTGCTTGGTGTGGTGACTTATTTTGTAACGCATGCTTTAGCACTAAAAATTGCAAGACAAAGGAATTCATGAAGATTATTACTAAAAATAAAAAAGCTTTTTTTGATTACGAAATTTTAGACAAAATTCACGCGGGTATTGTACTAACAGGTGATGAAGTGAAATCACTTCGCGCGGGTAACGTGAATTTGACCGGTTCTTTTGCAACCATTCATGATGGCGAAATTTTCTTACTTAATTGTCATATCAGTCAGTATGAAAAAGCGTATAAAAAAGACGAAGAACTATCTAAAAGAACGCGTAAGCTTTTACTTAATCGCCGCGAGATAACCCGTCTTGTGGGAGATATCTCGTGCAAGGGTATTACGGTTGTGCCGCTTATGCTCTATTTTAACCCACGCAGTAAAGTAAAAGTTGAACTCGGTTTATGTAAGCACCGTAAAGCAGCTGGTAAAAAACAACTTCTTAAAGAACGGGATATTAAGCGCGAAACATCTCGTGAAATGAAGAACCATACTTCTTAAATATGCTGAGATATCTGTATTTTTAGCTATCCGTTTGACAATACAAGCCTATGGCAAGTACACTTTAAACATAGATCTTTGAAGTTTTCGGGGGCGCACTGGTTTTGACGTGTTAACAGGGTCCACAGAAGCATGCCAAGTTTTTATCGGGAACTTGTAAAAAACTGGTTAAAACAATAAATGCAAACGCATTGAATTTCAACAGTCAACCTGTTGAATATGCTGCTTTCGCGTAAAAGCTGAGCACACTTATCAAGTCGACGTGTCTATCAGTTGATCTGATTCGTATAATATAAGATAGAACTCTCACCCAAGAGTCAGCAGGTTTGTAAGGTGAGTGTATACTAACCGGCCCTATCAGATGTTCTTGTTTCTGAGTTGTCTGATTATGTACTCAACAGAAACTAAGCGTGTAGCGTTTGTGTTCAATGATGATGCGGACATGGGTTCGATTCCCATCGCCTCCACCAGACTTCGCCAAGGCTTCCATCTACGCCAAAGCTACGACGGACTAGACGTCTTGGCGCTCTTTAAAAATTTCCCAAAATTTTTTTTCTTGCCCCGCCGTAGTTCGTAGAACGAATGAGGGTTTTATTCTTGACTCTCAATCTCTTCTCAATTCTATACTGTTAGCATTCCAATAAACTTGTGATGGTGTAGGAGACCGATGATGAAACATCTTTGTTCAGTTCTTATATTAATTACTACGGCAGCAATGCATGCAGCAACGTCGTATAGAACGATTGCAACAATTCCTGTTGGAGATGTTCCTAATGATATTGCGATAACGCCTGATGGTCGTTTTGCCTATGTTGCAAATCAGGGCAACGCTGTGAGTGTGTTAGATCTTGCAACGAATACTAATATAAAAACAATCAGTGATATAAGTTTCAATTCCCCTTATACGGTAACTATGAATCCGTCGGGTACAAAAGTTTATGTGACTAATGTTAACGGTACTACCGTAACTATTATTAGCGTGGCAACCAATACAGTTATTGATGTAATTGCCGGTCTTAATGGGCCCTGTGGAATGGTTATAACGCCTGATGGAAACACTGGGTATGTTGCAAATTTTGATAATGCTCTTGCTACTTCTGTAAGCATTGTAAATCTTAATACCAATACTGTTACGGGAACTATTTATGTTGGTTTAGCGCCTGCTGCTCTAGCAATAACGCCTGATGGGGCTTATGTTTATGTATCAAATTATGTTGATGGCGAGGCGGGTACAGGTACCGTGAGTGTAATTAAAACTAGTACTAATAGGGTTGTTAAAACATTGATGGGTTTTTCAGGACCGTATTTTATTGCCATCACACCAGATGGCTCTCAGGCATATGTTACTAATTTTGGAAGCTATGGGCTTACTTCTGTTGGAACAACGGTTATGGTAATCAATATAAGATCAAACACTGTCGTAGCAACGATTCCCTTAGGGATTTCTCCGTGTGGGATTGCAGCCACACCAAATGGTAACTTTGTGTATGTTTCTCATTTTGATGCAGTTAATTCTGGTTCAGGGCCTGTATATGGTCAAGGCCCTATTAATATTATTAATACGTATAATCAAGAAGTGCTTGGTCGGGTGTTGCTTGCAGGAAGAGCGCCTGCGGCTATTGCAATAAGTCCGGATGGAACGCGTGCATATGTTGCTGATTATGCTGATGATACGGTTACGGTGATTAATATTTCGGATGAGATGTGGCTTAATGCTTAAAAATAAAAAAAGGAGAGAGATGAGATATTTGTGCTTGTCGGTTTTACTATTAGCTACAACGGCAGCAGTGCATGCATCTGCGTATAGAACGATTGCAACTGTTGGTGTTGGGACCAATCCTAATGGTGTTGGCATTACTCCTGATGGTCGTTTTGCCTATATTGCAAATAACGGTGGCACTACGGTGAGTGTGATAGATGTTGCAACTAACACGGTTGTTACAACAATTGCTGGTTTTAGTCAGCCTTATACTATTACTATGAATGCGCTTGGTACTAAAGCGTATATAACAAACAGCGATAGCACGACAATTAGCATTGTAGATACTGGCTCTAACACAATAACAGGCACTATTACCGGTTTTGATGGTCCTTCTGGTATGGTTATAACTCCCGATGGATCAACCGCGTATGTCAATAATTATGGTGCTTTGGGTGGTGCTGGTAGTGGTAATGCTACTACCATTCGTGTTGTAAATCTAAACACCAATACTATTGTTGGATCTCCCATTTATGTAAGTCTTGCCCCTGCTGCATTAGCTATTACCCCTGATGGTGCGTATGTGTATGTTGCATGTTACGTTGATGGCAATCTTGGCACAGGAACGGTAAGTATTATTAAAACAAGTACTAACACTGTTGTAAAAACAATTATGGGCTTCTCAGGACCATTTAGCATTCTTATAACACCGGATGGATCTAAAGCATATGTTGCTAATTTTGGCAGCAATAATTTTGATCCTTGTGGTACGACGGTGAGTGTTATTGATACACGTTCTAACACTATTATCAGTACGATTTCGCTTGGCCTGCAACCATCAGGGTTAGCTATTACACCGGATGGGAATTTTGTGTATGTAACTATTTATAATACGCTGTATTTAGGACCAGGTTATACGTTATTAACCGCATTTGAAGGCACGGTAAATGTTATTAATACGTATAATCAACAGGTTTTATCGCCTGTGTTATTAACAGGTGGCTCGCCTTCTACTATTGCCATTACACCTGATGGAACCCGTGCATATGTAACTAATTATAATGATAATACAGTAACAGTGTTTAATATTACTGATCAAATGTGGCTTAACGCATAATAAAAAAATAATTAAGAGAGTGTGGTTTATGAAAAAAATAGTACTGATACTGGTTGCTACGCTAAGTGCAACAGTAGGTTTTGTGAATGCGTATAATGAAGATTATGGTCCTTATACTACTGCTATTACGGCAGGTTATGTTTTTAAAAGTAAACAGCGTTTTCATGAGGTGTACGGGCATGGAATTGCAAATTTAATCACCGTAGATGGTTATTATTCCACCTGTAAAAAGTGGGGCGTTGGTGTCAACGCTGCTTATTGGCGCGGTCAGGGGGCAACGAATTTTTTGGGCCAACACACGCTTTTACAACAGGTTCCGTTTGTTGTATATGCTCGCCGCACCAAGCATTTTGACTTTGGTTTAGATATCTACGGGTCGCTTGGCGGTGGATTTATATGGACTAAAGAAAAAAGTTATATTGGCAGCGTTCATACAACAAAAGGTATTGGCGCTGTTGAAGTTGGAGCTACCTATCCAGTATGGCGCTTTATTGAAGTAACAGGAGCGTTCCGTTATTTGTTTCCACCACAAACACAAGCAGGTCATACGGTTGATTTTGGCGGTTGTGATGTGCGAGCAGGTATAGGCTTTTCGTTTTAAAATAGCATAATGTTTCCTCTTGCGTTTTATCTATGCAAATGGTGCCTGATAACGGTATGCTAGCAATCTATTTTGCTATAAAAAGAGGAACATTATGAATTGGTATCAACAAACTAAAGAAGCGGTACTTGCTTATTTTAAAACAGATTCTGAGCAAGGTCTTTCTGCAGCACAAGTCCAACAAGCAACAGAGCAGTATGGTTTCAACCATGTGCATGTGCCTATTAAAACAACGGTCATTGCTACGTTTATAGAACAGTTTAAAGATCCACTTACCTATTTATTGATTGTGTCTGCGGCCGTTATTTTTATATCTGGTAGCCGATTAGATGCGTTTATTGTGCTTGGGATTTTGTTGTTAAACGCAACTGTTGGAACGGTACAAGAAACTAATATTGCACGCATGGTTGACCGTTTACGTACGCTAAAAAAAGGATATGCGTTAGTTATTCGTGCAGGTAAAAAAGAAGTTATTACCGAAGAGTTGGTAGTGCCTGGCGATATTGTCTTATTGCAAGAGGGCGAAAAAGTTCCTGCAGATGGGCGTGTTATAGAAAGTTATAATCTTACGATTAATGAAAGTATTTTAACGGGTGAATCTAACGGCGTTATAAAAACTGCTGATATTCTTGATGCTGAAGTGCCCGTAACTGGTATGGGCAATATGGTTTTTGCAGGTTCGTTGGTACTAACCGGATATGCAAAAGTAGTGGTTACTGCTACAGGGAGCCGTACACAAGCAGGGTTATTGGATACAACTATTGAAACTGCCGCTACGGAATTTCCGTTACAACAAGATTTAGCGCGGCTATTGGTTTTTGTGTTGTGGTCGATTGTTGGATTGTGTTTATTTTTATTAGTTATTGGTATTGCCTATGGTAAGCCGTTTGCGCAATTATTAGCCGCTTTAGTAGCGCTTTTTATTTGTGTGGTGCCGCAAGGCGTGCCCATGATTATGACGCTTATTTTGGTAACTAATGCACACAGGCTTGGCGCACATAAAATATTAATAAAGCGTTTACCAGCGCTTGAAGGGCTTGGGCGTGCGCATGTAGTGGTATTTGATAAAACGGGCACATTAACGCGTAACGAGCTGATGGTTGCCCAATTTTTTTCTAAAGAAAAAACATATACGGTTACAGGCTCTGGTTATATGCCAGAAGGCCAAGTGCTTTTGCGTGATATTCAGCCTTCGCGTGAAGCTTCCGACTTCGTTAAAACTACGACGGACAAGACGGCGGACAAGCAGGTTGATTGGTGTAGTGCAGATGAGTCCGTGCAACGTATGATGCAGGCGGTGTTATTGCTTGATAGATCCCAAATTCTTTTTACACCTACAACTAAAACATACACGGTAAAAGGTAATCCCAGTGAAGCTGCGTTACGCATTTGTGCACAAAAAATGGGCGTATCAGATGCTGCTATTAAAGATTTTCATGAACTGTACGAAATACCGTTTAGTGCGGCGTATCAGTATCATGCCGGTTTTTATAATCATAATGGCCAAGGGGTGATGGTCTGTATCGGTTCGCCAGAAGTGATCAAACTCAGATCGGTAGATTGGACTGAGCACGACGATGAGCGCGTGAGTGGTATGATGCAAGCGGGTATGCGGGTGCTTGCTGTAGGGTATAAGCAGTTTTCTTTTGATCAAATTCCAGAAGATTCTAAACAGTTCCCGCGCTTTTTTGCAGGTGTGTTTGATAGTGCAATCACCTTTTTAGGAGCATTTGGTATTCATGATGCGCTGCGTCCAATAGCACGGCAGGTTGTTGAACAATTAAAAGATGCAGGGTTGCAGGTCGTTATGGCAACAGGAGATAGCCCGCAAACGGCTACGTATATAGCGCAACAAGCATCTGTTGTTAATAATCAGCAGGCAATTATTGATGGTCCGCATATGCAACGGCTTTCTGACACACAGTTACAATCACAAGTACCAACATTGCAGTTATACGCGCGGGTACTGCCTGACGATAAAGTACGCATTATCCGTGCATTTCAAGAAACGGGTAAAACGGTTGTTATGGTAGGTGATGGCGTTAATGATGCTCCCTCTATGGCATTATCGCATATTGGCGTGGTGATGGGCGGTATGGGTAGCCAGGTGGCAAAAGATGCGGCAGATATCATGTTGCTTGATGATGCGCTAGAAAAACTGTTGATGGGTGTAACCTATGGACGCCATGTTTTTTACAGCTTTAAGCGCGTTATTATGTACTTTTTCACTTCTAATTTTTCTGAAATTTTAGTGATGCTTTTGGGTCTTGCGGGGAACTTCCCCGTGCCATTATTAGCGGCGCATATTTTGTGGCTCAATTTAGTAACAGATGGATTTTTGGATGCATCGTTAGCTATGGAAGAACCAGAAAGCACATTGTTAACCAAAAAATGGTTTACAGATCAGCAAGTGCTAATCGATAGATTTTTTGTAGCCCGTGTGTTGTACATGGCGTTTATGTGCGCTGGTATAACGTTTGGTGTGTTCTGGTGGTATTACACTGTTGATCTTGCATTAGCACGTACTATGGCGGTGGTTACGTTAACGTCTCTTGAGTGTGTTAATGCACTTAATATGCGCTCGTTGCAACAATCTGCTTTTGCCCGTTCACCACGAGATAATCGATGGTTAATGCGCGCGCTTGCTCTGGTAGTCTGTTTGTTGTTGGCAATTGTATATGTGCCATGGTTGCAATATGTCTTCCAGACTGTGTCATTGAGCATGCATCAATGGGGCATGATTCTAGTGTTTTGTTTGGGATTTTTTATACTAGAAGAGTGTAGAAAAGCGGTATCGCGTCGTTATTATGGAGTATAAATATGTTGAGAATAATAAGGTTTTGTTTATTGCTACTAACAGGCTTTTGTAGTGCAAGTGATAGAGTAATATACCCGATACATGATTCAATACGGCGCGGTGAAGTTAATAAAGAACTTTATAAATGTAGTGACGTAAATGGTAGTGATACAGATGGTAATACTCCATTGCATGTTGCAGTTATGGGGGATAAAGATGAGGCAGTTATAGCATTATTGGAGTGTGGTGCTGATCAAACTAAAAAAAAGAAATATAGTCAGTATGATTTTAAAATTCCTTTAGATATTGCTTTTGAAGCATTAAACTATGATATGGGGGCTTTATCTTGTGAAGTGCAAAATCGTATTTTTCTTAATCGTCAAAATCCTAAAAAAATAGCTATAATAAAAGCGTTATTAGTAGCTTCTACATTCCCTAATTTTACTAAGAGCTCTACGCCATTAATGATGGCTGCGCATTTAGGCCTAGAGGATGTTGTGGCTACGTTACTGCAGGCTGGTAGAAACCCAGATGAAAATTTGGGTGGAATTGCCTCTCCTATGTTTGAAGCAGCATGTTATGGGTATATACCTGTTATGGAGTTGTTAAAAAAGGCAGGGGCAAGCATAGATGGCAAGTTGTTTCATAATGTTTGCTTTAAAGTACAATTTTGTTTTAACGGGTTGCAGCAATTGCTTGATTGGGGTTGTGACGTTAATGCAATAAAGAGCATACTATGAAAAGACGTTACTCCATTATGGGCAGCTTTGGGCAGAAACCAATACGCTAAAATTGATTTTTTATTACGATCTGGAGCGGTAATTGATCAGTATGTTCTTGAACAAATAGTTAGGTATCCAGATGATATGGCATATATGCTTGCATGGTTCTGGTATCAGAGCGAGCAACAAGAAAAGCAAGATGATGCGATGGTGGTTGATTGTCCAAGATGGGTAATGCGTCAAAAGCAGATATTTTTAGAGAATAAGAAAAAGATAGATGGTTTGTTTGAAAGTCGGAAAGATAAACAAACAGTGTATGCAGCAGCGTGTGCGCATGAAATGGCCATGAGAAAAGTATTTTAAAAATAGAAAAAAAAGGAGATAGAGCATGAAAAAAATAGTAGTGCTGTTATTATCAGTGTTGTGTATATCAGGAGTGTCCTTTGCAGCTGCAGATGATACAAAAGAAGAGATAGTTGCATTGTATAATGCCGCAAAGTTGTCTGGACCAGGAAGCGTTAATAATCTTGTAGGGCCAGCGCCGCTTTGGAAATATGAGGGTGCACAACAAAGAGGCTATAAAAAGGGAAAAGGAGGCCTGCAAAAAGAGAAAGATGCGTGGGAATTAGCTGCTGCTAAATGGGGCGAGCGATATCTTGGTGTAGTACTACTAGCAACTAAAGATAATAATGTTGCTCTTGTTAAAGAATTATTACGCCACAAAGCTAATATTGATAAAAAATGCAAGAATCAGCTTGAGATGTGGCGAAGATTTTCACAGCATGTTTTGGTTGCTGTAAAAACAGATAATAAAGCTATGGTTGATGCTTTTTTAGATGCTCATGTAACGATGCGTTATCTCTTTTATCCAGGCAAAATAGGACCTTTGGCGTGGGCCGCTTTGCATGGCTCTGTTAATGCTTTACAAGCTATATTGAATTTTAAAACAGCATGGGCGTCGCCTGGGGGTACATTTTCAGAGTTTACAAGTGAGTATGCAAAAGAGTTGCATGAAAAAAGTGAAGATGGTTTAACGCCTTTAGATTGTGCGTATATAGGGTGGCGTAGTGGTAAGGTAGCATCGGCTAAGTATGGAATAATTAAAGCTGTATTACTTGACTATGGTGCAACAGGCAAATCAAAGAAAGATCTTGATGCGTGGTATGCAGAATCTTATTGAGATTGACTTTTACAGAGCCCTCTATACGATAAAAATAGTTTTTATACAGTAACAAAAGGATATTTTTATGAACAAAAATTTCTTCGCTCTTTTCCTTCTGACAGCAGTAAGTGCATGTTCAGGTCTTATGGCAGAACAACAAATTGTGGTTGTAGACCTTGGTAAAATCAGCATGGAAACCCAAGAGTTTTCTACATTACGTACAAAGCTTGAAGCTGAAATCAAAGAAAAAGCACAAGCAATAGAAGCATTAGAAAAGAAGTTTCAAGCTGCAGTAACTAACTTGCAAACAAAAGCAAAAGATATGACCAACGCAGCTCTTGAAAAAGCTCAAGAAGAAGCAGGCCGTATGCAAGCTGAACTTCAAGTTAAGAAGCAAAACTTACAAGCATACGTACAACGCGTAGCTGGTGAAGTTGAAACTAAGTTGGTTACTAAAGTACGCGAAATCTGTAAGGCAAAAGGTTGGACAGTAGTAGTTCCAAACGCTTTATATGCTGATGCAAGCGTAGATAAAACAAACGAAGTTATCGCTGCTATGGACGCAAAGGTAGCTAAAGCTCCTGCGACTCCTAAAAAAGCGTAAGCTCTGTAAAAACTAAAAAAATTAAAGCCGGTGTGTAACAACATCGGCTTTTTTATTAGAGAAATATAAGTATGGGAAAAACAATCAAAGCTATTGTCGGTTTAGGTAATATTGGCCCTAAATATGACCGTACACGACACAATATTGGATTTAAAGTGGTAGACGAGCTGGCAGATCAGTATGGTGGTTCTTGGTCAAAAAAAGACCTTGTTGAGGTTGCTACTATTACGCTGCACGACAAGCCAGTGCTTTTACTTAAACCGCAAACGTTTATGAATAGTTCAGGTAAAGTGATGCCGTTTTTGCAAAAAAAGGGTATTAAGCCAGAAGAAATTTTGGTCGTGCATGATGAATTGGAAAAGCCTTTTGGTGCACTTGCAACACGTCTTGGTGGAAGCCATAGAGGGCACAATGGATTGCGATCAATTATTGAGTTTGTAGGTGCCGATTTTTGGCGCTTGCGTTTTGGCATAGGTCGTCCGGAGGATAAATCGGAAGTTGCAGACTATGTTTTGGCACCGTTTACCGAAAAACAAGAAGATATTACAAGATTAATCCATGAATCAATAAGCCTGATAGTTAAAGAATTTTTCTAAAATATTGAAAGCTCCACTTTACCTTTGTTACCTTTAGTATAGGAATAAAGGGGAAATGGGGATGAAAAAATTATTAGTTTTATCAGTATTTTTAAGTGCGAGCGCCTACACGCTTAATGGTGCAAGCTGCACCCTCAAGGGGTCGTTGGCTCAGGACACGTCAACACAGTTTGCATTTAATCTTTGTGTTGCCATGCTTGCCAATAATCCGGCAATTGCGCAGCAGGGGGCAAGTCAGTTCCAAGCGACAGCTTCTGCAACACAAGATATAAGCGATGCTTGTACGTGGTGCCAGATTTTTGTCCAAGGTGCTAAAAATAACTCGGGCGGGATGACGGGTGATTTTTACGATCCGTACTCAAGTACCTATGGAAATTTAACGCAAATTAATTATCAAGCATTGCCAGCAATCTTAAACGATGCTGGCGTTTTTGCTTTTATCAATCAAGGCGCTCAGCAAAAAGAAGCCTTTATAAGCTGTTTTGTGAATCAGTGTGGAGTGCGTCAGGCGCCTAATACGACAGATGTAAAAGATTGCGCAGTTGGTTGTATAGCGCTTGCTCAAAAATATCTTGCGTGGTTAGCGCAGCAATCGATTGCTGCTACGTATATGCCACAGTTTACTGCATGTGCAGTTGATAGAGGGTGTTGGAATAATGGCCCCCATGCGTTTGGGTGTTTTAACTCGTGCGCTTTGCAACAAAAGCCTCTTAAACCGACCGCTGTGCCATGGATAACAAGCCAATGAAAAAAGGGAAAAGAGTATGAAGAAATTAGTACTGGTGATTGTAGCGATGTTGTATACAACCCCAAGTTATAGTTTTTTTGGTTGGAATAAGAGTTCTGTTGATACTCCAGGGTTTAAAACAAGAGCGGCACAGCAAGCGTATAACGATTGTATGAACGGTGCTTCGGGCGATGCGGCTCTTTCTGGATGTAAGTCAAAAGAGTGCCGACGCATATGTAAAAGAATAGGCGAAGTAACGGATCAAGCAAAAGCAGAGGGTGTGTATTCGCACTTCTCTAAGTGTGTGTTTGATCGCAATAGACGCAACGATAAAGGGTATTGGTTGCCGCGTGGTTGTCAGATTAGAGACAAGCGTTGTTGGAACCAATGTTTAGCATGGGCACAAGAAAAACAAAGAAGTCACACATCAGTGCAAGATGTAAAAAAGTCTGTTCGTAAGCCTTTATTATCGTCAATGTCGATTTGTGCTAACCCGTGGTTTTCTTGTAGGGAGTCGCAATGAAAAACGGTATACGTATACTTGCCAGTATAATTTTATTGGGAACTATGCAAGCGCAGGCAGTGCTTTCAACACAACCTGTGACAACGCCAGGCGAACCGGTAGTGGCGACAGGCGGTTCTGGGTATATTATTGTGACGCAATCAACCGAAGTTAATAGAAAAAAATGTTTAGATAAAACAAGCTGTTATAAAAGATGTGCTGAAAATGCTAAAAAAGCAGGTTCTAAAATTCCCTGTATGAGTAGTGTCACATCGCTTTGTGACTATGGGGGTTTAAAAAAAGTACCACTCAATAAACTACACTGTTTGTGTTATAGAGCGTGTGATGAAACTGCCAATTACGAAACGGCCTATAGAGATTCAACAGATTTACCATTAACACGTTTGAATGGATTTGAAGGTGCTTGTAGCACCATTCAAAACTGTATCACGTATTATACCGACACATTAGGATGGCCATTCCAGTGTGCCAATATCTTCTGTGCGTATATCGATCCTACTGATGGTGAGCAACGAGATGCTGCGGAACAAGTGCTTGATCAAACAAAGAAGAGCTCACAGCTTTTTGCAGAAGACGTGGTTGATACACGACAGGTTGATGTCACAAAAATATGGCAAAAGGGTGATCAACTGCCTGCAGCATTCGAGCAAATGGGTTCAGAATACTAAGCTAGTAAACACAACTTGGCATGTAGTTCTTGCGGATGCAGGAGCAGCGCAGGGATATCTTTGAGCGGTACCCATTCCAGTTCATACACGTTGGTAGTAGATGCAAATCCTTTTTCTTCTCCGCTAAGTTCTGGTGTGCCAGAAAAACCATCAGGTGCTAGAAAGTAATATTCATCACGGCCGGCATTATGGACTTTAAGAAAAAGCTCAAGGGTACCGTGTACTATCAGTGTTGTTTCTTCAAACAGTTCCCTGACGGCAGTACTTTCGGGCGTTTCTCCTGCTTCTATATGTCCACCAGGGATACAGTAAAAATCTTGGTCTTGTTTAATGCGGTGCATAAGCAGCACCGCATTATTTTTAACAAGAATAATACCCGCTCTATCAGTTAGCGTGCGCATAGGTCTCATGCAAGCGCTTTAAGTAATGCAGCTTTAAGATCTTTGGTAATATGTGGTCCGCCACCTTGCAGTGTACCGTGCTTACCGCCACCTTTAAGGCCATGAGCATCTAAGATATCTTTTACTTTTTCAAAGTTGATGTGTTGAGCATGTTGTGGAGCAAGTGATGCAAAGAAGTTTGCCTTATCGCCGTCGTTACTTACTAGTACGTAGAGGCCTGGCTGTTTGTGTTGTAGTTGTGTTACAGCGTCTTGTAAATCTGGTGTGCTGTAACCATCAACAACAACGTACAAGAATGGTACTGAGTGTACTGTTTGTGTGTGTGTTAGCCAGGTAGCAATGCTATGGGTAAGAATCTGTTTTTTGAGGTTTTTAACATCAAGTTGAGCTTTATGTAGGCATGCCGTTTGTTTTTCAACAGCTGTTACAACTTCTTCTGGCTTTACTTTAAATTCTTGGCTGAGTGTTTTTACTGCATTAAAGTTACGTTGCATAAGTTCAACAGCTTTTGGTCCGGTGACTGCAAAAATACGGCGATTACCAGCAGAAAGTGCTGATACTTCGGTAATCTTAAAGAGGCCAATAGCGCCTGTCATAGGTACGTGGGTACCGCCACACAGTTCGGTAGAGAATCCTGGTACATCAATAACGCGTACGCATTCTGGGTTATATTTTTCGCCAAAGATTGCAATTGCGCCATGTTCAAGGGCTTTTTTGTACGATGTTTCAAAAATAGAAACAGGGATGTTTTCTCTGATAATATCGTTTACGCGGTTTTCTACGTGCGTAATTTCTTCAGGCGTTAGGTTTTTGTGGTAGGTAAAATCAAAGCGCAAGTAGTTAGGGTCAACCACTGAACCTGACTGTTTCACTTGTTTACCGAGCAGTTCAATAAGTGCTGCTTGGAGTAAATGCGTTGCAGTGTGGTTGTTTGCGGTCATTTTTCTTGTTTTAACGTGCACTTCTTGGTGAACGTTATCGCCTACAGTAAGAGCAATATCTGGTGTAATTTCAAACGCTACGACAGAACCAATCTTTTGGAGCGCGGTTACAGGCATGGCTTTGCCATGGATAGTAACGGTAGCTACGTCATCAACTTGACCGCCGGTACTTACAAAAAACGGACATTCTTTAGTAATGACCCAGCATGGTTTGCCAGCTGTTACTTTGGTGTGCAGTGTGTCGTCTGTAAATAACCCAACAATAGGGGAAGTAACTTCTGTTTTTTCGTAGCCTACAAATTTTGCTGTTAAATTTTCAGGGAGCTCTACCGCTTTTTTTGTAGATTTCATCTTTTTACCAGAGAGTTCACGCTGTTTTTCCATCGCTTGTTCAAAGCCAACAAAATCAACGTTATAACCACGTTCTTGGCAAGCAAGGGTGGTAACCTCAAGTGGGAACCCATAGGTGTCGTAAAGTTTAAATGCTTGTTCGCCGGTGATAGTTTTTGATGCGTGTTGTTCTTTAAAGAACGTTTCAAGAATTGCCTGACCACGGATCAGGTTTTGTGCAAACTGTTCAATTTCGTGCTGTAAGAGATCCACAATCATAGTCTGATTGGTTTTAAGTTCTGGATAAATAGGCGAAAGTTCTTTAATAAATACTTTTGCCAGTTCAGGGAAGATATTTTTAGAAGATAGCTTTTGTGCAAAGAGTGCTGCGCGACGAATGATTTTTCTGAGCACGTAGCCGCGACCTTACTTAGAAGGGGATCCGCCATCAGCAATAATCAAAGAAGAAGAGCGGACATGATCAGCTAAAACATGAAATGCTGCTTTAACTTTATCCGTTTGTTCGTCGTACTTCAGGCCACAAAGTTTTTCTGTTGCTGTAATAAGGGGTGTGAATAGATCGGTGTGGTAGACTGTGTCTTTACCTTGCATAATGCAGGTAACACGTTCAAGGCCCATACCAGTATCAACACCGGTGTGCTTTAATTTTTTTAATGAACCGTCCGGTTGCATATCAAATTGCATGAATACGAGGTTCCAGATTTCTAACAATTTACCATCTTCAAAATCTTGGTAGACAGGAGCAGTTTTTCGTTCTTCTGCTGATCGAAGATCGACATAAATTTCGGTACATGGTCCGCATGGGCCAACATCGCCCATTTGCCAGAAGTTATCTTTTTTATCAAAACGCATAATGCGTTCTTTTGGTACGCCCATATCTTTGTGCCAGATATCAAACGCTTCATCGTCTTCTTTATAGACAGATACAAACATATCGCTTGGTTTTAGACCAAGTTCTTTAGTTAAAAAAGTCCATGCAAGATTGATTGCTTCTTTTTTGAAATAATCACCAAAAGAGAAGTTCCCCATCATTTCAAAAAAAGTAAGATGGCGCTTGGTAAAGCCTACGTTATCAAGGTCATTGTGTTTGCCGCCAGCGCGTACGCATTTTTGGATGCTTACGGCAGTTTTGTAACTACGTGTTTCTGTACCAAGGAAAAGATCCTTAAATTGATTCATACCCGCGTTAGTAAATAACAATGTTGGATCTTGGGCTGGAATTAATGATGAGCTTTCCGCGTGGTGATGGCCATGTTTAGTGAAAAAATCGAAGTATTTTTTACGTATATCAAGTGACTTCATAATGATAGTTACCTTTTGTGTTACAAAACTTGGACAACAGCTTTAGTAGAGTATATAGAAGAAAAATATTTTTCCCAAAAACTCCCCAAATAACGCACTAATTGGTGGTTGCGCGGTGTAGGTATAAGGGGTTAAAAAATAAAGCCAACCTGTTGAGAGTTGGCTTTATTTGTAGGGCTTAAAAAGCAACTAGTTATTTAGTTCCTGGACGCTTTTTTTTGCTAAAATGGCTCATTAAGTTCTTTAATGACATGTTGCCGCGCAGGCCAAAAAAGAGTGCAATAATAATGCCTGCTAGCAACAGCAAGAAGCGGTGTAAGGCATCAAAGTCGCCCCAAGAGCATTTGATTGCTTTAATAAGGGTAACTAGGCCGCCAATAAAAATACCGCCAGCAACTGCTTGGATGGTAATTTGGCTACCAATAATCATACAGGCTATACCAATGCCACCTGCAATTAAGAGTGTGGTGTGGTCGTTAGCCATTGCGCTTTCTTCGGTCTGCATTGCTTGGTAAGCCTTTATGCCAGAGCGCACGGTAAATGGAATGAGCACTGCAAGAGCGACTACAATAGCTAGGTGCTTGATATCGGTATCTACCTTCATACGTTCTCCTTTAAAGTAACGGTAGTATGGTTATAAAGAGTTAGATCTACCTTAGGTTTGCTCAGGACAGCAATACTTTTCCTCTAGTACAAGGCTTTGGCGGGGTCAACCAGCCAGCCTACGCAAAAAAAGAGGCACAGCTTAAAACGTGTGCCTCTTTAAAATGGAGAAATTATATGCTTAATAATTTAGCGGTTTATCAATTGAAACCATCTGAGTGGGTTAAGCGGGATGTTAAAGTAGAAGCTATTATCAGCATCATGAATTTGCTGAATACTTATTTGATTTAATTGATTTGCAGGTAGTCGTGTTATTTTGTCTTTGATTCTTCTGTTTGTAAAATATTGTTCTAGCGCTGTTGTAACTCCAATGTAAGCAATAACTCCTGCTGCGCATAGAATATAAAGATTCTTTTTATCTGTTGCAGCTATAAGGGCGGCAGTCTTTTCAGCAGCTTCTTTAGCAGCTTTTTTAGTTGCAATAAGTGTGACGTATGTAGTATTAAATGCGGGGAGAAGAAGGTTGAGTTGCTCATCCTTTGTTAGACTATCGAATTGTTCCTGTGTCATGTGAGTAAGTAGGTCAACTGCAGATGGGACAACTTTGGGAGCTTCTTTAATAACAGTATCTGTAACTTTTTGAATAGCGTTTGTAGCAGCATCAGTCGCGCCCTCTGCTATGTCTTTAGGAGCTACGCTGAGCCATGTACCAAGTGCGCCAACAGCTGTTGCACCACATATCGTAAGTGTTTGCTTACAAACAGTAACAACTTTTTGAACTGCAGCTTGAATTGTCATGGGATTCTTTAATACAGTTTCCGTAGCAATTTTAGCTGCATTTGCAGCAGCTGCTATTGCAGGCTCGGCTGCAGAAAGACCTGCACCTGTTAATAATCCTGCGATTATTAGTAATTTTTTCATCATAGATATAACCTCCATTATATGCTTGTTTCTATTTATATATGCATAAAGCATCGTACTAATCAGTATAATGAGGTTATTTTTATATGCAAAAGGGTGCCAGTAATTATTTTCAGATAGTAGTATTTGAGCTTATTTGAGCATCGTGTCAATTTGGTATTGAGTGTTTATAAGCTCATTCCAGTGTTCTATCAAAAAAGAGGCATCCGCAAAAAGGAGAGGGGCTACAGATAAGCTTACGTGAGCTTTTTTCTTAATTCTTGAAAGTGGGGTTTAAGTTTAAGAAAAACTTGTCCTAGGTCAGTAGAGACCTGTTTGGTATCAGCCAGGGTAGGGAGAAAGTTGGTGTCTCCAAGCCAGCGTGGGAGTATATGTATATGAAGATGGGCAGGAATACCAGCCCCTGCAGCTTTACCCTGATTAACCCCCATATTAATCCCTTGGGCCTGCATATGCTCTTTTATGATGTGAGCGCTTGCGGCCATAAGTTCGATAAGCTCATGTTGTGTGGCGGTATCGTATAAAGAGAGTTCTGCTTTGTGTTCAAACGGAATAATCAGTAAATGGCCGCCATTATAAGGATATTTGTTGAGCAAAATAGCATGGTATTTGTAGCGCGCCAGAATAAAATAATGGTCATCTTTGTGTTCTTTAAATTGCTGGCAAAAAACACATGATGCGGGCAAATCGCACGGTTTTTTGTGGGTGACATCTTGCGTATAATCGTCTCGCCATGGGGCATATAGTTTATCCATTTTTTTCCCTTAGAATGGTGTCTCTTTTTGTATGAGTGTAAAGCGGTTTGATCTACAATGCCAATGGTTTTGGCTTCTTGCCAACATAAGCAGATCTGATAGTGTTAGCGCCGTCAGTACAAGCACCTAAATTTAAAAAAGAGAGTGTTGTCATGCGCCCGGTACTATTAGTTGTAGGAACGCGTCCAGAAGGTATCAAAATGATACCTGTTTATCTTGCACTAAAAAAAGAAGGTATTCCTACCGTTGTATGTTTAACTAATCAACATGATCAACTTTTAACTGAAGTGTTTGAGTTGTTTGGTGTAAAGCCTGATTACGAACTTAAAGTTATGAAGCCCGGGCAAGATCTTTTTTATATTACCAGCACGGTGCTCGATCGTATTAAAGCAGTCTTTGCAGAAGTTGATCCTACTTTAGTACTTGTGCAAGGGGATACAACAACCGTTATGGCAGCAGCTCTTGGTGCCTTTTATAATAAAATTCCTGTTGGTCATATAGAAGCTGGATTGCGAACGGGCGATAAATATGCACCGTATCCAGAAGAGGCAAATCGAGAAATTATAGGTTTGCTTGCATCGTACCATTTTGCTCCTACTGCAACAGCAGCGGCCAATTTGCTTGCAGAAGGCAAATCGCGCGCTACCGTTTTTTGTACGGGCAATACAGTGGTTGATGCATTAGTGCATATTGAACAAAAAATAATAACTGGTGTTATAAAACCGCGTGCAGATTTAGAAAAAGCGGTTGCCCATTGTGGTATGCAAGGGCAAAAGAAAATTCTCATTACTGCGCATCGCCGCGAATCGTTTGATGGTGGCATAACCCGTATTTTAAAAACGGTTAAAAAAGTGGCACAAGAGCGGCCTGATCTGTTTTTTTTCTATCCGTATCATCCTAATCCTGCTGTTAAAAAAGCGATGCAAGAGGCAGATTTTCATGCAACAGAAAATATTCTGTTAACAGAGCCGGTAAGTTATAAAGATTTAGTCTATTTACTCTTATCCGTGGATATGGTTGCTACTGATTCGGGTGGCATTCAAGAAGAAGCGGTCAGCCTTGGGAAACCGGTTGCTGTGCTGCGGGAAAAAAGTGAACGTATGGAAGGTGTTTGGGCAGGGCTTGCTACATTGGTAGGAACTGATGAACAGGCATTATACAACATGCTTATCATGTGCCCGATAACAGGGCGCCATGGAATCAAAAGTAGTATTTATGGTGATGGGCATGCGGCAGAAAATATTGTTCGGATTATACAGCAGCAAGCGGGTTTACTATCCGGCGCATATAATTCGGGGGCTTTAAGTAAAGAACTACAAAATAGTATACGTGTTACGGTAAGGAACTAAGTATGAAAAAGGTATGTGTTGTTGGGTTGGGATATATAGGATTGCCAACGGCAGTTCTTGCTGCTCAATCAGGTTTTGAAGTGGTCGGTATCGATGTTAACGAAGATCGTGTTTCCGGTGTTAATGCGGGCAAAGCGGTGATTGAAGAGCATGAACTTGTTCTGCGTCTTACTAAGGTACTGCAAGCAAAAACGTTTAGAGCGACCACAATTTATGAACAAGCAGATTATTTTGTGATTGCCGTTCCAACACCTTTTACGGACGATAAGAAGGCGGATCTTTCGTACGTATTTGCTGCGGCAAGTGCGCTTGCTGGTGTACTCAAAAAGGGTGACACTGTTATTTTAGAATCAACCGTTCCGGTTGGTACAACTGTCATACTGGGTCAGTTCTTAGCAAAAAAAACAGGGCTTACGGTAGGCACAGATCTTTTTGTATCACATTGTCCTGAGCGCGTATTGCCGGGTAATATTTTTCACGAATTACAAGTGAACGATCGCGTTATTGGTGGTGTGGATCGTTCTTCAACTCGTCAATCTGCGCTGTTTTATAAACAGTTTGTCAGTGGCGATTTATATCTTACCTCAGCACAGGCTGCAGAAATGGCAAAACTTATAGAAAATAGTTATCGGGATGTTAACGTTGCGTTTGCTCATCAAGTGGCATCTATGGCCTATGCGGTGAACCTCGATCCATACGAAGTTATTGAACTTGCAAATAAGCATCCACGTGTGAACATTCTGCGCCCAACGTGCGGCGTTGGTGGACACTGTTTAGCAGTTGATCCATGGTTCTTGGTAGAAACGTTCCCTGCACAAAGTGGACTGCTCAAAGAAGCGCGTTTAGTTAACGACAGAAAGCCATTTGAAGTTGTTGATCGTATTGATCAAAAAATAGCCGCATGGAAGCAGTCGTTCAATAAAAAGAACTGTAACGTGTTGGTGCTTGGCGCAACATACAAACCGAATGTTGACGATCTACGCGAATCCCCTGCTGTAACTATTATTAATGAATTACTTAAAAAACGTGATTACACCGTTAAAGTGTGTGAACCGCATGCTACTGCTGTGCGTCTACAAGAAGTGACGACTGCGTGCACCATCGATTTTAAAGAAGGCATCGCTTTTGCAGATGTTATTGTATGCTTGGTTGCGCATAATGAATTTAAACCTATAGAAAAAGCAGTTGTAGCGCATAAAAAAGTTCTGGATTTTTGTGGGTTGTTGCATGTTGTCCGCACACCATCCATAGAGCAAGAACAGTTTTTTTGGACAGACAACAAGCAAAATGACCTTTTTGTTGCCGGATTGGTCGGTCAAGCACAGGAGACACTTACATGAGACAAGTATTTTTAGAAAAAGGTGCACTTGTTGTACAGCAAGTCGCACAACCACAACTTGATGAGAATATTGTGCTGGTATCAGTGCATTATTCGTTTATTAGCTCAGGCACAGAAGCTGCAAGTATTTCAAGCGCACAACGCAGTGTTTTATTTAGTAATGTACCTCAGAAAATTAAGGCCGTACTTGCTTCGCTTGCTCAAAATGGCGTAGAGGGAACTCAGGCTCTTATTAAAGCGCGCCTTAAGGGTACCGTACAGGCTTTAGGATATTCATGTTCAGGACGTGTTATTGCTGTAGGTAAAAAAGTTACTAAGTTCCGTCCTGGTGACTATGTTGCGTGTGCTGGTGCGGGTTGGGCAAACCATGCTGACATTGTAGGCGTGCCAGAAAATTTAGTAGTGAGTGTGCCTAACGAAGGTCTTTTAAAACATGCAAGTATCACCACTATTGGCGCTATTGCGTTACAAGGTATTCGCCGCGCGCAGATTCAGCTTGGTGAAACAGTGTGTGTTGTTGGGCTTGGGCTTCTTGGTCAATTAACGGTACAGCTTGCAAAACAGTCAGGCGCTACGGTGATTGGTATCGATCTTATGCAAGAGCGTTTAGATTTAGCACGTGAACTTGGAGCAGACCATGTGTTTCTTGCATCTGATGAACATCGTTTTAAGTCGATTGAATTTTTAACGCAACACAAGGGCGTTGATGTCACACTGCTTACTGCAGCTACTGCAAGTGACGAAGTTATTCAAGACGCTATGAATGTCACACGCAAAAAAGGTAAAGTGGTCATTGTTGGTGATGTTGGCCTTAATTTGCAACGTAACCCGCTGTATAAAAAAGAAATTGATATTCTCATTTCCTGTTCGTATGGCCCTGGTCGTTATGATCATTCGTACGAAATTGAAGGTAAAGATTATCCATTTGAGTATGTACGCTGGACAGAAAACAGAAACATGCAAACGATTATTCAGATGATCCAAGCAGGTACGCTTTTTATAGATAAAATTGTGTCCCATGAATTTTTAGTTGAACAGGTTGATAGTGCCTATGAGCTGCTTAAAGAACGTAAAGCATTAGGCGTTATTCTTTCGTATCTACCAAAACATGATGTATCGTTTATTCCAGCAACGCATCATGATGCGTTTGACCATAAAGAAGTAACCTTTGTGCCAGCTATAAAAGACGGGCCAACTCGTGTTGGGTTTATTGGTGTTGGTGGGTTTGCTCAAGTAAAATTGCTACCGCTTGTGTCTAAGATACCGGGCGTTAAACTTACTGCAGTTGCAGATACCAATATTACGCAAGCAGAAAATACATCGCGTACGTATGGGCTAGAAAAACCGTCAACTAGCGGTCATGACATGGTAGAAAAAAATCTTGTTGATGCCTTAGTTATTTCTACACCGCATGTGTATCACGCTCAGCAAGCATTAGATGCCCTTTACAAAGGTAAAGCAGTTTTTTTAGAAAAACCTATGGCGACCGATTTTGAACAGCATGAAAAGTTTAAAGAGTTTTTTGCACATAACCCACATGCGCCATTTTGCGTAGATTATAACCGCTCATTTGCGCCGTTTATGCAAAAAATTAAAGAAGAAGTAACGCAAAGAACCAGCCCTCTAGTGATACATTACCGTATGAATGCGGGGTATATTGCTAACGATCATTGGACGCAAACAGCAGTAGGTGCAGGCCGTTTGATTGGAGAAGCGTGTCACATCTTTGATTTATTCTGTTTTTTAACCGGTTCTCGCCCAGCGGCAGTTTCAGTTGAAGCGCTTAAACCAGCGGCAAATAACCTGTTTCCAACGGATAATTTTAGTGTACAAATCAGCTTTGAAGACGGCTCAATCTGTACATTGCTGTACACCGCTCTTGGCCATCCAGGTCTTGGCAAAGAACGTATGGAACTGTTTGTAGATGGTAAAGCTATTGTCATGGACGATTACAAAACGCTTCGTGGTTACGGAACGACACATGATTTTGACGAAGTCACGTCATCGCCAGATAAAGGGCATGAATTTTTGATTAAGCAGTTTTTTACGAGCTTGAAAACTAAAGAACAAACAATGCCTATATCAGCACAACGGTTAATGGAAGTGTCGCATCTTACGCTCGTTATTGATCAACTTGCTTGCCAAGGTGGAGGCACTAAGGAGCTGTGATATGGTGGCATCTGCTTGGAATTTTTTTTCTACGTATCGTACGGTATTGATGTGCGGTACGCTTTTCTACTTTGCAGGAGTTGCTCTGTTGTACCAACAGCTACCAGAACGAGCACAACATTTTGATGTAGATTCTGGTAGTTATCACGCTATTGCATTAAGAAAAATAGAAACGGGCGTATTTGAAAAAAATGATAAGCCATTGCTTCATCCTCTTGGATATTCAGCGTGTCTTGTAGCATTGTATAGTGTTGTGGGGGATTCAGTAGGTTGGGTTGTTGCTATTCAAGCGTTGTTAGCTTTCTTAAGTGTTATAGCAATAATGCTTATAGCATATAGGTGGTATGGTCAAAAACCTGCGGTATATGCGTTTTTTTTAGCGCTTACTAACGTTGGATTTTATATTTTCCCACAAGTGCTTTTGGTAGAAGTTATCCAGCTTTTTTTAATTGCGTGGGCTTGGGAGCGGTTTGTGAGTTTTTTACAAACTAATAGCAAGCGTATAATTGCAGTTTCAGGATTATTAGCTGGCCTATCGTTGTTGTTTAAGCCATCAGCTTTGCACTTCCCGCTTTTAGTCGTGATGTTTTTATTGTTTTTTGCACATAATAAAAAAGAGTTTTTAAAAAAATATGCAGCATCAATAGTTATTTTTATGGCTGCTTTTTATGCATCAGTTATAGCTATCATGCTACGCAATTGGGTGTTGTGGGGATATTTTAAATTTTCATATTTAGTTGAAGAAAATCTATTCTGGTATTTTCATCAACAGCTTTTAGTAGCGTTATATGGATATATAGATACTGTTGCATGGGCGTATCTTGGATCTATGGTTGATCGGGCCTATTCGTTTTTTGATGCAGGATATTGGCAGGAGTGTAGGCATGCATTTATGCACATAATTTTTACTCGATGGGATCAAGTATTCTTGGTTTGTATACAGAACAGTATTAAAAATTGTCTTGGCTTATACACTCGTAATCTGGCTGCGTTAGTAGATCCTAGTTTGCAAATGCAGTTAGTTTCTTTTTTTAAAAATACACCAACACTTACGAGCGTAAAGCAGTATGTTGTGACAGGGAGTCCATTTGTAGCAGCATTAGGTCTATATGAAGTTTTTTATTCGGGAATGCGTTGGAGTTTATTAGGTGTTGGTTTTTATAGTAATAAGCGAGACGCAGTATATTGGCTAACCCTACTATCAGGGTTTTATTTTTTGGGCGTTTTGTGCATGTATGGCAATGGTCGTTATAGATTTGTACAGGAACCGTTGATGATAGTTTTTGCAGCACAAGCACTATCTGTGTTGGTAGCTTCTGTGCCGCATCTTCTTCTCTGTTTTTTTAAAAAAAGAAAGATTGCATGAATAAACCTTATGTGGTGATTATGGCTGGTGGTAGTGGAGAGCGGTTATGGCCTTTAAGTAGGCGCCGCAGACCAAAGCAGATTTTGCCTTTTAAAGATCATCAATCGCTTTTAGAAAAAACTATTGAACGTGTTGAAACACTTGCGCCTCTTGAGCAACGCATTATTGTAACAGCTCAAGATCAGGCCGCTTCTATTGAAAGTTCTGTTGGCCACTTGGTGAGCACTATTGTAGCAGAACCGGTTGCTCGTAATACCGCTGCTGCATTTATTTTAGCCGCATACTTAGTGCATCAAGAAGATCCAGATGCTGTCGTTATGTTTACGCCATCAGACCATTACATTCCGCAAACTGAGAAATATGTTGGCTTTATGCAACATGCTTTTGACGTGGCGGCAACCTCATCAGATTTAGTTTTGCTCGGTCTTACACCGCATTATCCTGCAACAGGGTATGGGTATATTGTGCCTACAAAGCAAGAAGGGTTTCCTGTACCGGTAGAGCGCTTTCATGAAAAACCTTCTTTTCAGGTAGCAGAGCAGTATTGCCAAGCAGGGTATCTATGGAACAGCGGGATTATTGTTGCGCGTGCATCAGTCTTTTTAGAGACAGCTCAGCAGACAGCGCCCGATGTATGTGCCGCTATTGCTGCCTACATAGAAGAAGATGCGTCCTATGAGGCGGTTCCAAAAATTTCAGTTGATTATGCAATACTTGAAAAAGCTCATAATTGCGTTGTGTTACCAGCAGATTTAGTCTGGTGCGATGTAGGGAATTTAGAAACATTCTTATCGCTCAAAGATCAGCAGCACGAAGCTAACGTGGTCTCTATAGATTCAAAAAACAATCTGGTTGAAGTAGAAGACATGCTGGTTGCCTTGGTTGGCATGGAAAATGTGTGTGTTGTGCAAAACGATAATATTTTACTAGTGGTCAATCGGGATCAGGTTGAAAAAGTTAAAATGGTCTTAGATGTTCTTAAAACGGAACAGTACGAAGAATATATATAGGAGGCACCATGTGTGGTATTGCAGGATACATGCGTATCGATGGAGCGCCATTTTATTACGATCAAAATTTGGCTGAAACTTTTCACAAAAGCATGTACCATCGGGGTCCTGATGGGCACGGTGTTTGGTTCTCTAATAGACACGAGGCTGTGTTAGTACATCGCCGTTTAGCCATTGTGGATCTTTCTCCTGCTGGCGCGCAACCGATGCTTGATGCGGATCAAATAGTAGTTATCTCTTTTAATGGTGAAATTTATAATCATAAAAAAATCCGTGCCGAACTTGAACTTCTGGGCTACCGCTTTGTATCACATTCTGATACTGAAGTGTTTGTCTATGCTTTTAAAGCGTGGGGCATTGCGTGTCTTGATAGATTTGAAGGTATGTTTGCGGCTGCGATTGGCGATTTAGTAAAAAACGAATGGTATTTTGTTCGTGATCGTATGGGTGTTAAGCCGCTTTATTTTTCTTTTCAGGGTGGGTACCTCAGTTTTGCATCAGAGATTAAAGCGCTCTGGACGTTGCCGTGGATGCAGAAAAAACATAATAATCTGGCTACCTATCACTACTTAACCTACATGGTTACACCAGCGCCCTACACGGTGTTTGAGGGAGTATATAAATTACCAGCTGGCCATTATATGAAGTTTGATGCTCAAAAAAATTATTCTTTTACTCAGTGGTATAGCTTCCTGAGCCCTTCCACAGTGTACGATAAAAAAGATCTTGCAAATGAAACATTCTGTGTGCAAGAAATAAGAAAATTGCTCCGCAATGCGGTGGAAAAAAGGATGATGTCGGATGTGCCCTTTGGTGTGTTTTTATCAGGAGGAATTGATTCAAGTTTAAACGTCGCGCTTATGTCAGAGTTCACGGATAAGGTTAAAACCTTCAACGTAGCCTTCTCTGACGGACCGGAGTACAGCGAAGTAGATTGGGCAAGAAAAATAGCAAAACAGTTCAATACCGAGCACCATGAAATTACGATCTCGGAAAAAGAAGCGTTCGAGTTCTTCCCTTCCATGGTGTATCACCAAGATGAACCCATTGCCGACTGTGTATGCATCCCACTCTACTACGTTTCAAAGCTTTTGAAAGAAAGCGGCGTCACGGTGGTACAAGTGGGTGAAGGTTCAGACGAGTTATACTGTGGTTATCAAAACTACGTAAACTATCTGACCACCTACAACAACTACTACCAGCCAGCACGGTTAATCCCACAACCACTCAAACGGGCAGGTGCATGGACAGCCGCGCAACTCTTCCCTCAAAAAAAATATCATCTTGAGTTGCTTGAACAATGGGCCTCAGGCCGCCATCTATTCTGGACTGGGGCGCTCGTGTTTGGAGAATCGAGCAAAAAAGAGTTCTTTAAGCAATCTCAAGAAGTGTTACACGATCCGGTGGTTGAAAAAATTATGCCCGGGTTTTCGCAAGTGTACGATAGTTACGAAGTTGTCTCGTACCATCTAAAAAAATTATACAAACAAAAACCAGATGCAGATTTCTTATTGTCTATGATCTATCTAGAACTTACACAACGCTTACCGGAACTGCTGTTAATGCGTGTGGATAAAATGACCATGGCAACATCAGTTGAAGGTCGCGTGCCGTTCTTAGATCATCATCATGTGGAGTTTGCACTGCAAATACCAACGGCACTTAAGTACAAAGATGGGCAAACAAAATATATTCTTAAAAAAGCGTGCGAAGGTATTATTCCTGACGATGTTATCTATCGTAAAAAGGTTGGATTTGCTGCACCAACAGCCCGTTGGTTTAAGCAACCAGGTCAATTTTCTGGTGCGTTAGATGGTATATTTACCAATCAAAAAGCATGTGCACATAGTGTTGATGCTGCGTGGTTACAAAAATTAGCGGCAAAAAATAAATCAAGTTCGTACGATCAATCTGTTCAGTTATGGGTTCTGCAAAATTTGTTAGCATTAGAACAGTAAGATAATGAAAAAGCTTTTATATCTACGCACTGATTTTTCAGACACTCTACTTACAGCAGGTGGTTCGGTTGCTCATACGCTGGGCGTTATTAAAGGCTTTAAAGCATTAGGTTGGCAAGTGTATTGCGGCGCTGCGTGTATGCAAGACTTACTAGTGCCGCTGCAATTAGAACAGTTGGTGCCCCTTAAAAATCCTGGTTCTGTGGCATGGTTACGTTGGAAGTTAAATTTGTTTCTTTCAACGGTCTTTTTTTTTAAGCAGGTCAGTAAGAGTGTTGATGTGCGTGCGTGCGATATAATCTATCAGCGCTACAGTATTCTTAACGCTACAGGTGTACTACTTAGCTGGTGGTATAAAAAACCGTTATTACTTGAATTTAATGGTTCGGAAGTGTGGGTTATGGATCACTGGAACACCAAAAAGAAATGGTTAAGTTTTAGGTGGCTAACGCAAAAAATAGAAAGTTTGAATCTATGCGCAGCCACACTTATTATTGTAGTTTCTGAACCACTACAAGACATGCTTATACATCAGTATCACGTGTCATCAGAAAAAATCTTAGTAAATCCTAATGGCGTTGATACAGAGCTTTTTAAGCCGTCTGAGCTATCGGTTCAATAGCTGCCTTTTTAGGGAATATAGAAATCTCGGCAAACGGGTTTGCTGGTCCTTGTAGGCCTGCCAAAATAATCAAGTTCGGGTTCATGTAGATTTTATCATGACCGTTGGCCGTCATACTGTCATGAAGACCGATATGTTCACAACGTGTTGGTACATATTCTGCATCTAAAATGCTTGGTATTTTATAAAAAGTAATACCGCCAAATGCAGAACGGACACGAATAGGAGCGTCGCCCCGTTTGACTGATAGAAGTTCTTTAAAGTTGAATCTAAAGAAATCGCTACCTACACCAAAAATACCTGGATCAGCATTAAATTCTTGTTGATACGGTACATACGCAAGGACATCATACATCACCATCAATTGTCCAGCAGTACCAAACATATTAATAATGCCGTAAGCCGCTGTAGCATCCCAATCGTATAGTTGTCCCATAGTGTGCGCGATACCATCGTGCGACCAGGGGCCCTTAATGTCCATATCGATAACCATCATATAATCGTAATCAGCGTAGTTCTTTTTCACTTCTGCAAGTAAGAGGTTCCTAAACCAAGACATCTTTTGAATACGTTTTGGAGAAGTGCTGCCGTAGGAGTACATTTCAGGTAGATTTAAAATACAGTCTTTATTATCTGCAAGTTCAAGAAGTTTAATATGCGGATTTCGTGCGGCCCACTCTTTAAGACGATCGCGAGACTCATCATTAGAATCGTTTTCAAAAATAATAACCGTAGACTCTTTAAACAGCTCGCAGGTAGCTTCTAACCGTTTTGAAAATGCTTCTAGATTGTGCGCAATATTTCTGCCTAGACAGGTAACAACAACGCGTTTATTGCGCATGTGTGCATACCCATGAGCGACCTGTTTTTGATATTCTTCACAAAGATTTTTTCTACAAGGAAAGTCATTTTCAGGAAATTCGTTTTTATAATAATTAGGATGTAACCATTGGTGAAGTGTAATCTGTTTATTTGTTTGAATTGCTAATTCAATTCCTAAATAACTGGCAAAAGCGGTTAAAAACGTGAGAGTCAAAATAAGCATAGAATCTCCGAAAATAATCTAAATAGTATCCCTATTATAACAGGACGGTGATAGGGGGGTCAAATGGCGGTCAATATCAAAAACGGACTTTTTGAGGATTATTTTCCTCTCTGTTGCTTATAATATTCTTTCCATTGCGCCAGAGTATTTAAGTTTCCTTGGTGTCCTACTAAAATAAGCTGGTTGGGGTTTAGATATATATTATTGTGGCCGTGTGCTGCCATCTGTTCATGTAGGCCAATATGTTCGCAGCGTATAGGTTTATAAGAACAATTTTTAAGGCTTGAGATCTTGTAAATGGCTATCCCGCCAAAAGCAGAACGTACGCGCATCATAGGATCGCCTTTTTTGATGTTTGCAATTGTCTTATTATAACGCACGCTCATTGCGTAAATATCATCATCGTCTACTTGGAGTTTGAATTCTTCTTTGTAACCAACATGAGCTAATACATCGTACATAATAAGTTTAAAGCCTACAGTGCCAAATTGATTAATAAGTCCTAAAGAGGCAACGGCATCCCAGTTATCATGTGCAATAGTATGAGCAAAGCCGTCATTATTCCAGGGGCCCTTAATATCCATATCTACGGCGAGCATATAATCAAAGTGGGTATAATTTTTTTGAACTTCCGCTAAGTAGATATTTCTAAAATAGCTCATTTTTTCAATACGCTTTTTTGAAGTTGCTCCATACGAGTGCATATGGGGGAGATTAAGCTTGCCGTCCTTTGCTTCTGGTACGCATAAAAGCTTAACACGTGGATTTTCCATAGCCCATGCTTCAAGCAGTTTACGGGTTTCATCATGAGAGTCATTTTCAAAAATAAGGACAATATACTCTTTAAAAAGAGAGCCTGTAGTTTCTATACGCTTTTTAATTTTTTCAAAATTATGGGCAATATTGCGAGCTAAGCCGGTAATAACCACCGTCTGTTCTGCCATGCGGAGATACCCTTTTTTGACCAGTGCTTGGTATTCAGCTTGTTTTTCTGGTCTACAAGGGAATGCTTCTTGAGGGAAATCGCCTTCATAATATTCAGGGTAACGATATTGATGCATCGTTTTTTGATCGCTTTCAATAATATATTCGGTGCCTAAATAGCCTAGCGCCCCAACTATAGGGGTTGCTAAAGCAGCAATGACTGATCCTATCATGGCAAAATCCTTTCTAGAAACATATATTCAATAATATTAGAAGATCCTGGTTTGTGCGTCAATGGAACATGCAGTTGTCTTTGATGGGGCTTAAAGTAGAATAGACGAGCTTAAAAAGAAAGGATTCTATGAAGCATACTACCATTATTACTCCTATAAAGCCGTGGGCAAAGGTTATTCAGGAATGGTGGGATTACAAAGAAGTATTTGTGCTCTTAGGTTGGCGGGACATTATTTTGCAGTATCGTCAGACAGTAGTAGGTGTTTTATGGGTTCTTCTACGGCCGCTCTTAACAGTTGCGGTATTTACTATCGTTTTTAATAAAATAGCCGGTTTTTCTTCTGGTGATACACCGTACGTCTTGGTAGTATTTTCTGGCATGTTAGTGTGGCAATTTTTTGCTGATATGTTTGCTTATGGAAGCAATAGTTTTCTTGCCAACGTCAGTCTTATTTCTAAGGTGTATTTTCCTCGTGTTATGTTACCAGCGAGCCGCTTACTGTGTAGTACCGTGGATTTTGCAGTAACTTTTTTTGCGTATCTAGCAGTGTCCTGGATTAAGTATGGCATGTTGCCTGCGCTTACACATGTGTTGGTACTACCCTTTATGTTTGTATGGCTTGTGGGGCTTTCTTTAGCCATGGCTCTTTTTTTTGGTTCACTAGTAGTGCGTTTTAGAGACTTTAAACATGTAGTACCGTTTATGATACAGTTAGGTTTTTATGCAACGCCTGTTGCTTTTAGTTTGTCTATGATACCTAAAGAGTATTATTGGATTATTGCCCTTAATCCTTTAGCGGGAGTAATTCATGGTTTTCGATATGCGTTACTTGGCGAATCGCTAGAGTTTATAGTGATGTTTATTTCGCTAACGGTAACATGTGCTTTGATGGCATTAGCGCTTGTTTATTTTAAAGTATCTGAACGTCTGTTTGCCGATTTTATTTGAGGGGCATGTACATGAAGCGCATTGAAATTTTTAACCTTTCAAAAAAATATACAATTTCTGATTCTGATACTTCAGAAGGCCAATCTTTTAGAGATTCTTTTTCTTCTTTATTTTCTAGAAATAAGTCTAAAGATTTTTATGCATTACGAGATGTCTCGCTGTCTATTGAAGAAGGGCAGGTTGTAGGGCTTATAGGTAAAAATGGTTCTGGCAAGAGCACACTTCTGAAAATACTTAGTGGTATTGTGGCGCCTACGAGCGGAAAAGCAATTGTGCGAGGTCGAATGGCCAGTTTGCTTGAAGTTGGAACAGGTTTTCATGCGGATCTTACAGGTAGAGAAAATATATTTCTTAGTAGTGTTATTTTAGGCATGAAGCAGCAAGAGATTAAAGAAAAATTTGATCACATAGTCAGTTTTTCTGGGGTAGAAGCTTTTTTAGATGTGCCAGTTAAAAAGTATTCATCAGGGATGCGTTTACGCTTGGCGTTTTCAATTGCAGCACAGCTTCAGCCAGAGATTCTTTTAATTGATGAAGTGTTGGCTGTTGGAGATTATGAATTTGAAAAAAAATGTATAGGCGCTGTTGAAGATTTAAAGAAAAATGGGCGGACAATTCTTTTTGTTTCTCATAATATGAATGCGGTAAAGCGCTTGTGTGAGGCTGTTGTTTGGTTAGATGCTGGTAGTATTCATGCCCAAGGAATGGCGCACGAAGTTATTCAAAAGTATCAAGCGCGTACGCAGGGTAGCTTCGCTCCAGCACATGTTATACAAGATAAAATTAATATTAGAAAAATAAGATTATTCAATAGTAATAATCAAGAAGTAGAACATTTTGATAGTGAAGAATCGATTGTTATTGAAATTTCTTATCAAGCATTTCACAACCTTTACGCACCTATAGGTTTGTATTTTTACAATTGGTATGGAGAGTTGCTATTTGTTGCATCTAATACATCTTATGATCCTGAGTTATTTACTATTACTCAGGGGGAAGGTGTTTTTATATGTACTATTCATGCTGCTATTTTTCCTCGTGGCAAAATTTCTGTATCTCTTGCGATTTTTAATTGTGGATCAGAAAGTAAAAAGCTTGTAGAACATTCGATGCTTTTTTGGGAGCCACAGATAAAAGAGTTTGAAGTTTTTCAGTTAAAAAAAATAGTTCAAGATGCAGTGCCAGATATTATTTTACTTAACGATTTTGAAGATCGACCAAAAGACGGATTGTTAAGGCCTTTCTGTCAATGGGATTGGCATAATATAACGGAGTTATTATGATACAAAAAGATACATTTAAAAAAGATCTATTAGCATCATATGATACTAGATCAACTTTTTTATCACCTGACTTGATGGCTTGGTATGAATGGTTTGAATTTTATACTGAGCGTGTATATAAAGAAATTTTAAAACCTATTGAAAAAGATGCTCCTATTCTTGATCTAGGCTGCTCGCGTGGTGGCTTATTAAGAAGTTTATCATTAATGGGGTATCAAAATTTAACAGGGATTGATCTTTCTGGTGGAGATCTTGCTATTGCAAGAAATGCAAATCCAAGCATTACTTTTATACAAGATGATATTTTTACTTTTTTAAAAAGTAATCAAAATATGTATAAAGTTATTTTCCTCAAAGCGGTTATTGAGCATATAGATAAAGATAAAATACAAGATCTTTTACAGTTAATGCATGAAGCTTTACGTCAAGATGGTTTAGTAATTATCGATGTTTATAATGCAGCATATATATTTAGTCAGCATGATAGATATATGGATTTTACTCATGAAGTTGGTTTTACTAAAGAAAGCTTGCTGCAGGTTATGGAAATGATCTTTTCTAAGCCTATAGTTACTTCTATACCATCGCCGTTAAAACTTGGATTGAAAGATAGGGTTCGCTATAAATTTGCCCGCACTGTTTTTACTACCCTTGTTCATTGGATGGAGCCAGAAACGCGTTCACTTTCTTTTTTAGATAGATTGCTTATTGGAGTGGGGAGTAAAAAATGACGGAAGATTGTTTTTAAGGAGTTTTTATGGTTTATGAGCAAGAAAAATATTCTGTTTATGGTATAAGCAATCGACGAGCGTGGATTAAATCTCATATATCCTTAAGTGAAAAAATTATAGATATTGGTTGTGGTACTGGATGGTCGATAACTCTTCCTCTTATACAAGAAAAATATGATGTATATGGATTTGATTTATGTTCTTCTAGTATTGCATTAGGAACGACTTATGCCCAAGATCTTGGCATAGAAGAAAGAAGACTTTTTTGCAGCGATTTTTCTTTGATAACATATACACCACATGTTGTTATTTTGTCAGAGGTGCTAGAGCATTTAGAGGATCAATCATTAGAGCATTTGATGCAATTGGTGCATAGAAAAATAGATCAAAAGGGTAAAGTTCTTATAACAGTTCCTCATGGCTATGCATGGTTTGAGATAGAAAATTATATATATACGCGTTTAGGTATTAAAAAAATTTTTAATTTTTTACGTATTGAGAGCGTAATTATAATTATTAAGAATAAGATTTTAGGATTTAATACTGTATCAGATAGAGTGTCTACAGTAGATTCTTCACCGCATGTTCAGCGGTTTACTTATTATTCTTTACAAAAACGTTTAGAAAAATACGGCTTTCGGCTTAAAGAAAAAAAGGGTGGAGTCTTTATATGTGGTCCTATTTCAAATACATTTTTTAGTGGGTTTAAAACTATTCAAAAAATCAATGTATGGCTTGGTTCTAAAATGCCTTGGATAGCAGCAGATTTATATTTTTGTTTTGAAAAAGTGTCAGATGAATAATGAAAATTTTATATCTTAGAACAGATATATGTCGTGATAAACAAGCATTTATTGCTGGTGGATCTATAGCTCATATGTTGGGCGTTTTGCATGGTCTTAAAAAATTACATATTAAAATTACTATCTTTTCAGCACGTACTATTACAGGAATTGCGGATCAGTACAAAGTACATCAGCTACAGTTACCAGTATGGACGGGTTTTTTACGGGGAAAATTGCGTTATTTACAGTGGCGCTTGGATTCGTTATATAGTTCAGTTTCTTTTTTTTTACAGATTATTAGAAGTTCAGAAGCAAAGAACTGCCAAGCTTTCTATCAGCGTTATAGTATTTTAAATTTTACCGGGGTGTTACTAAAAAAATATTACAAGATACCGTTTATTTTGGAATATAACGGTTCTGAAGTGTATTGGTTTAGTCCAAAGAACACAGATCCTTGGTATGTGCGATATTGTTCTTTAGGTACTATTTCTCAATGGGTAGAAAATATTAATATAAAAAATGCTGACTTGGTAGTAGTTGTTTCCCAAGTGCTTTCTGAGGAGTTACAACTAAGGGGCTTTGGGCGGCAAAAAATTCTTGTTAATCCTAATGGTGTTAATCAAGATGTATTTAAACAGGAGTTTCTTTTTATGCAAAGAGCATCTTTAAGAAGGCAGTATGGTATTGAAGATAAGTATACATTTGGGTTTATAGGCACGTTTGGACAATGGCATGGGATTAACATTTTGCGAGCGATAATTCCTGAACTACTAAGAAAACATAAAGATATACATTTTTTGCTTATTGGCGATGGAATGCTCAAGCAAGAGTTAGAAGATTACTTTAAGCAACTGGGTATTATAGATAGGATAACGCTTACTGGTGTGATAGCTCAAGATAAAGCACCTGGATATTTAGCTATGTGCGATGCCTATTTATGTCCTACTCAGTCTAATGCGGATGGAACGCGTTTTTTTGGTTCGCCAACTAAGCTGTTTGAGTATATGAGTATGGCAAAACCGATCATAGCGTCTGATTTAGAACAAGTTGGGCAAGTAATTTCGCCTGCTTTTAAAATATACACTACGACAACTACTTTATCGAATGTAGCTGATGAAGTTGGATTTTTAGTTGATACGCTTGATATTGAGGGTTTTATACGAGCATGTGAGTTGTGTTATGAATTGCCATTATTAGAACAAAAAAAGATGGGTGATAATGCTCGGGCTAAAGTAATCCAAGAATATACCTGGACGGCGCACGTTCAAAAAATAATGAATAACATAAGAGAACAGTAAAAACTGTTATGAAAGATACGGGTATCATGCATATTGCTAAAAAAATAGGTAAGTTTATTGATTATTGGTATTTAGGAGTTATGTTCTTACTAGCGCCAGTAGTGATCTATCTTAATTGGCACGCGCAGGGCATGGCAGGGCTTTTACCAAATTATCAACAATTTAAAACGATTATACAGAGTGGGTTTAAACATACCGACTTGATTACATTTCCTATGTGGGGCTATGGTTGGTTCATGCTGATTACAGAAAGTAAGCTAGGTTTATTAACTATCCAGATGGGCTTAGCGTTTACTGTTCTTTATTTTTTTATAAAATTTCTTGAACAAGAGGCTCTTTTTTCGCCAATATTTTTAAGGGTATTAAAAATATCCATGATCTTAAGTTTCCCCTGGTATGCTTTTCATGCGTTGCGTTGGCCATATAGCATTGCGGCAAGCCTTTTTTTGATCTCTCTTGTTTTCTTTTATAAAGCAGTAACGCATGTACAAAATGGCTGGTTTTATATACTGCTTTCCGCATTGTCTTTTGGGTTGCTCTTGAACTTTAGATCAGATTATTTGTTAATGCCGTTAGGGTTTGTTTTTTTAGCGCTTATCTTTTTTACAACAAAGAAAACTGTTCTACAGATGTTTGTTTGGTGTCTTGCTGTCTACACTTGTTTATTACCATGGGCAATGTATACCAAAAAAGCGTGTGGATATTATCAGCTGGCATCAACTAATGGGGGCCATGTAATGTTTATAGGTTTAGGTCATAATCCTGGTAATAGATGGGGAATTACGCCAGATGATTCTGATTCCTTGATGCATACACTTGTTGACGAACATATGCAGCAACATAATGCTTTAACATGTACTTATGAAGCGGACCAGTTTTTAAAGCAGACTTTTTTTTCCTATATCACAACTCACCCTAAAGAGTACCTGAAAAAAATAGGTTATGTTTTTTGTGAACTAGTTTTGGGGGGTTGTTACCCAGGGGAATTTTTTATGAATGAACATGGCGAAATGCCCTTGCTAGAAAATACCCGTATACGCTTACTACTTATAGAAATAATAAAAAATCCAACTTTTGTTATTACCTGCCCTTTGGATACAATGCGTATTCTATTTACGGCGTTTTCTTGTGGTGTGAGTACGTTAGTGATTTTATTTTCTTATCTCTTTATGCCGTTAATAGTGTGGGATGTTGTTTTTCGTAAGAGATCTTTTTTTATGCTTCTAGTGCTTGCAGTAATAGCTTACCAGACTCTCATAAATTGTTTTTGTTTTCACATGCCGAGTTATCTTGGGAATCTGTATGTTTTGTATCTTCTACAGGCTTTGTATGGTTTTGTTTTAGTATATGAGTATACGGGTGCTTGCTATAGAGCGCTGTGTCGATTCTATAAACAACAATAGAAATTGCCATTTTAAGCTCTCTGGACATAGATGGTAGATCTTATATGTTTGGGTACATGTTTTATTGATACGTAATTTCTGGAGAGTGGTATGCGTATAGTTTCTGTGTTTGATCGTCTGTATATAGCAGCTATGCTACCTATAGCAGCTTTTGTTATTTATCTTAACTGGCATGCATGGCATAACGTTTCAGGGTTAGTAAATTACGAACATTTTAGGGATATTATTACAGCCGGTTTTAATCATGAACGTCTCATTACGTTCCCTATATGGGGGTATGGGTGGTTGATGTTACTTACGACTGATAAACTTGGACTTATGCTTATTCAGACAGCAGTTGCTCTAGCTACGCTTGCGTATTTTATTCGTGTGTTAGAACAAGAACGTCTTTTTTCAGTTTATGTTATACGAGCTTTTAAGATGGGGATGGTGTTCAGTATTCCTTGGTATGCAGCGCATGCTTTACGTTGGCCGTATAGTTTTACTATAAGCTTACTTCCAGTCTCTATCGTCTTGCTTTATAAAGCTTTTACTCATCGCAGTGCGGTGTGGCAACCACTTATTGTATCAGCACTACTTTTTGGAATGGTCTTGAATTTTAGATCAGACTATTGGTTGACGCCTGTTGGCATGGCACTTTTGTTGATGGCTTTCTGTAGAACAAAAAGATCATGCATCATGGCTATAGCTTGGTTTGGGATTGTGTATGCCTGCCTAGTCCCCTGGGCTTTTTATGCAAAAAAAGCATGCGGGCATTACGTAATAACTTCAACCAATAGTGGACACGTAGTGTTTATTGGGTTAGGGAACGATCCTAAAAACCGTTGGGGCATAGCTCCTGAAGATGCTGATCCTGTTATGAATAATCTGGTAAATACCCATTTTAATACAACCAAACATTCAACGCTTGATTACGAAGCTGATCAACTGTTACAAAAGACTTTTTTGTCTTATATAAGGTCATATCCATGGGATTATGCTAAAAAATGTGCAATTGCTTTTAAAACATTAGTGACTGATGGGTTTTATCCAGGGGAATTTTTTAGAACAGCAGAGGGTGAAGTTGCGGGCTTTAAAGAGCAGAGATTGCGGGCTTTATTTATCAACATTATACGCAATCCACGTATGATTATTACCAGCCCAATGGATAGTTTACGGATTTTAGTTTCTGGGTTTTCTCAACGTATGGGCATGGTCTTGGTATTTGTATCATATTGCATGGCGCCATTTACTGTGTGGTATGCCGTTAGAAGACGTTCGCTTTTTATGTTACTTCTGCTTTCTGTGATTGCGTATCAAACCATGATTAACACTTTCTGTTATCAAATGGTTTGTTATACCTCAAATCTTTATCCGTTTTATCTACTGCATGCTATTTATGGTAGTGCATTGGCATACGGGCTTTTGAGTGGCTTGCTTACAAAAATGCTACGCCGATTGTTTATGTATCGTCGTGCACATGTATCACATTAACAACTAATCTATGACGATTATAAAAAGGTTACTGTAGTGGATAGTAATAAAATTACGATTGTTATTCCCGTATATAATGAAGCAGAAAATATAAAAAACACGCTTGATGCTTTAGAAAAATATAACGGGTATTTTTTAGAATTATTAGTTGTGTATGATCAACCTACCGATACAACTATTCCGGCTGTTCAGGTTTTAAAAAATCAGTATCAGTTACTTATTAAACTTGTGCAAAATCAGTATGGTAAGGGTGCCCTTAATGCTATCAAAACAGGGTTTAATAAAGCTTCTGGCGAGGCTGTCCTGGTGGTGATGGCTGATATGGCCGATGATTTAAATGTTTTGCCGCGTATGATAGCTGCATATAGTAACGGGGCTGATGTAGTATGTGGTTCTCGCTATATGCCTGGCGGTAAACAAATTGGTGGGCCATTTTTAAAGGGGCTGCTGTCTAAAGTTGCGGGCTTATCTTTATATTATTTAACACCGCTACCTACACGCGATATTACCAATAGCTTTAAAGTGTATAAAACAGCACTTTTGCGTTCTATCACTATAGAAAGTACGGGTGGTTTTGAGCTTGGTATGGAAATTACGGTTAAAGCTTTTCTGCAGGGATATCAAATTGCAGAAGTGCCTTCCGTATGGACCGATAGAACAGCGGGGCAGTCAAGATTTAATTTGGCTGCATGGATTCCACATTATATGTATTGGTACTTTTTGTTGATGGTTAAAAGAGGCCCATTGTTTTTTATAACGAAACAAGTGCGCCTTCTGTATAACTCTCTTGCAAACGGTATTGTGTCATGAAGTGGATCGCTAAGGTCGGTACTTTTATCGATCGTTGGTATGTAGGCGGTATGGGATGTATAGCTTCTGGAGTTATGTATTTAAATTGGCACGCGATAGGTATGTTGGGACTCTTGCCTTTGTATAAACATTTTAAAATTATTATACAGAACGGATTTAAACATGCTGATCTTGTGACGTTTCCTATGTGGGGTTATGGCTGGTTGATGGTAGTAACAGAAAGTCAGTTTTTGCTTTTAGCTATGCAGATGGGTCTGGCGCTTGGGTCTTTCTATTACTTTGTACAACTGCTAGAACAAGAAAAGCTTTTTTCGGTTCTTTTTATGAGAATATTTAAGTTATGTATGATAGTAAGTTTGCCGTGGTATGCGTTTCATGCACTGCGTTGGCCCAGCAGTATAGCAATAAGTCTTTTATTATTATCTATGGTACTTTTATACAAAGCAGTATGTCATCACAAATCAGATTGGATGCATGTTATAGCTTCTGCGGTTTGCTTTGGATTATCGTTACACTTTAGAGCAGATTATTTTTTAATGCCGCTTGGTTTTGTTTTTTTGATACTACTTTTTTTGCCATCAAAAAAAACTTTAGTGCAGGTAATGGTATGGCTTGCGGTGCTGTATAGTGGCCTTATTCCCTGGGCGTTATACACCAAAAAAGTATGTGGGCATTATTTGTTAACTTCTACTAATGGTGGACATGTAGCCTTTATTGGTTTTGGTAGTGATAGATCTAATAGATGGGGAATTACAGTCGATGATGGCGACCCGGTTATGCATAAGCTTGTAAATAACCATTTCAAGACTATGCATCATGCAACGCTTGATTATGAAGCAGACCAGTTTTTAAAAGTATTATTTTTTTCTTATGTAAGAGACTATCCATGGGATTATGTAAAAAAATGTTTTGAGTCTAGTAAAGCGTTATTGTTTGGGGGTATGTATTCAGGAGAGTTTTTTAGGCCTGAAAAAGATGGAATAGATATAATAACAGATGGGCTGAGGGTACGATCTATTTTGTGGAAAGCTTTTACAGAACCGTTTTTTTTAATTCAGCATATATCTGTTTTAATTAGACTTTCTTTACATACGTACTCGTGGCTTTTAGGAAAATATCTTTTATTATTTTCTTATTGTTTATTGCCTTTTACTATGTGGTACGGAGCATTCAAAAAAAGGTTTTTGTTTATAAGTTTAGTTTTCGTAGTGATTATATATCAAACCTTGCTGAATATCGTTTGTTATCCTTCTCCAGGTTATTCTGCAAATTTATATATATTTTTGCTGTTGAATCTTCTGTATGGATTATCGCTGTTTTATACTGAAATAAAAGGCTTTAGATCGCATAAAATGTTAAGTTATCTGACGTAAAAGTGTTATAGAATATGAAAAATAATTGGAGAGTCTTTATTGATCGTTGGTACTTGGGATGCATGATCGTTATAGCTTTTTTGATGATCTATCTCAATTGGCATGCTCAAAATATGGCTGGCTTATTGTCTGGCTATCAACACTACAAAGCTATTATTCTAGCAGGGTTTGAGTACCATACTTTAATTACGTTTCCTATGTGGGGATATGGGTGGTTGATGCTGCTTACAGAAAGTAAGTTTGTTTTGCTGAGTATACAGATGAGTTTAGCGCTTGGAGCACTTTATTTGTTTATACGTTTTTTAGAACAAGAACAGCTATTTTCTGTAATAACCATAAGAATTTTTAAAGTATGTATGATGCTGAGTTTGCCTTGGTATGCATTTCATGCACTGCGTTGGCCCTATAGCATTGCTACAAGCCTTTTTTTGATTTCTTTTATGCTTTTGTATAAAGCAGTAATACGCACGCAAAAAAGTTGGGTCAAACTGCTACTTTCAGCCGTATGTTTTGGATTATTATTGAACTTTAGATCAGATTATATTCTTATGCCGCTTGGCTTTGCAGTATTGATAGTACTCTTTTTGAGAACACAAAAATCTTTGCTACAGATGTTTGTATGGCTTGTCGTGTTGTATGGTTGTCTTATACCGTGGGCTGTGTACACCAAAAAAGCCTGTGGTCATTATCTTTTTACTTCTACTAATAGTGGACATGTATTATTTGCAGGCCTTGGTAATGATCCATCTAATACGTGGGGCATAGCGGGACATGATGGGGATCCATTAATGCACGCTTTAGTTGATAAGCATTTTAATCAACATAACCACTCAACGCTTGATTACGAAGCTGATCAATTTTTAAAAACTACTTTTTTTTCTTACATACAAGCTCGTCCGTGGGATTATGCTAAAAAATGTTTCTATGTTTTTCGGCAACTCATAACAAGTGGTTTTTACCCCGGAGAATTTCTGGCTGGACAAGGATATGATGCATTTTTATTATCGCATCAAAGAATGCGCAATGTCGTGATATGGATAGCGCAGAATCCTTCTTTTATAATAGAACATTTTTATTTTAGCATGAGGGTTTTGATACAGACATTATCATGGTTGTTTGGAGTGTTAGTACTTTTTGTATCCTATTTTGTATTGCCCTTTACTCTGTATAGTGCTTATAAAAAACGTTCTCTTATTATGGGGCTAGTTTTAGCTTCTATTATGTACCAAACACTGCTTAATATGTGTTGCTTTCATATGTCTGCTTACCTGGGGAATGTAAATGTATTGTATGTTTGTAATCTGCTGTATGCAGTATCTCTTATTAATATAAGAAAAAAATGTTTTAACTAAGAAAGTTTGGTGTTTTATGCAACAAAATAGTAAATCTTTTTTAGATCGTTGGTATATCGCCGTTATGGTACCTGTGGCAAGTTTTGTGATGTATTGTAATTGGTATGCAGACCATAATGTTGGAGGGTTACATTATTACAAACATTATGCTTCTCTTATTAGAACAGGTTTTGCAGGTGAACATTTGCCTACGTTTCCTATGTGGGGGTATGGATGGTTGATGAGTATTACTCAAGATAAGTTAACGTTATTATGTATTGAGATGGTGTTTGCATTATGTACTTTATATTGGGCTCTACGCATTATAGAGCAGGAAAATATATTTTCAGCAACGGTTATAAGGGCATTAAAAGTTGGTATGGTGGTCAGTATTCCCTGGTATGCGTTTCATGCATTACGTTGGCCAAGTGGTATTGCAGCAAGTTTATTTTTAGTAGCATTACCACTCTTATACAGAGCAGTGATTCGTAAGCAAAAAAACTGGGTATATCTTATAGGTTCAGCTCTTTGCTTTGGAGTATTATTACACTTTAGATCAGATTATTTTTTAATGCCGATTGGGCTTGCTGTTATTGTTGTAGGTTTTTTTAGAACTAAACAATCTTTTTTACAGATGCTTGTGTGGCTTATTGTGTTGTATGGCTGTCTTGCTCCATGGGCGTTCTATACTAAAAAAGCATGTGGTCATTATCTTGTAACTTCTACTAATGGTGGGCATGTAGCATTTATTGGCTTAGGTCATGATAGTAAGAATAGGTGGGGAATTACGGTAAGTGATGGAGATCCTGTTATGCACCATGTTGTTAATGAGCATTTTAAAACAGTGCGCCACTCAACGCTTGATTATGAGGCAGACCAAGTATTAAAGCGTACTTTTCTAGAGTATATAACGGCGTATCCGTGGGATTATGTACGTAAATGCGTTTACAATCTTTTTTTAGTGGTTACTCAAGGTTTTTATCCGGGAGAGTTTTTTTTAGATGAGTATGGAGAAATGCCATTTTTAAAACAAGCACGTATACGTGAATTAGTTACGCATGTTATTGAAAATCCATCTTTAATACTATCGCATTCAGCAGAGGTTTTTAGAATCTTTTTAACGGCTAGTTCGTATGGTGCAAGCATTATTCTACTGTTGGCATCGTATTTTTTGTTGCCATTAACAGTATGTGTAGCGTTGTATAGAAAATCACTTTTTATACTTTTGGTTTTTGCTGCACTGATGTATCAAACATTGATGAGCGGTTTGGCTCAAAATATGCCAAGCTACACTTCAAATTTATATGTATTTTATCTATTGAATACGATCTATGGTATATCGCTTTTAAGAGCCTTTCTTTTGCACTACAAGAGCGTAGTGGGCACCTATAGAAATCCATTCAAAATAGTTTTCTAAGGGCTGCATAAAAGAAAGTAGTTTTGGGAAAAATCCATAGTAGTTAATGCGCGGTTTACCTACCGTAGCAAACAGGTTCTTAAGTTCCCACGGATAGATCATAATAGCATTACGATCTACAGGGATTCTTTTAAACATATAGCGTGTGATGGGATTAAGTGGATTCATTTCAAAAATAACGATAACGCCATTTTTATTGAGGAGCTCTTTAAGTTGTTTAACATAAAACGCTTGTTCTGATTCTGGAATATGATGGAACACGCACGCTGCAAAGATAACATCGAACTTTTGTGTACTGTTTTCCAACTGTTCTGATGTTTTGAACGTTATGCCGGGGTGGTTAGCCTGAGCAGTTTCAATACTCTTTGATGAAGGGTCAATGCCGGTGATTGTTGCTTTGGGAAATAGCTTGTGTACATAACTAGTCATGAGGCCGTCACCGCATCCAAAGTCTAGGATGTTATGTGCTGCATAGCCGCCTTTACTTATCCACTTATGTAGCTTTTCTGCTTTATAACGGGCAAAAAAATCGTATGAATAACCGGTTAACGATAGAGCATCATCCTCGCGATAATTATCTTCTATGTATTGATCGAATTCTGCTTTCATGCGTGCTCTCTCTTTATTTTTTAATCTAGTTTTTTTAAATACCGCCGACTACGATTTGTTCTTGGATCCAGGGGATAATTTCATCAAGACAGGTATCAAGGTCGGTTGCTGCTTGGAAGTTAAGTGTTGTTGCGGCCTTGGTAATGTCGGGGGTGCGTTTTTGTACGTCGTATTTGTACGGTTTATCAGATACGTACTTGAATGGTTTGTCAGGATGGATTTTGTGCCAGATGGTTTGTGCAAGTTCAAGAACCGTGGTTGCTTGGCCTGTTGATATATTAAAATCTTGGTTGATTGCGCGTGGATTTTCGATACACAGTCTGATACCGCGTGCTAAATCACCACCGTAGGTGTAGTGGCGAACTTGCTGACCGTCTCCTAAAATATGGAGTGGATCTTGGCCTTTTAATATTTTTTGTACTAAATCTGGTACCACGTGACTCATAGCTAGTTTGACGTTGCCTGATTGAATCTCTTTGTCACACAATGCTCGCTTTTCTCCAATCCCTACACAGTTGAATGGTCTGACAATAGTGTATGGCAGTTGGTACTGTTCCCATGCACCTTTAGCAAAATATTCACATGCCAGTTTTTGGAATCCGTAGGTTGATGATGGCGGGCATGATAACAGTTCTTGGCCTTCTGGTGTTGGGTAGACGGTAGTATTTTCAAACACCATTGATGATGAAATAACCGTTATTTTTTGTAAGCGCGAGTTGTTAAATGCCCAGATTGCAGCGTCAAAGGTTGAGGCGGTGATTCGTTCGTTTTCTGCAAGTAGATCGTACGCAAGTTCATGAAACAGGCTGATGCCACCAATAATGGCTGCACCGGCAACGACATGGTCGCAATCTTTGATTAATTTTTTAAGTAGATCAACGTCTTTAGCATCGCCTTGGGTGAATTGGTAATTTGGGTGATTGTCGTAGCTTTTTTTAACAGGTCCGTATTTTGAGTAGTTATCAAGGCCAACTACTTGGTAACCGTTTTGTAACAGTTCCTCAACGAGATACCCGGCTATGAACCCCGCCGATCCAGTGACTAAAACCTTTTTCATCCGCTTCTCCTGATTTTTTATAAAAATTCCATATATCAACAACTACTTGGTCCGGTCTGAAGGTCAGGTCAGCATACTCTTTATGAGGAGTGCCGATGATGACAATATCAGATTCGTTGATCAGTTGTTGTGTTGAAACAAAGCTGTCTTTATGTGCGTGAATATCTGAACATAAAACGCGGTAACTTTCAACTTCTACTATTTTTTTTAATTTTACCGACAAAGATTCTCGTAGATCATCGTTATTTGCTTTAAAGGCCATTCCCAAGATGCCGACTGTTTTCGTGGTTAAATCGTGGGATTTTTTTAGTTCTTGCACAATAAAGTTGGGCATACCTTCGTTAATCAACATGGCTGCATGACCAAGAAAGAAGTTGTTGTTTCCAAAGGCGGCAAGTTGCATCGTGTCTTTAAAGAGGCACGGGCCTGCAGCAAACCCTGCACCAGGAAATCCTTTAGTGCGTGGGTAGTTGTGCGTAATGGCGTTGTAGATCGTGTAAAAGTCTGCGCCGTTTTGTTCTGCTAGTTGGTAGAACTGGTTAGCCGTTGCAAACTGGATATAGCGCCAGGTATTGGTGAATAACTTTGCAAGTTCAGCTTCTAAGGGTGCAAGCGGAATAACTTCTGATGCAAGTACGCTAAAAAGATCTTCTGCTTCTTGTTGATATGTTTTGTCGCATGCGGCTACTAATTGTGGAAGGCTATAGAGCTCTTCCATGGCTTTGCCTTGAGCAATTCGTTCAGGACAGAAGGATATTTTTACAGCAACGCCTTTGCTTTTTAAGTATGCATCTATTTTTTCTGTAGTACCCGGATAAACAGTGCTACGCAGAATAATATGATGATGTGGTTCTAGATAGGGGATTAAATCATCAAACAGTTTTTTGAATAACCCAAATTGTGGATTTAAATGTTCGTCAACCGGAGTGCCAATGACAATAATAATAAACGTACTTTGGCGCATGCTTTCTTTATCAGAAGTGATCCAGAAGTTTTTGCCGTATTGTGCATTTAAGATTTCTTGTGCGCCTTCTTCAAAGAATGGCATTTGTTTTGCTTGGATTTTTTCTATAGTTGGTTGATGTACATCAAGAGCAATGACCTTTTTGCCAGCGTGTGCAAATGCAAGACATAAAGGCAATCCGATATGTCCACCACCGCCTACTACACAGATATCATAGATTTGTTTCATAGCATACTCTCTCTTTAAACAGAATGTAAAAACAGTGGTTAGTATAGCAGTAAAATAAATAATTAAAGCTGTTTAGTGTGCTAGGCAAGTCTGTGCTGTTTTATGTGTTGGTAATAACTCAGGATAAATAGGAAAAAGTTTACATAGGTTTGTAATGCTACTTTGCAGTTGGGCAAGAGCAGCAGGACTGTCTTTGTGCATCAGTGCTGCATCAATAAAGTGCACAATCTGTTCTATTTCCGGTTCTTTAAAACCACGGGTAGTTACGGCAGGTGTGCCAAGTCTAATACCGCTGGTAATAAAAGGGCTTTGTGGATCGAACGGGATGCAGTTGCGATTAGCATAAATACCAATCGATTCTAGTACTTGTTCAGCTTCTTTGCCGGTAATGTTTTTATTGCGCAGATCGATAACCAGTAAGTGGTTGTCGGTTGTGTTGCTTACCACACGGTACCCGCGTTTGGTAAAACAGTCGGCCATGTGCTTGGCGTTTTTAAGAATCTGTTCTTGATACGTTTTAAATTCTGGTTGGAGCGCGATGCCAAAAGCAACAGCTTTTGCTGCAATATGATGCATCAAGGGGCCGCCTTGTATCCCTGGCATAACCGCTTTATCAATAACGTTAGCAAATTCAGCCTTACATAAAATGATGCCGCCGCGTGGACCACGTAATGTTTTATGTGTGGTGCTCGTAACTACATCAGCATGTGGAAAGGGTGATGGATGGAGTCCAACAGCAACAGGTCCTGCAATGTGAGCAATGTCTGCCATTAAGTACGCGCCTACTTCTTTTGCAATTGCGCTAAACGCTGCAAAGTCGATTGTGCGAGCATAGGCAGATGCGCCACAGACAATAAGTTTTGGTTTGTGCTCTAAAGCTAATTTTCTAATTTCATCAAAATCGAACTGTTCAGTATCTGGGGATACGCCGTAGTTCACACGGTTATAATACGTACCAGAGAAATTGATCGGGTAACCGTGGGTTAAGTGGCCACCAGCAGCAAGGTTCATGCCCAAGATGGTATCGCCTGGTTTAAGCAGGGCAAAGTAGACAGCCATGTTTGCTTGGGAACCTGAGTGCGGTTGTACGTTGGCATGTTCTGCGTTGAACAGTTTTTTGCAACGTTCGCGAGCAAGGTCTTCTACGATGTCGCTTTGTGCGCAACCAGCGTAGTACCGTTTACCAGGGTAGCCTTCAGCATATTTGTTAGTCAGAATTGAACCGGTTGTTTCAAGCACGGCAGGGTAGGTATAGTTTTCTGAAGCAATAAGATTAATATGTTCTTCTGATCTGATGCGCTCAGCTTCAAGTGCTTGTGCAATAACGGGATCTATATTAACTAACTTGTTCATGGTTTATTACTCTTCTTGTAAAGTAAGGGTTCTTGAATCAGTTCCATGGTCTTCCACTTTCCATCTTGTACCACCTAGACGTAAAACAGTGCCAGATGGTAAAGCGTGTTTGCCCATCATGCATGCATATAATAGTGCAGGAACAGTTTTTGTTTGAATAAATTTTTCTTTTGCTCTGTTTGCAGCTTCAAGAGACATTCCTTCTCTATGTAGATTAAGAAAAAATATTCTGTTTAAATGTCCAAGGTGAAAATTAAAATTAATCAATATAGCTGTAGAATCTACCTTTTGATTGTTGTCTTCAATTTCAACTGATTCATGGTGGGGTTGTTTTAAAAATCCTGCAAGGGTAGCACCTGCTCTAACTTCTCTAGAAGCACCGTACATTTGGGTGCAAAAACTACCTACAAGTAATCCAAGAGCTATATATTTTTTCATATTTTTACTCTTTGTTCAGGTCAAGAATATATTAGATATGAGTATAGCCTTCAGCATGCCAGGGTCAACCACATTATAACCATAAAAGCCTTTTTAATCTGAGTCAATAATGCTCTAGGTTGCTTTTTTGCTATGGGTATTTATACTTAAAAATACGTCTTTTAGCTTCATTTAAACATTAGGAGATCCATGATCAGTGCAGGAGATTTTCGTAAAGGAACTAAGGTTCTTCACCGAGGTGAACCTCATATAGTGCTCGATTTTCAGCATAATAAAATGGGCCGCGGTGGTGCTCTTATTCGTGCTAAGCTTAAAAACCTGATTTCGGGATCTTCATTTGAAGAAAATTTCCGTTCAGAGCAGAAGTTCGATAGCCCTAATCTTGAACATAAGTCTATGCAGTATTTGTATGAGGATTCAGGTCTTTATACGTTTATGGATCAAGATTCTTTTGAGCAAATTGAGCTTAATAAAGATGTGCTTGAAGATGTTTTAGGCTTCTTAAAAGAACAAGAAATATACCAAATGCTTTATTTTGGGGAACGTCCTATTGGGATTACTCCTCCTATTACTATGTATTTTGTAGTTAAAGAAACTCCTCCTGGCGTTCGTGGTGATACTGCTCAAGGTGGTTCAACAAAACCAGCTACGCTTGAAACAGGTTTAACCCTTCAGGTTCCGCTTTTTATTAACGAAGGCGATAAGATTAAAGTTGATACACGCACCGGCATTTACTTGGAACGAGCATAACCTTTATGAATGATCTAACCCCCTCTCCAACATGTACCCTGTCTCGTCGTGATGTACGCTCCATTATTTTTCATTTGTTATACGCTCTTGAGTCGCTTGATTACGGTTCATCCGTGCAATCAGTGGCAATTGGTTTTAATAATGAGTATGACGCAAGCATTCCTTTAGAGGGAGAAATTATTGATATTGTTACTGCTATTGCAGAAAAGCGTTATGAGCTTGATGAGTATGTACTTCCGTTTCTTGCCAACTGGCGTTTAGAACGTGTGGGCTGCTGTACTCGTTTGGTTGTGCGGTATGCGTTGTGGGAGTTATTGTATACTGATACTCCACCAACTATTGTTATTAACGAAGCAATTGAACTCGCTAAATGCTTTTCAGAAAAAGACGCTTACAAGTTTGTAAACGGTATTTTAGATGAGGTAGTTAAAAAGCTACCAGCAAAAGAGCCCGTGCAATAATATCTAAGTTTTTAGAACTTTATAAAATAAAAAAGCCCACGGTTTTTCAGTGGGCTTTTTTATTTATCGTTTGCTTGAAAAAACGGTTAAAGCACGAGGCGCTTCGTGCAATCTAGAATCTGTAGGGTTAGTTTTTGCCGGCCAAATAGTAGTTGGGTGTTCTTGGTTATATCTAGCTATTGCGTCAGTAAATCTTGCTATTTGTTTGTCTGTCCAGTCTCTGGCAGTTGTTTGGTTTTGAGCAGCTGTAAGCATTGCCTGATAAGCTGCGACCGTGCCTTCCCATGATGGTTTAGTTGGAGTTGTTGGTTGTACAACTTCTTGTGCAGCAGGCGTACGAGGACTTGTTGTGGTGCTGCTTTGTGGAGTAGGTGGTGTGACCTGGAAACCGGTTGTAGTTTTTGCTGCAGTTACAGGTTCTGTGGGAAGTACCAGACTCATAGATGGACGGCGACTATGTCCTGGAGTGCTTCGATTACTTTTTGGCGAAGATAGATTAGAAGGTGAATGGCAGGGCGTGTTTGATCCGCTGTTACGTGAGAGCATTGCTAGCGGGCCAGTAAGACAGCTGGGTGCGCTTGAAACGACACTTCTTTCGCTTGCTCTGACAAAGATAGTGGTGGTTAATGCGAGTGTTAAAAATAGTTTTTTCATATGGTACCCCTTCTAATATGACTTACAATTTTATTTACAGTCAGTATGCAACTAAACTAGGTCATTTGTCTAATAAAGCCCTCTATTACAGGGTTTTGTCCGTTTCTAGATCATACTGATAAGACCCAATAAGAGTCTGTATAAACTGTGGTGTGTGCGTAAAGGGTCCAGTAGTAATTAACGAAAAGTTACTAAGTTCAGCAGGTTCTAAGAGTTGTGTTTGCGCAGCACTGACAAAGCACACAGAAGGGATGTGTTGTTCTAAGTGCGGGCGTATAAATTCGTAATGTGTGCATCCTAAAATAACCGTATCAACCTGGCATGCTAACAATGGTTCCATATACAAATCAATAGCGTCTTTAATTTCTGCTGGTGATGCATCCCGTTCTATAAGTGGTACAAGAAGCGGGCATGCTTGTTCAACAACAACAAGTTGTTTGTTTTGCGCTAAGAGAAGTTTTTTATGGATACCACTATTGATGGTTGCTTGGGTAGCAAGCACACCAATACGCCCTGTTTTTGTGTGCGTTATGGCATGGTCTATAGTAAACGGGATCAGGTCAATATAGGTAATCTGTGGGAATTCTTGTTTGAGGGTAGCAAGTGATGTTGCTGATGACGTGTGGCATGCAATAATAATAGTGGTGATGTTGTGTGCTATAAAAAAGCGGGTGAGTACGCGGCCTCGTTCAATTAAATAGTCGGGTGTTTTATTACCGTACGGCAGATGTGCTGTGTCAGCAACATATAGATAGTTACGCTTGGTTGGTATTGATGGCGTTGTAGAGGCGCGCAATAGTTCTCTGATAATACTGAGTCCACCTATCCCTGAATCGAGTAAGCCGATCGTGGTTGGCGGTGTTTTTTTGTGCATGTTTATCTCTTATCTCTGTCCAACTTGCTTGTAGTTGTTGCGTGAATCTTTTATCGGTGCGTATATCTTCTGCGCGGTTTGTATCGTGTGTTATAACCGGCTTTTTACCTGTTGTGCAGTGTAAACAATAAACATCTTTTTTTCCAAAGAGTTTAGAGAAATGTGGAATCTGTTCTATAAGCTCTGGTTTATACAACTGGTTATGCATAGGGCAGTTGTTATTGATTTTGAGTTGTATGTTGAAAATATGCGGCTGTTCCGGCAACTCCCGTTCATACATACCAGCTACTGGTTGTACAATGTCGCCATAAGAAAAAATATTGTAGATCGTGCCCACTGCTGTAACGCTTGCAGGGTACCATTCAAAATAAATGGGCGTTCCCAGCAAAACAAGCGTAGCAATCTTTGTTGTTGGGTTGTCTTTAATAAGCGTATCAAGTGCAAGTAATGCAACATTGCCACCGTGACTATGTGCAATAATATGCATGGTATGAGTAGTTGCATGTTTTTGTATCAGAGAGATAAGTGTTTTGGCACCGGCTAGTCTATCGGCCAAGTTATTTTTACCAGACCATGTGTGATGAATTATGTGTGCATTAGTTGCTCTTTTGAGTGTATCAAAAGTTGTGTGGCCAGCTTGGTACCATTGCGGTCTACTGCCATGTAATAACGAGTGGCGCGGTGCTGACCAAGTGCCGTGTATAAGAATATAGAGATGTGGTTTTTGTGTAGAGAAAAGAGGCATGCAAAAAACAAGGGAGCAAAGTAGGCCAGTGATATGTTTGTTATCTAAAAGCATACGATGCACCCTTGTTTATAAGTCTTACTTACAGACTAGGAAAGAAAAATGCTAATTCACGAGCAGCACTTGTATGAGAATCTGATCCGTGAGTTGCATTGTTGCCTTTTGAGGTACCAAACTGTTTACGAATGGTGCCGTGTTCGGCTTGTGCAGGATCTGTTGCTCCCATAAGGTCGCGCCATGCTTTAACAGCGTTTTCTTTTTCTAGGGCAATAAGCGTAACCGGTCCTGAGGTCATAAATGCTACAACTTCAGGGAAGAATGAACGTTCTTTGTGCTCTGCATAAAATTCTTCAACTTCTGCACGAGACAAATGACGTTTTTCTTGAGCGATTACTTCAAAGCCATGGTCTTCAATAACGGCAATAATGGCCTCAGCATGACCTGCTGCCATTGCGTCCGGTTTAATAATAGCAAATGTACGTTCCATAAAGCTCCTTATTCTTTGCTCTTTTTACGTGCAGCTGCTTTTTCAAGTTCCATTTGAAGCTGGCTCTTTTGTTGAGACTTAGGTGCTTCATATGATTCTTGTTGTTGCGGAGCTACATGACGTGATTCGCGAGATTCGCGAGGCTCACGGTGTTCGCGTTGTTGCTTAGGTTCTTCTTTATGGATGTCACCAGAAAGTCTGGTGCTTAAACCAAGTTTGTGTTCTTCTTTGTTGATTTTGATAACGCGGAATTCGCGGCTATCGCCAACTCTGAAAAGATCTTCAATCTTAGCGTCTTTTTTAAGATCGTTAAGTTCAGAAATATGCACTAAACCTTCAATACCGTTTTCTAATTTCACGAAAAGACCAAAGTTGGTAATACGAGAAACTTCACCAGTAATGACTTGGCCGATGCTGTACTTTTGATCAATAATATCCCATGGGTTGTTTGCAAGTTGCTTAATACCAAGAGAAATCTTCTTGCTATCAGTATCAACTGCTAACACAACAGCTTCAATTTCTTGACCTTTTGTATACACGTCTGCTGGGTGATCAATATGTTCAGTCCATGAAAGATCTGAAACGTGTACTAAACCATCAATGCCTGGCTTAAGAAGAACGAAAATACCAAAGTCAGTAATGTTGCTAATTGTTCCCTTGATCTTTGAACCAACTGGGAATTCTTGTGCAACAGTTTGCCAAGGATTTTGTTCTAATTGTTTGATACTTAGAGACATACGGCGATTTTCTTTATCAAGAGAAATAACCAATGCTTCTACGGTATCGCCAACAGCAAAGTGTTTCTTAAGATCGTTAATACGATCAATCCATGAAACTTCAGAAATATGGATCAAGCCTTCTACGCCACGTTGTACTTCTACAAACAAGCCGTAATCGGTGATGCTTGAAACTTTACCTTTAACGCGTGAGCCAGCTTGTACTGAAGCTGCCATTTGTTCCCAAGGATTTTCTGAAAGTTGCTTAAGGCCAAGTGAAATTTTTTCGTTATCTTTATCAAACGAAAGAACTTTAACAGTTAAATTGTCGCCAATTTTTACTACTTCGCTTGGATGAGCAATTCTGCCCCATGTCATATCAGTGATATGCAACAAGCCATCAACGCCGCCGATGTCGATAAACACACCGTAGTTGGTGATGTTTTTGACCAAGCCTTGAATGATTTGACCTTCGTCAAGCGTATCAAGAATCTTCTTGCGGAATTCTGAACGTTGATCGTTCATGAATTTACGACGAGAAATGATAACGTTACCGCGCTTTTTGTTAACCTTGATAATGTTTGCAACGATAGTTTGGCCAACGTATTGGTCAAAGTTATTAACGCGTTGTACGTCAACTTGTGAACCAGGCAAGAATGCTGGTACGCCAATATCAACGTTCAAGCCACCTTTAACTTTGTGAGTTACGGTACCTTCAACAGGTTTGTCTTCTTCAAACAACTTGATAATAGCATCCCATGCTTTAAGCGCTTTAGCTTTTTCATAAGAAAGAACTAATTCGCCTTCAGCACTTTCAAGTTCATCAAGAATAACTTCTAGGACATCGCCTACTTGCAACTTCTTGAGTTCATGTTGTGAGAATTCGTATTTTGGGATAAGGCTTTCCGCTTTAAACCCAATATCTACTAATGCGCCATCAGCGTTAAGAGAAACGATCTTTGCTTCAACAACTTTGCCCATACGGTTAGAATCAAAAAATCCTTCGTAGAGCGAAAGCAATTCAGCTTCTTGATCTGCGTTTAAAATAACGTCTGTGTCTACGTCCATATCCATGTTTGCGCGAGCAAACTGATTCGGACGTATAATTTCTTTTGCCATGGATGTGTGCTTCCGATTGGCCCCTAAAGATTCATGCGGTATGCATGATTAGGGATAGTTAAAGAGGGTTAAACAATACAACTTAGAGCTGTTTATAGTACCACTCTTTGTCTATTCTGACAACCCATAAAAAAGCAGCAGAGGCGTGTTTTGATGAGTTGATTAGGGCTGTGAGAAGATCGCTGGTATAGGCGAGATATTATTTTTTGGTGGTTGGAGCTTTTTTGGGAGCAGTGGTTTTCTTGGGTGCTGCAGTTCTTTTAGATACAGATTTTTTAACGGCCGTCTTTTTGCGTGCAGGCTTATTGAGGTTTGCTGGAGGCATACTTTTAGTTACCGCTGGCAGTAAGGGGCTATTGATATATGTAAACCAACGTTGCACCAAGTAGTACTGGGTAATTAAAAGCACGGTTGGTAGGGCAGCCAAAATAGGGTAAAACTGCATAATATAGGTGCGGAGTTCTTGTAAAAAAGCTGCAATTTTTCCTGGAATAAAGGGCAGGCTTAAAAGTGAGCAGGGTAAACCTAATACACAGTTTAAAATGCCTTTAGATTGCTGTGGGGCGGTTACGGATTTTGCGCCAAAAGGGCTGGTAAAAAGTCTATTGAGAAAATCAGCGGTGCTTTCTGTTGGGACAATAGTCCCTTTAAACGTTTCAATTTTAATATGTATGATCACATAAAGAACGCTTATTGCTATAAAAAGTATGGCTGTAGAATAAAGCAGAACATGGAAACCGATGCTGCTGTTTAAGGCTGCAAATCGTTGCCAAAAATTGGTTCCGTTATTTTTTTTGTGTTGGTAGTAGCACCACGCTATTCCTAGGACCATAAGAACGGTATTTAAGCTTGAAAGATAGAAGGCAAGATGGTTATAAAATTCGGTATTGGCATGTTGGTTTGCAAGCCAATCTTTAAAGTGGTACTCGATAATCAGGAAGCTAAAAAGCATGCCGGTATAGATTATTGATTGGCAGATAGTTAAGAGGATATTAAGCAGCCAGAAGAGGATTGAGTCTGAACGTACGTAGTTGTTCTGCTGTAAATTGCGAGCTAATTTATCAATCGACCACCAGTACATACTTAACCTCCTTCTCTCTTTATTCTCCTATCAGCTTACCGGTATCTAGAGTGCAATATCAAGAGTTTAGGAGCTAGTATTGCGTATTAAAGCGTGACTTAAAGATAACTAATAGGCTTGTGTGAGCTTGAATACATAATTAACAAAGTGCAAGATTTATCGTAAACAATCTTTTGTAGCATCTTTGATAAAAGCATGTGTTGCAGGAAGTTCATGGATTACCTGTTTTAATGATCCCTGTTTTACAGCTTCTGTAAGTGCTTGGATATTGACGTTGTCAGCAGTAGCTCCTGCATTCAAAAGTATTTCCATGGTATTTCTATGGTCTCTAGGACCAAAAAAAGTCACATAAACCATGCCCTCTGGAGGGAAGAAACGTGTCACGTCAATAAAATTTATAGGAAAAGGTGCTTTGAACATAAAGGAGTACAGGCGCCACCAATTAATTGCTGCACAGTCTATGGGGGTCAGACCTACAGAAGAAGACTTTTTATTACGAGTTTTTGTTTCTGATGTTTGATAATTTAAAAAAGAATATGCTTCTCTATAATTATAATTTGCGTTTGATTTTTGATTAACATCCGCTCCTGCTTGTATGAGTAATGGAATAACCTCTTCTGCACTATGAAATGCTGCATAATGCAACGGTGCAAAACCATGGGCATCAAGAGTATCTAATTTTGATCCTGCGTTAATAAGAAGTTGGATAGACTCTTTATCCCACCTAGAATAATTGTAGAGCAATTCATGCAATGGAGAACGACCTCTTTGGTGGCATGCATTAACATGTGCGCCAGATGCAATGAGTAGTTGTACAAGGCGTGGAGAGCGCATCATTTTATGTAAAGGCACAAAACCATAATCATCAGCTTTATTAACGTCAGCTCCTGCATTAATGAGTAATTCTACACAGCGATAATAATTTTCAGGTTGTCCATAAGGATCTAGATGTAATGCTACAGTTTTAGTTTTTTCAAGAGGTTTATTAACATCCACTCCATACTGGATAAGAAGTTCTATCACTTCGGGTAAACAAGCTTGAAAAGCATGATGTAGTATTGAAAGGCCACGGTTAGTGTCAAATTGAGTGTTGTACACCACAAGATTAACATCGGTGCCATTGTCTAAAAAATGCTTGATGATAGCAAGATCTTCTTTTGGGTGTCTCCATTGCAGAGCTTCGTAGATATTTTTGATTGCATAATTTTCAACATAATGTGGAAAATAGAGATATGAAGCTGTTTGCCCTAATGTTGTCTGTGTAGAGAAAAGTAAAAAAGATGTTATTAAAAAAGTAATTTTTTGCATGTGTGCAATCCCCCTATGAATGCTGATAGTACTCGATTATGCAGTCTGTTTTTTTTGATAAGAGCGCGTTGTACTGTGTAATAGCTCATATGAATAAAAATATACAAATACATGCAACAGAGTGCTTTTTGCTGAGTTGCGTCTTTGCTGTTTTTACACACAATACTCATATCAGTAATTTTTTTGCTGATATTTGTTAAAAAATAATCTTGCGCAACAGATGGTGTTTGTAGTGGTATGCAGTTTTGATAACAAGCAAATGCTGTTATCACTTTATTAAAGAATTCCTGATTAAATGGTGCACTTACTTGACGTACAGCGCTATCTTTTTGAAATTCTAAATCTTTTTTTAACAGTGTTAATAATTCTTCAGCGGCTATTTTTTCATCGGCAGGGAATTTGTTGAGAGTTTCTTGAGCTATGTCTATAAAGGTTGCGCTATGGATGTTAACAAATTGCTCAATTGTTGTATCTAAAAGATCAAGTTCTGATGTTGGTAATGTATGAGCATATAGTTTGATACTATCTAAACACGTATTGTTAATGAGCTCTGAAGGTGTTTTTGATACCATATAATCTAGAAAGCGCATCATGATTTGAGTGTCGCTGCCAGGTAAGATTTTAGCAGTGGTATTAAACACGCTATATAGACCTAAAATAGCTAAAAAGAAAGATTTTTTTAAAGGCACAGATACCCCCCCATAGAGAACAGAATAATAAACCCATATACTTCCATAGTACAGCTTTAGGAGCTATTTTCAACAGCCTGTCCTGGCCCAGAACATAGACAGTATTTGAATCTTAAGGGTTGAGCTTATATGAGCTTAGAGACTTGAGTATTAGTCTACTGAAATAGTATAATTAAGCTTGGTTAGTTGGTTTAAGAGTTCTTGTTGGGACGAAGCCTTTAAGATACCTATGCGTGTTTTTAGATGAGTTTTATCTAACAAAATTGTAAGCATCGCTTTATTTTCGGGATAGAGCGCCCATTTTAAAGAGGGAATATAGAATTCTCGTGCACCGGCTTGTAGCAACAGCTCGACAACTTCATGCAAATCTTTTTTTACCGCTGTATACAAAGGGAATTCTTGGCTCGGGGTGCGCCCATCGGCCTGAGCTCCATGTTCTAATAATGTCCTGATAATTTCTTTTGAGCTGGGTATTTCGGGTTTATAAGCATCTAGTGCAACGCCCAGCATGGTTCTTGTAAATCCAATCCCAACTACCGCATTTGCAGATGCACCAGCAGTAAATTCTGCAACCACTTTTGTATGATCATGATCCGTAATAGCCTGGAAAAGTTCGCCTGTGCCAACTACTGCGCCAATGGTATTTATACCGGCAGATCTATTTTCAGCCGTATATACGCGTCCACTTATGAGTAATAAGCAATATATAAGAATTTTATTTTTCATGAGTTAGCCTGTTTTAAAAAAGAGAGTAGATAGTAATTAGCCCTTGAGTGTACGGTATTGGTGGGCTTTTGTGGATAATCTTTTAGATGTTACTATAGGTTTATAATGCATGGTTTATTTTTAGGGGTTCTTTATATGAAAAAATCAATATTGTTAGTAGTTAGTTTATTGATTTGTATGTCAGATGTTTCTGCTGTGCAACCTACTCCATCAACTACAGTATATTCGCCTTGCGCTGTTATTACTGGTTGGGTTGCTGTTAATGTTGTTATTTGTGTAATAATCCCAAGGCTTTATGAGGTTTTTATTACATCACGTACAAAAAAAAGAATTGCAGAAATAGAATCACTGGTTACATCAACAGGCTTTGAATCTTTGGAAGATACTTTACCCAACGGAATGAAAATTCTTATTCGGAGAGAAGATTGCTTCAATGTTTGCTACATAGATGGCTATAAAGTGGATATAAGAGCTTTCTTAGAAGAAGGAAGGTAGATATAGATAAATTTAAAAAAGTTAGTTCAAAACTTTAGGGAGGCGCATGCCTCCCTTTTTTATTGCTTATTATATCCGAAATTTCATGATACCTGTATTCTGTGCGGTAAACAGAAAGACTTATTATGAAAAAACTATTAGGTACGATACTGGCAATAACCGGCTGCAGCAGTATGGTGCAGGCATCAGAATCTTTTTTGCACACATTGATTCATGGTGACATAGAAGCATTTATGCGCGATCGGGCAAGTCGGGAACAGGAATCTGGTAATGCCCGCTCTTATCCTTCAATATTACAGATACCTGAAAGAGCAGCAGAGTCCTTTAAGGAAGCATTGTGCGATGGTAATACCTCCGTGCTTGATGCAATGTTAGTACAACATCCTGGAATACAGCATAATTTTTGCTATCGCCAAACAGGTAGCACCGATTATGTTTATCCTATTCTTATGGCAGTTGAAACATTACAAGACGTGTCTGTTAAGTGGTTGCTTGATAACGGAGTAAAACCTACAAACTGTGCAATGTGTGTATTAGCAAGGGTTCCGTGTTGCGATAAAAAAGATGCTGAAAAAGTTCGAAAAATTAAAAAAATATATTACATGTTTGTGGCTAAAGGCGTAACTGTAGAAGATGATTATAACGTTCAACCTATGTATGAATCTTTTAGATGTCATAATCGTGTTATGGTTGCATTGCTTGCAAAAACAGAAGCAAATCTTAGTCTCCGTAGTAAAGCTCGTGCTATCAAACCAACTCTTAAACCTGTTATGTCTTCTAATGTATGGGCAAAGCGCCATAAAGTAGTGTATCAAGAGCCAGAAAAGCCTTTGCCAGGTGAGTGTTTTGAGTGGCCAAAAAGAAAAGATCTTCGCGATAATCCTCAAAGTATATGGTTGCAATCTTGTGCACCAGCAGAAATAAAGTCTTTGCTTGCAGACCGTATACTAGACCCTAACGTACAAGATGAAGATGGTAACACGCTGTTACACTATGCACTTGCAGATACACAAGAAGCGGCATCGGGATACCAGAAAATATTTCTGCTTTTAAGTTACGGAGCAAACAGAAGATTAAAAAATAAAGAGGGCAAAACGGCGTTTGAAGTTTCTCGATTACCTATTAACTCAAAAGGGAATATTGTAGGAGATGTATGTCCATCCTTGCGGGAAAACATCGCTACACAACCTATCCCTATCGATGAACAAGAAGGGCACAAATTGCAGTATTATCACAATGTGGTTTGATGGTAGTAAAATAGGGTAGCTGCCAAGCCTGTGTTTTTGCTGCTTGAGCGCTTTCTGGTACATCCCATGGCGGGTAGATACGCATGGCCCGTTTACCACCAATACCGTTAACAGATACATAACCGTGTTGTACTAAAACTGCTTTGGGAAATATAAATTGCCCCAGATGTTCTTCTTGCTGGCAGGCGATAATAATAAAATCAAACGTATCTGTACTATCGTAAGGGATTGTTGTGCCCAACCTAGTACGTGTATAAAAGGCAACAAACTGACCATTTTTGGTAGGGGTTATTTTTGCTACACGAAACTGTATGGCATGCTGATTAAGATCAAATGAACAGGCGCCGTACTCTTTGTTTTCTGTTTCTTGTTTATAGTTTGTTACGGGTAAACCACAGGGTTGGTAGATGAGTTTTTGTAGTTCAAGAAAGATTGAGTGCGCTTTGTTATTTAGCATATAATGCCCTTTGTTATGTGAGGTTTTTACAATGAAAAAGGGTTACGTGTGAATAAGTTGTTCTATATATTATGCATGGTAGGGACAACGGTGCAAGCAGCAGAAAATGCATCAAGAGCATCGTCAAGAGTATCTACGCCAACAGAAGAGACTGTTTTGGTAACGTTTATAGATGGTCAAGGTTATTATCCAAAAGCTCTTATTGATAAACTGCCACTGTATAAGCAATTTGTAGAAGATCTTGGTCAGGACCAGGCTGCAACTTTTTTGTTAGAAGCTACTGGTATTACACAGAAAAATTTTGCATTTGTTGTATATCTCAAAGATGATCTTGATAAGTTTGATGTGCCAGGTATAGCTTATAATGCTTTTATTCGTCAAGATGGTTCAATACAAGATGTAATAGATCTGTTTGAAACAGTACGGATACTATTAGAGAATCAAAAACCTGTGTATAGCGATGCAGCTACAGGTGAACTTGCTTGTTTAGATATAGCAACATGTACAATTGGATATGTCTTATATAAAAGATTTTGTGAGAATCCGGATGGAACTCTTGGATTAATGACAGACGAGCAGTTTGAAGAAATGAACGAGGCTTGGGTGCAAGCAATAAGTCATATTAGACTTCAAGATAAAAGTTTTTTTTTACATAGATTAAAAAACATATTTGCTCTTGTGTCTAAAGATAAACAGAACAAAAAACGTACTTTAGTGCAAGAATCGTTGCCATTTTTGCCCTTACATTTACAGGCTCCTTATATTCGGTATGTACAGCGATTTTTACATTCACAAGCATCTTTAGACGCTATTAAATCTCGTATCAGTTTACCGCCTTATCATTCTAATTATTATTATACTTTGTATAACAGTTTGCTATGTAACAAAAATGCGTCTGTAGCGAGCTTAAAATGGGTTATTACTATGTATGGCAAAGAATTAAAGGCAGAAAAGGCAATCGTTTTTGATAATTTGTTTGATAGGGTAGTACTAACAGGCGATAGTGGCCTTGTGGAGTTACTACTGAAAGCAGGCGTAGATGTTGATCGACAGCTATCAGCGGGTGTAGGGTATGGATTTACAGCATTAATGCATGCCGCTGATACTTGTAACCAAGAGATGGTTGAGACTCTTTTACGTGCAAAAGCAAAAGTTAATATTTTTACAGAGGCTCATACTTCAGCCCTTATAAAGGCATTAGGGAGTGGGGATGACGATGGCGTTACAATTGATCGTCGCAAGCGAATTGTACAGTTGCTTCTTGCTTCAGGGGCTAATCCGAATATGCAACAACCTGAATGGGGAGAAACAGCTTTAGTAAAAGCAAGTCGTTTTGGGTATGCAGATATTGTACAATTACTGATTGATGCCGGTGCCCAACTGAATGTTCACTATAAAAGCCTTCATAGGTGGGATTCTTGGGGTACTCCTCTTATGGCGGCAGCTGAAGAAGGGCATGTTCCTGTTGTAGCAGCATTACTTGCTGCCGGAGCAGATAAGCATTTGTATGACAATCAGTTTATGACGGCAGCTGATCATGCAAGAAAAAACAACCATAAAGAGGTATTAGCTCTTTTAGAAGCCGGTAAAAAGAATAAAAAATGTATGCAATGTGCAGTGATGTAAAGGGGAATGGATGAAGCAGGTATGGAGTAAGTTGTTGGTGTTGTGTTTAGTAGGGACAACGGTGCAAGCAGCAGAAAGTGCATCAGGACATGCACCAGTAAACAGTGAACCAAAAAAAGATACTATTTTAGTAATGTTTAAAGATGACCAAGGTTATTATCCAAAAGCTGTTATTGAGCAATTGCTTTTGTATCAGCAACTTGCAGAAGATTTAGGTAAAGGGCCCAGTACGTTTTCGTTAGAAGCTACCTCTATAACACAGGAACATTTTAAGCAGATAGTGTGGTATAAATTTTTAAGGGAGTATTTTGATCTCTATGGTCAGCATGATACTAGTAGCGAACAAATAAAAATAAAAGATTTTTATACCTATTCTGATGTTAGCTTTATATCTCTTTTTGAGACAGCACGAATACTTCTTGAAAATAGTAAACCTGTTTATAGTGATCCAGCAAAAGGGGAGTTTAGTGAGACTGATGAGATAACGTGTAGAATTGGAAGCTATTTGTATCGCGAGATTTTTGCAAAAAACCCGCAAAAGACGTTTGCATTAATGACGCGAGAGCAATTTGATGAAATGAATAAAATATGGGTAGACGGTTTGGGGGTTGGGTATTTTAAAAGTGAGAAAATATTTGCTCTTACTACAGATAACACGGTTATAGAAGAGCCTATACCGGATTTGTCGCAAAAATTTATATATCCTTATATTCGGTATGTACAAAGGTTTTTACATTCAAATGAAACGGCAGCAAAGATAAGAATGCGTACTGGTGCGCCTGTGTATCAAACTCAAGATTTTAAAGAATTGAGTGGGTATATTACTAGCCGTAAAACTATATCTACTTTGTTGCGTTGGATTGCAACGGTGTATGGTGCTGATATGGTTAAACAACAAGAAGGCTGTCTGGATAATGTTTTTGCACAAGCTGTCGAGAGTCGCAATAGCCGGCTTGTAGCAGTACTTATTGCAGCAGGGGTTGATGTAGATCAGCAGCTTGCATGTGGTTATGGATTTAGAGGGTTATTATCTGCTGCCTATAATGGGGACCTAGAGATGGTAGATCTATTATTGAAAGCAAAAGCACAGGTAAATCTTGTAGATAATGCACATAATACACCGCTTATGATGGCAGTTGATTCACACTATAAACTTGAAAATCGTGAAAAAATTGTGCAGTTACTTCTTGCTGCTCAAGCAAATCCAAACTTAAAAAATAGTGTTCAAGATACGGTATTATCACGAGCCAGTTATTTTGGGTATGTAAACGTAGTACAAGCGCTTATTGTAGCAGGTGCTGAGTTAGATTCCTGTAATATGTATGGGTCTACTCCACTTATAGCAGCATCGAGTCAAGGCCATGCTGCAGTAGTTGTAGCGTTACTTGCTGCAGGAGCGCGTAAAGATCTTGCAGATAATCTTAAAAGAAAGGCAATTGATCATGCACGTATGGAAGAACATGATGCTATTGTAGATTTATTGCAAGCGGGTGAAGATGCTCGTAAAAGCGAGTTTGTAGCGGTTTGTCAGCCAATTAAAAAAAATACTTGGTGTTCGATATTGTAAGGAGAGGTATGAAATTAAGGTATGGGTTATTGGTTGGACTACTTTTAAGCCCTCATGTTATAGATGCAGCAGAGGGTGTATTTTTGCCTAGTGGGGCTTTTTTGCACAGTAAAGATCGTGAGGGTGGTAAAGAGCTGTGCTTAGAGTATCCATTAAAAGAAGATCAATTACCTTCACAAAAAGAACGGCAAAAAATTGCGCTATTACGGTTGCAGCAACATAATCAGGCACCACGTATACTTAAATTGCAGCCTAATGTTTTAAAAGGGTTTACAAATCTTTTAGTGCTAAATCTGTCTGGGTGCCAGATTGGTGCTATCCCAGAAAAAGCGTTGCATAGTATGGTTAATCTGCAAGAACTGCACATGAGTAATTGTGGAATTAAACAAGAGTTATATCCAGCTCTTTTTGCAACGTTAGCATATTTACGGCTTCTTGATTGTAGTCATAATGCAATTTTTGCAGTACAGCCAGGTACTTTCAAAGACCATGAGGTGAAGCTTCCTGTGTATGAATTCGATTATGAACGGGACCAAAGGTTACGACCTGGCCGTTCGTTATCAGCTCTTAAAACGGTAGATCTATCTGATAATAACATTACTGTTCTTGAAGAAGGGCAGTGGGTTGGTTTACCAGAATTGAAGCAATTAGATCTTAGAAATAACCCTCTTGGTAAAATAAAGTTGGGATGTTTAGCAGACAGGCTACCTAAACTTACAGTAGCGGGTATTTTGTTGGATTCTTGGGAAGGTGAGCGTTTACCCCGCGTGCCTGGTAATTATAATCCAAAAGAAGATACACGCATGACTCCTCAAGAATTTTGCCTTTTATATAAGCCAGAAAAAAGCCCTTTTAATCCATTACCTTGGCATATTACAAGAAGAAACCATAAAGACTAAGCGGGTTGCTGGAGACAAGCTTTTAAGCTCATATAAGGGTCTTTTTATCTTTCTCTTTATTTCTTTATATAACTACTGATATTATTTCAAATAGAATATATAATAGAGAGGGTTAGGATGAAAAGATTTTTAGGTTGGTTAATCGTACTAGTAGGTTTAAGTGGTAGCGTTCAGGCGGCAGCGGATGTAGACGGCGATGTTTTTTATGATGCACAAGAACCAGAATATACGATTATTTTTGCAGACGGTCGCACTGGCATGTATCCAGCTGGATTTGCAAAGCAGTTAGTTGTGGTGCAAGCGGCGGATCAAGTTGGGCTTGAAAGCGATAATACTGTCGATTTTTCTCGTACGCCTAGTTTGACTAAAAGAGACTTTGATACTGTTATGACCATGATTATTGATCCGACTTTTAAACCGTGTACAACAGATGATCTTCTTGGAGCTATTTTGGCTGCAGATTTCATGCTTGATCAAGATCATTTTTTGCAAGAAAAATTGGCAGAGTTGCTTTTTACAGAATATCGACCATTAAAAAAACCAAATGCCTTAATTAGTAAAATGGCTAACAAACATGCTGCTATCCTTATAAAGAAAATAAAAGAATATGCAGGTAAATCGCGTGTAGCCATGGGTTATCCAAAGCTTACTCAGCGAGTTCAACTTTTTATTGGATCGTCGAATCCTGAAGGAAAAGATCTATTTCCTGTTCCAGACTATACAACGGGTAAACCAACACTCAAGCCATTCCCTATTTCAGTTCAAGATCTTATAGATACTCAATCAATTCCAGCAGTTTCCATGAGGCAATATTATGATGGCACGCAACGTCTTGAACTTGACCTATCTAATCAAGGTCTAACATCGTTAAAGGGACTTAATAATGTTCCCAATATAAAATCAGCTATTGCTTTAAATATTGATAAAAACAATCTGGCAACAATTATTAAAAATACGTTTGTTAACTTACCTTCAGTTAAAAATATTAGTCTTGCAGAAAATAGTATAACTTCTATAGAAGCAGGTGCCTTTAACAATTTACCTGCCCTTAAAGAGGTTAATCTTAATGCTTACGTTGAGTTTGGACAGTATGCTTACGGTAGTTTGCAAAATTTAAAAACACTGAGCCTTTCTTGCTTTGTTAATACGCCATCTCTAGAAGAAATTGATGCTGTAGGTACTATTTTGCCGTTTGATTTAAAAGATCCACAGATTAGGGAACTTAAAAAGAAATATAGACTAACTACAAGAATGGGTATGTTTAACCCTTGGCAAGTTTATGTTATGAGTTTAGAGACGGGTGACTCGGTAATGGCTACAACGTGTAACGGGTATGTTGATCCTACTAACATGAATCAATTGATCATTCCTAAAGGTGGTTATCTTGATGAAGATGCGGGATATCTTTTTGTGCCACATTTTACGCGAACAGTTATTGATACAAAGGCAGATGTTTCTTTTGTTGCTACCCCAGAAAATGGTTATCTAGATCCAGAAACAGATGCATTCATTGTTCCTGAAGGTGGTACCATAGAATATGGTGTACTTTATTTGCCAGGCTACGTTAGAGTCGTTCAAAGAGGAACTGGAGATTCAATTATTGCAACAGTTCAAAACCGTTATCTTGATCCAGAAACACACGAACTTATTATTCCTAAAGGTGGACAATTAAGCGAAGATGGAAAGACGCTTGAAGTTCAGTATTTATATCAATTTTAATTGTTGCGTGATGAATTAAACTACAATGTCACAATCAGATGAGAAGAGGGTTTTCATAAATATTTTCATACAGAAATCATCTTATTGTGCTGATGGTGTATAAAGCTTACTTGTTTTTAATGTTAATAAGATTGTCGGGTAATCTTTTAATAAAATCTCAAGCAGTTGGTCTGAATGCTTAAGATATCCTTGTGCTTGTTCAGGATTACTGTGAGCATAGTTATGGATACATTGTTGTACTGTAGAAAAGACGCCTAAAGGTAATCTTTCTTGATTGGCTAATTGCTGAGCTAATTTAGTCTGTTTATCAAAGTGACCAAAGCCAGCATGTGTAAGTCTTTCCTGTAAAATATCGAGAGATGGCATTTTGATAGCTTGATCATGTTCTTGAGTTGCTGCATACATACAACTGCTGATGAGCGTTGTTAGCATCCATAGTAAAGAAGTAGTTTTCATAAGTGTTTTTATTTAATTAAATAACCCATCTAGAACAATAGCATCAATATCATTGTGTTTCCCGAATGACTGTTTCCGTTTTTTTGAAATATCAATAAGTAATCGAGCTATATCTTCGTGTCCTGCAACCCCAGCATAATACAGAGGAGTAAGCCCATCAGTATCTTCTTTTTCGATATCTGCGCCATGTTCAATTAATAATTCTGCTATTGCAATATAATCCTGGGAAGAAGCACGGAGGCTTGTTCCTCGGGAGGTTCTCATCATGAGAAGATAATACAAAGGTGTATGGCCTTCACTATCAATTTGATCTACATCAAATAAGTCTGTATAAAGCAATGCTTTTACGATTTCTACCCGTCCATATTGTACTGCATAATGAAGATAACTTTCTTCATTCGCCATTGGATACGGCATACAATCAAATAATTTTTCAATCAATAGTAAGGCTGTTTCTGTATCGCCACTTACAATAGCATTATACAAAGACCAGTCAGGCTTTTGACTGTTTAAAGGATCAGCAGGGGTAATAATTGGATGAAGTCCATTGGGATCATCTTGCCTTGAAGATGCATGTAATAAGCCAGAAAATAGTACTAGCCATAGAGATATATATTTTTTCATTTTATTTCTTTTCTTGCTTTAGCCCGAGTAAGTAAGAATTCAATTTGTTTCAGATCTTTTTGAGCAGATGCGCCTGTACAATCTGGGATAACAGTTTCTGGTGTTTCACCAAAAAAATTGGCTTTTGAAGGATCTGCTCCCCATACTAATAAAGCTTTTATCATATGAGTGTTACATTCCTTTACAGCATTGAGTAAAGCTGTATCTCCATGCCAACCTTCTTGATCAATATCAGTTCCAGCGTTGAGCAATCTTTTTACTGCCCGTATATTTCCCTGATCTGCCATAGTAATAATCACTGGCTCTTCATAAGGTAATATGCCACGAGCAGAAGGGCTAAAGTTGTGCTGCATTAATGTATCTAAGATGCGGTTGTCAAAACATTGAGCGGCACTCAAAACAGTTAGATATTCTAGGAGGCCTTTACCATTATTACTTTTTGCTCCTTGTGCAAGAGCCTTGAGCATATTTGTTACATCGCAATCTCGTGTTGCCTTTAAAAGTTTATTATTAAGTTCAAGAATGTGCTCTTCAGGGGAAGAACTTTTGTTAGCCACAGGTGTGCTATGGGCATATATTGTTTCGTTATCATTTGCATAACACCATTGAGAAAGAATTAATCCGCTTAGTAATACTATTTTTTTCATAAAAATCCTTAATGGGTAGTTTTTTGTTTGTGTTTAATATCTTGTAATATTTTTAATACAGGCAACTGCTCAGAGGGTGTTGATTGTATGGTATGGAATATTCTTGGCAATGGTGAACTATGATAATAACAAGGTGTATCGGAATGATGGTGTGCGCTAATTTCTCGTATCTGTGCAGCTGATAAGTAACCTTGATGTAAGCGTGCCCCTAAGCACGTTTAAATGGTATTAGCGTTGTATCAAATAATCAAGAACGTATTGGGACCAACTTTCCATCAATGGATATTTGTCTTTGAGTTCTTGTAGCGTTGCTAGATGGCCATTTTTGAGTTCTGATTTAATGGTAATCTTATCAGAATCGCCTTCAAGCAGGAAGACAAATCCAGCATGTACTTTACCCACATCATTACTGTCGTCATTTAATACACCAAGAGGAGTAATGGTCAGGTTGCCTGAGTAGTTGATTTCTTCGTGAAATTCTCGCTGCGCCCAATCGATAATACTTGAACCTTCCATATCTTCTTCTCGTAAATGGCCGCCAATACCTAAGGTGTATTTATTTGCAAGGCGCTGTTCGGTTGAGGAGTTTTTACGCTGCATAATAAAATATTTTTCGTTATACGCAAAGATCAGGTAAGGGATAATCTGTTTATATGATGGGTCGTTTTCTGCAACGCCACGGGCGATAAATTCTTTATTTTTATCTATTAAGTCTAGGTACGTGTCGCAATTAACTTTTTTAAGACCGTTCCATGCGCCGTTGGGAAATAGGGTGGCGGTTGGGATAACTAAGATCGATTCGGTGTATTTGTCACCAGAAAGGGTCACTGTTTTTTGGGTTTGCATAGCACTTTTATACTCATTTTTGATTTTATTTTTTTAAGGATGCACGCAGTAGTATAGGGTGCTTGCTGGCTTTTCTCAACTCTTGTAACCCAGCTGTTGTCTTCCGGCTTTCCCTTTCAGCTAAGGCGGACAAGCCGCTATAGTTTCGATGGATAAGTAAGGCTATGGCGTGAATGGCAGGTTGTTTTGACCGTTTTTTGGAACCAGCGTAGAATGAGCTGATACTTGTTCTTCGAAGTTTTAACGAAGAATAAATAAAGAGCCTGTTTTATAGTTTGTAAAGGTGTCCCATGCAATATAACGTAGCCGAAGTTGAAAAGAAGTGGCAAACCATCTGGGAAAAGCATCCAGATGCTATTGCCCTGCCAAACCATGATAAGAAAAAATATTATTGTTTGGATATGTTCCCTTATCCTTCAGGTTCAGGTTTGCATGTGGGGCACTGGCGAGGGTACGTTCTTTCTGACGTCTATGCCCGTATAAAATGGTTAGAAGGTTTTAACGTATTGCATCCTATGGGCTGGGATGCGTTTGGGTTACCTGCGGAAAACGATGCGATCAAAAAAGGTATTCATCCTGCCGTATCTACCGCAAAAAATGTGGCTACCTTTAAAGAACAACTTAAAACAGTGGGCGCCTTGTACGATTGGACCAAAGAGTTAAGTACTACTGATGTAGACTATTACACATGGACGCAATGGATCTTTCTTAAAATGTATAAAGATGGCCTTGCGTACCAATCACATATGCCTATTAACTGGTGTCCTTCATGCAAAACAGGTTTGGCAAACGAAGAAGTAGTGCATGGTGGTTGTGAACGTTGTGGTACTGCGGTTGAACAAAAGCAGATTCCTCAGTGGGTATTAAAAATTACGGACTATGCTCAACCGTTACTTGAAGATTTAGATATGCTTGATTGGCCAGAAAAAGTTAAAACCATGCAACGTAACTGGATTGGCAGAAGCGAAGGGCTTCTGTTTAAAGCTCCAGTCAAAGACATGAACTTAGAAATCGAAACGTTTAGTGCGCACTTTGAAGCCTTTGCAGCAGATACGTTTGTGGTTATTGCCCCGGATCATCAGTTATTGCCAACGTTGCTTGCGGGTATTGCTAATAAGCATGAGATTCTTGCGTATTGCAAAAAGATGATTGAAGAGCGTAATAAAACGCGCGAAGAACTTGCACCAGACGGTATCTTTACTGGTCGTTATATTGTTGATCCAGTCAGTGGACACGATCTGCCTATTTGGGTAGCAAACTTTGCGCTTGCTCAGTACGGCACAGGTATTGTGAAATGCTCAGCACACGATCCACGGGATTTTGCTTTTGCAAAAAAATATAACATTCCACTTAAAGTTGTTTTATTTCCAGAAGATAAAGCGCTGGCAGAAAAAGTTAAAAATGTAGAAGTCTGTTATTCGGATATGCAGCACGGTATTTTACAAGCGCCGCATGCGTTTGTAGGCAGAAATGCAGCCGGTGCGCGTCAAGATATTATTGCTTATTGTCAAAAACAGGGGTACGCACAACCAAAAGTTACCTACAAATTGCGCGATTGGATTTTCTCCCGTCAGCGTTATTGGGGCGAACCGATTCCATTGATCCATTGTGCGTCATGTGGTGTTGTGCCAGTTCCTGAAGATCAGTTACCGGTTGCGTTACCTGATGTAGAAAAGTATGAACCAACGGGAACAGGTGAATCACCGTTAGCAGCTATAAGCGAGTGGGTAAATACCACGTGCCCAGAATGTCACAAGCCTGCTAAACGGGAAACAAACACTATGCCGCAATGGGCAGGGTCTTGTTGGTATTTCTTGCGCTATCCAAACCCAGATTTAAAAAGTGCAGCGTTTAGCCAAGAAGATATGCGTTACTGGATGCCGGTGGATCTGTATGTTGGCGGTATTGAGCATGCTATTTTGCATCTGTTGTATTCCCGCTTTTATGTAAAGGTTTTGCACAAGCTTGGGTATTTGCCTTTTAATGAACCGTTTAAGCAACTGTTTAACCAGGGCATGGTGTGTAAATATTCTGAAAAGAGCGGTTTGGTAGAAAAGATGTCAAAATCCAAGGGTAACGTAGTTAACCCGGATGAGATTGTAGCCAAGTATGGTTCTGATGTTCTGCGTATGTACGTGCTCTTTATGGGGCCACCAGAACTTGATTGTGAGTGGCAGGATACAGGGCTTGAAGGTATTAAGCGTTTTGCTAATAAAGTTGTTGATTATTTCATGACTACTCCGTTGGTAGATGATGCGCACGAAAAACGCGAAACAACCCAGCGTGTCCACCAGTTCTTAAAGGTGTATCAAGAACGTCTTGATAGTTTTAAACCAAACACGGCGCTTTCTGCAGCTATGGAACTGTTTAACGATATTATCCACCATCAGTGGTTGCTTGGTCGTACGCATGCACAAGATATTATTGTGTCGCTGTCTGTTCTTGCGCCGCACATGGCAAGTGAGCTGTTAGAGCGTTTGTTTAAGAAAAAATTGGGCGCCTGTACTTGGCCAGTGTTTAACCCTGAACTTGCACAAAAAACTGAAGTTACCATTGCTATTCAAGTGAATGGTAAATTGCGTGGTCAGTTGGTTGTTGCTGCTGATGCGCAACAACAGGATGTGAGTCCGCAGGCACGCCAACTAGTTGCTGCATGGTTAGATGGCAAAGAGATTAAAAAAGAGATCTGGGTGCCAGGCCGCTTGATTAGCTTTGTGGTTTAAATACTTTAGTTGTCTTGATTATGCATGTGGAAAATTCTTAGCGTTATTTATGTTATTAAGCGTTATACTTTGAGGGTTAACAACAGCCTGTTCATACTGTTTTGTTAGGATAAGCGGGGTTCCATTTGGAGTGTAATGTTCTGGCTTGTAATCATCATGTTCTGGCGCAGCACTTACGTGACTATCAAGATAATTTTGGAGACGGGCGGGGGTTATGGGATATATGCTATTTTTTTCTAAAAGTTGCATTGATGCGTAGGCATAGTGTGCAAGTCTTGCTTGTGTGTCTGCGCATATACTGGTCTTAGAAAATAAGAGACTGAGTAATAAAAGACAACGGTTCATAAAGCTTCCTTAAGATTGTTTTTGTGTGAGAGCGTGTTCATATTTTTTCATAACCATTAGATGTTTTAAGTGGTTAGTATTAATATGGCCCGCTAGATGGTTAGCGTTGGTGTAGATTTTTTGACAAAATAAACATTGATACTGTTTCGGGTTTTCTATAGTTATTATAGAGTAATGTATGCCTATGGTAAGCAGTCTGAGAGATGTATACGCTGTATTTAATATATTGAGTGCCATAGGTAGTTTTTTCACATCACGGTGGTGTTTGTTAAAATGGTCAAGTATCCCATTCATAGGTACCCATGGATTATGTAGACATGCTGCGCATTGAAAATGTCTAGTTTCTGGATTAATAGCTGTCGTTCCTAAAGATATGCATGTTGCAGGAGCAGCTTTATTTTTACTCCGGTAAGGTTTTTTTGGTTTTTGACACTGATCTTGGCGCGGTATTTCTTGGTGCTGATTTTTGTTTTTTACTCGTTTTACGAGTGTTTTCTTTTTGAGAGCTAAAGCCCTTGTCTCAGTTTCCAGTTCACATTCTCCATCGGCTATTTTTTTGAGTTCGCACCTCATTGGATAGATAGATACAAGATCACGCTGTAATGGGGCATCCATAATGCCTGCTAGTGCTGCCGCAAAAGAATCATTGTCTAGATCTGAACAAAAGCTAGATGCGTAGGTAAGTAAAGCAGCCACAAAAATAACTGTATACGGTACTTTTTTTTCTAATAAAAACATTAGAAAAGCCTTTTAAATAGTGGTTTTTAGTTTCTGGGTAAGATTGTAGCATGATGTAAAAGAGATGCTAGAGCTTGCATGGTAGTTAAGCTCAAAAAAAGATGCCAGTTTTTTTGCTGGCATCTGATAGTAGGCTGTGTGTTTTTATGTTTAATCTCTTTGTCCTGGAATTTCTCTTTTTCTTATTTCTTTTTCAAGTTCTAATTTGTCAAAAAGAGCTTGAGCGTTAGGATTATAAGCAACGATCATTGGTATAAGATCGTGGAAAAAATTGTGAATAAATTTTGCAGTATCATTATCAATAATAGCATATGCACCAGCTGCAAAAAGTTGACAATAGGTTATAGCAAATAATTTAAGATACTGTTGAGCATCACGATCGCCGGTTCTTAAAAAAGATTCTATAGTATGAGCTCGTGCAGTTAAAATCTGTAGTGGCGTTTTGCCTTTGCTGTTTGGTTGTAAAATATTATTTTTAGTAATACAGGTTATCTGTTTGTTTAATGGTCCTGTTTCTAGCAATATATGGAGCTCTGTATCTATAGGTTGTTTTGAAGGCTTAGTAGTAGGAGTAATGGCTAGAAGTGTTAATCCAAGAAGAGCACATGTTAATTTTTTTAAAAACATAGTAATTCCTTTTATTTTTTATTCTACCGTTGTAACGGCGCTTTCAACTTCTTCAGGTGTTTTATGCATGCTGTTAACATGGAGTACAAAGGTAAGAGCATTTTTGCTCTGATGGTCACATTTAAGGCATGAATAAATAGGTTTTCTATGGTATCCGCTTTTTTTATAATCAATGCCTTTTTGTAATGATGTAAACGTGGTCCATGTAAAGAAAGTTTTGTAAATATCAGGGTGCGTTGGAGCAAAGTACGATAGGTTAGTGTTGTGTTTATTTCTTAAGTGTCTACTCAGTAAGCTTAAGGGAATAGTTTTTGTATGCATTTTACACAGAGGGCAAGTAATAGTAGGAATGTTTTTTGCAGCTTCTGTGTCAGCTTGGCTGCATGCTGCTTGAGTATTGCTATTTGTGTCATTATCTTGAGAATCGTCTTCTAAGCCAGATTCTGAACCAGAGGTAACTTCTAGTATATCTTGTTCTGGAGTAGATTCTTGGCACGCTCTTTTGTTTGCTGATTCTATTAAAGTGGCTTTTGCTGCTATACGAACAGATTTTTTTACTTGCGCTTGGTCTTTTTGAGCTGTTAGTTCTTGCTGTTGTTCTAGGGTAGCAGGCATAGATATTGGCACAGAGACTGTATTAGAGCTTCGTTGTAGTTTAGCTGTTTTTTCAGAAAGCTCCCATGGGCGATGTTCTGCAAGGTACAGTATTTGCCCAGGTGTAAGATTATGTGGTTTACGTATGTAGGGGGTATGAAATCTTAAACAGGCCATTTCTTTTTGGGCATCATGTATGTGTGCAAAAAGATAGTGGCCCATGAAATTTTCAGCCGTTTCTGCGGTAACAACAGGCATGGTACTTGGCAACATAGCTTGTTGTGCGGGTTTGGTAATAGTAGTAATAAGTAAAAATGCTAAACCAATAAGCGTAAACTTATTAGCAAGCAACTGCCTTAGGTATTTTTTAATATAAGATGAAAACATACTATAACCTCATATATTTTATAACATAAATTCTATTTGTAAATTTAATTATAGCCTAAGAGGGTGGGTCCGTCAAATGGCTCTTTTAAGCTTATGTAGGCTTATAGAGAAGGTTTTTTTGTGAGCACTTATGGGAACTTTTGGTATACTAGGCGTTATTTAGTTTATGTAAGCTTATTGTGCCTAGGGGTGGATATATGACATTAAGATGGTTATTGGTCTGGAGTTTATTGCTGGTTTGCGGATCTGTAGATGCTGCTTCTGGGTCTGGAAAAAGTAAGCGGTGTGTATCAGGTAATAGTGAGCAGCCTACGAGATATGTATGTGATTGTTGTAGTTTTTCGGTAGTAGATGCTTTTGCTGCTTTAGTGTGGCATAAGCATGAAACGCATCCTGAACCTGGTCAACCAGAATCTGGTAGTGCAGAATCGGCTAGTTCAGCATCCGTATCAGCAGATGATCTTGCTGTTGCAGGTAAACAGCGTGCTAAAAAAAGATCAGGAGCAGGAAAAAAAGCTGGGGGCCGCAAGCGTAAAGCATTAGAGAGTGACGAAGATTATTGCGGGTAAGAGCGCTTTTGTTCTATTCTAGACAGATAATTTTGAGTGGTAACAAGAGGGAGAATCTGTGGGAATTTTTAAATTAAAAAAACCATTTGAGCCAACAGGCAGTCAGCCAGAAGCTATTAAAAAGTTGGTAAGCAATCTGCCGGGAGTTTCAACATTAATGGGTGTAACGGGCTCTGGTAAAACGTTTACTATGGCTAACGTGATTGCAAAACAAGATGGCCCAGTGTTGGTGCTTTCTCCTAATAAAACATTGGCAGCGCAATTATACGAAGAGTTTTCCCTTTTTTTCCCAGAAAACAAAGTTTGTTACTTTGTGAGTTATTATGACTATTACCAACCAGAATCGTATTTGCCAGCGCAAGATGTGTATATCCCTAAAGAAACTAAAACAAATGATGAAATTGAACGCTTGCGTGTAGAAACAACTGCGTCGCTAGTGAATAGAAATGATACCATTGTGATCGCTTCAGTTTCTGCCATTTATTCTTTGGGAAGTCCGGAAGATTACAAAAACTTAGCCTTTGCGTTAAAAGTTAATCAAAAAATTAAACGCATGGAACTCCTGCGTAAACTGATTTTTATTCAGTACGTGCGTAACGATAAAGAGCGTACATCGGGTAGTTTCCAGGTACTTGGAAATACTATTGAAGTGCATTTGCCGTATCAAAAAGAAAAACTGCGTATTGAGATGTTTGGTGACAAGATTGAAGCGCTCCAGTGGGTAAGTAAAGATAATAATAAAGTGTTAAAAGATCTTGATAACACGTTGATTTTTCCTGCAAAACATTTTGTAACAACAGAAGAAAAAAAGAAGGCGGCTCTTAAAAGTATTCAAGAAGAGTTGCAAGCTTACCTACCAACTATGGAAAAAGAAGCGTACCGCGATCGACTCTCTCAACGAGTTTCGCATGATTTAGAGATGATAGAAGAGCTTGGTTATTGCAGTGGTATTGAAAACTATTCTGCTCATTTTGATGGAAGAATGAAGGGAGAAGCGCCACCTTGCTTGTTCGATTTTTTCCCTAAAGACTTTTTATGTATTATTGATGAATCGCATATTGCCATACCTCAGTTTAGAGGCATGTATGGTGGTGATCAATCGCGTAAAAAAGCGTTAATAGAGTTTGGATTTAGATTACCATCTGCTGCTGATAATCGGCCGCTTCAGTTTGAAGAAATAGAAAAGTATTTAACAAATACTATGTATGTTTCTGCAACACCAGGTGATTACGAATTACAACATTCAAAGGTGGTTGTAGAACAAATTATTCGGCCAACCGGTCTGGTTGATCCACAGATAGAAATTGTCCCCCGTATTGGGCAAATGGATCATCTGGTTGCATCGATCAAAAAAGTCCGTGATAACAATCAACGAACATTGGTAACTGTATTAACTAAAAAAATGGCAGAAGAGTTAGCTACCTACTTAGAAGAGCGGCAATTAAAAGTCTGTTATTTGCACAGTGATATTAAAACGCCGCAACGGACTGAGTTATTACAGAAATTGCGCTTGGGCGTGTTTGACTGTTTAGTGGGTGTTAATTTACTTAGAGAGGGGTTAGATCTGCCTGAAGTTGCGTTGGTTGCTATTATGGATGCTGATGTTGAAAGTTTCTTGCGTGATAAACGATCATTGATTCAAACCATTGGGCGTGCTGCGCGTAATGTGGATGCTAAAGTGCTGATGTATGCTGATAAAGTTACTATGTCGATGAAAAACGCTATTGATGAAACAAATCGTCGTCGCGCAATTCAAGAAGCGTATAACAAAAAGCATGGGATTGTCCCAATGTCGGTGTCTCGAGAAGTGACTAAAACTATTGCTCCATTACAAGCGGCAATTGCTAAAGCATCTAAGGGTAAAAAGAAGGAAGAGAAGCAGTTGCTTGGGTATGAATTACAGCAAAAACTTGCTACGCTTGAGCTTGAAATGATGCAAGCTGCTGACATGCTTAATTTTGAACAAGCAATCAAACTGCGTGAAGAGTGGCTTGAGTTACAAAAAAAATAATCCAGCCTACGCATCTAGTCTTCGTTTAAATGACGACGGATAGGTAAAGCTTTGGCGGACTAAAGAAAATAAAAGGAATAATTTAGTATGAACTATGCTCGTGGGCTATACGCCTTATCGTTGATGTCCCTTGTTTCTTTAACCTCCTGTTTTAATGTAAAAGAGAGCTCTATGTTTCATCCATTACCACGCCTTCAAGATTACACCGTTACTATCAACACACTTGCAGATGTGCATAATGTGTATCCAACATCCGTACAGGCTATTGAAAGTCAGTCTGCGTACGTTATGAAGCATGCTCAGCAGATTATTGATGAGTTTGTAGCGCTTGATAGCGAAAGCTGTTCAAAAGAGCTGTTGTTACAAAAATTAGATGCGTTTTGTGCGTTAGTGCACACACAGGTTGGTGTTCTTGAACTTGTTCAATCGGTTCATCCTGATAAAGCAGTACGTGATGCAGCAGAAAAACAGTCATTAGCATTGCAAGCGTATAGCCTTGAACATTTTGCCGCTAATACAAAAATCTATGCATTAACTAAAGCGGTATACGCACAGTGTAGCGCTACCTGTACTCCAGAAGAGAAGCATCTGTTTACCGATCTTTTAGCAGGTTTTAAAAAGGCGGGTCTTGAATTATTACCAGAAAAAAGAGAACAGGTTCTTGTCTTAAAAAAAGAACTGAACGATTTAGACAGCGAATTTTCTAAAAATATTTTAAGTGATACCAGAACAATACTTGCAACCAAAGATGAATTAGCAGGCGTACCAGAACGTTTTGTTTCAGGGTTAGAACAAAAAGATGGTGTGTATACGCTGCGTATGGATTATCCAACAGCGGATATGGTTATGGGGTATTGCAGTGTGCAAGAAACACGTAAGCGTTTTTCTGAACAGTTTGCAAACCGTGCGTATCCAGCAAACATGTCGGTGCTTGATATGGTCATTGCAAAGCGCGCGCAGATGGCGGAACTTCTGGGCTATGCAAGTTATGCGCATTACAATATTGATGGTCAAACGATGCAAACGCCAGAAAAGGCATGGGCGTTTGAACGTGGGTTAGTGGAAAAGTCTTTAGAAAAAACGATGACAGAATTTGCTGCGTGGAAGGAATCGTTACCAGCTGGCGTAACGCTTAGTCCTACAGGTAAGTTGTATCCATGGGATGTTGCCTATACACAAAACCATTTCAAAAAAGCACATTATGCTATTGATGAGCAAGAGTTTGCTGAGTATTTCCCTATGGAAAATACGGTCAAAGGGCTAATAGCTATTTATGAACAGTTTTTTAACTTAGTGATTACGCACGTTGATCCTGGTACTGCGTGGCACAAAGAAGTAGAGCTCTTACAAATCAGTGATACGTCAGGAAAAGTTCTAGGTTATGTGTATTTAGATATGTTCCCACGTCCTAATAAATATAACCATGCAGCGCAGTTTAGTGGTATTTCTTCTGTCAAACGCGGGAATGTCTGGTATCCAGCAGTTGTTGCCTTGGTATGTAACTTTACTAAACCAGTGGGGGATACGCCGTCTCTTTTAAAATACAGCGAAGTGGTGACTTTCTTCCATGAGTTTGGGCATGCAATTCACTCAGTGCTTGGAGCAACTGAATATGGTATGCAGTCTGGTACCAATACAGAACGGGATTTTGTAGAGTTACCGTCGCAAATGTTAGAAAACTGGATGGAAGAAGCGGAAATTTTAAAAATGATCAGCTCTCATTATAAAACGGGCAAACCGCTTTCTGATGATTTAATAGAAAAGCGTTTAGCATTACTCCGTTCAGAAACGGGTATGTTTGTATCTCGTCAGCTTTCGCTTGGCATGATCTGTCTTGATATGTTTGATGGTGCGCTACACAAAGATACGTCAGCTTGTATTAAGAAATATAGTGTGATGATGTCGCCTTACAAAGAGTACTCAGACGATGCGCACATGCAATGTTCATTTGGCCATTTAATGGGTTATGGCGCTTCGTATTATGGGTATATGTGGGCATTGGTACGCGGTACTGATGTGTTTGCTCAGATTAAAAAAGAGGGTCTTTTAAGTCCTGCTGCTGGTAAGCGTTATGTCGATTGTATTATCGGGCGTGGCGGCAGCATCGATGGTAATACCATGGTGAAAGATTATTTAGGCAGAGAAGCAACGTATGATGCGTTTTATGAAAAAATGGGGTTTTAAGCAAGACACATGCACGATGAAAAAGATCATGTACGGGATGTAGCTATTGTTTTGCGCCAACGATCTAATCTGTTATCAGTGCTTAGTATTGGTCATGGAAGAACTGAAAAGCTGTTTTATGACCATAAAAGATATGCAACAGGTTTGGTTGGATCGATAGTATCGTACCATGTGTATGAAGCGCGGTATGATTATAGTCGTGTTGATAGATTAGAAATAGAACGGCATCCTTCTTTGTATCATGCACAGTCTATTTATCTGCTCCATGCGCTTATTGAAGTGTGCTACCATTACATTCCGCTAGGAACACAAGCGGGCGATGCGTGCAGGTATGTTGTTGATATTCTTGCAAATCTCAATGCATTTACTTCGGGTATAGAACAAAAAAAAATAGTGTGTCTTTTGTTTGCCTTGCTAGGCTTGTATCCAGACAAGGAATTTTTAGATGATGAACACCATGCATTTCTGTATGCGCCTGTTGACAAACTAAAGGACCTTTTCTTAGAGTTACCCAACGAAGAACTAGTACATAAGTGGTTAGTGTGGTGCTTAACAGCATACCCGCAAGGTAAATGGTGCAAAGCATTGCCACTGTTAGTAAAGAGCACAAATCTATGAAAAATTTAGTATGGTTATTACTCCTCTCTGGTAGCGCACTGCAGCTTGACGCATCAAGCTTTTTAGACGGGTTTATAGGTAATAAAAACCAAGGCGAACTACGCATCAGGGTAGGCGATAAGAAAGAAGAAGAGTTAGCCAGTCTTAAAGCAAAATTACTTGATTTACAAAAAAATGAAGACGCGTTTATGCAAGACATGCAAATGCGTTTTGATAAAGCAAAACAACAAGTGATGACGTATGAGCAGTTGCCTCCTCAAGAAGCTAACTCGTTGGTGCCGCAATTATTATTACTTGCTAAAGCATCAGTACAAATTCTAACAACTATTAAAACAGCTCATAAAGAACTCATAAGTATTTATAAAGAAGCAGTTGCTCTGCTTGAAGGATATGTCAGAGATCCGCAATTTGAAGGCTTATTGCCAGATAAAAAAGCGTTGTACGATTTTCAGGAATTGCAATCGCTTAGTTATAAAGTGGGCATACAAGAAGATAAAGTACGTACACTTAAATCGGAACTTGCAGAAGTTAAAACGGACTTAGCAAGTTTACAAAAAAAGCTGGTACAAGCAGAAAAAGTGCACCAAGAAAAAGTTAAAGAGCAAACCGATTTTGGTAAAGTGAGCGCGCATGCTGAGGGTGATGTACATACGCAAAGTGAGCTCTTAGATATCCAAGTGCGCTTAGCAGAGTATGAACGCCAACTGTTACAAGTGCGTATTCAGGAGCAAGAAGCGCGCTTAGTACTCGTGACAGAGCGTCTTTCTGTAGAAGAAAAAAAGCGTGTATTACTTACTCAGGAGCGGGATTTAATTGTCCGTGTTTCTTTTAGAGTAGATAAAAAAGATGTGCAGGCTGCTCAAGAAGATGTTAAAAAAGAGCAGCAGCTCGTTATTGCCGTAACTGATCGGTATGTACAAAAAATCGACATTGTTACTGCTTATATGGATGATCTTAAAAAAGAACTTGCGTCTCTTGATGCTATCCGTGGCACTAAAGAGGGAGAAGTTTCTGCTGTTCGAGATTGGACGATTGAACCAACCACGGGAGAAGCGTATGCGCTGACTGTGCAAGTAGGTTTTATCACAGAACAGATTGCGGCAGCAGAACGAGAAGTTGAACTGTATAGAGCCCAAATTGAAGTTGCTAAGTTTAAATTAAAAGAAAAAGAATTGACCTACGCAGTAGTACAAACATGGTACAAACTTAAGCAGCAATTGTTTAAAAATACGGAAAGCTTGCAAGGCGAGATCAAGAAATATCAAGAGCAAGCATTTGAGTTGATGCGCGAAAAAACATTGTTTGAAGATAAGCGTACTGCCGCAACCAGTAGGCTCAGTGTGCAAAATAGAGCGTTCAATCAAATTAAAGAACGCCTTGAGCAGATACGTACTAAGCGTACGCACCTCTTTGCACGCCAAGATCAGTTGTATATGCAAACAATAACGTTTTTAGAACGTGCACAAGGGATGATTAATCGTCAAACAGATATCACAGGTAAACTGATAGAAAGTTACTCACAGGTAGTGGTAACCATCAGTACAACGCTCAAACAGTCAGAAGGTATTACAAGTGAACTGAGCCGTGTCAGTTTGTGGCACCGTGCAGGCGGAGCGCTTTCGCTTGAAGGTATTCGCAATATTATTCCGGACATCCAGATTTTTGTACTCGATTTAAAAACAAGCATTCAGGCTTATATTCAATCGCTCCTTTCTGGTTGGTTGTCGTACCGATTGGCAAACTTCTTTGCAAGTCCTTTTGCATTAGCATTACTCTTGGCACAGCTGTTAGGCGTGATTCTTGCTTACTTTGTGATACGTTCTTATTTACCATCGTTTGCTAACGTGCTGTTGCGTATTGCTCAAGAATACAAGGGTGCTTTTTACACCAGTAGAATTGCGTATGTACTTTGTACGTTTGCATCAGAACATTTACTCAGTCTGTTTATCTGGTCGGTACTCTTTTGGCATTTTGGGTCAACCAGTGCGGCAGAACTTTATTTGCCAAGTATTATCTTTTTTATAGCGTCCATACCGTACTTGCTCTATATGGCAAAAAAACTCAGCTTTGCGTTGCAAACATATAATCAAAAAGAGCAGTTCTTGTTGTTAACAGAGAGTTTTGAAGATCGCTTTTTTACCGTCTTTAATTGGCTTTTGTACTCAACCATTGTGCTCCTGTCTTTGCGCGAAGCACTTATGCTTGGACTATACACCAAGTCTGAACTGCCAAATATTTTGCTTGCCGTGTACTCAATTATTATTCGTGTACTGCTATTAGCACTTATTAGAAAAGAAGATTTACTCAGCATTATTCCTACGCGCTCAACATGGGGTAACTGGGTATGGCACTTAGTAAACAACTATTATTATGCACTACTCAGTTTTGTTGTGTTGCTTATGGCGCTGACAGATTCGCACATTGGTGGCTATAACAATTTAGTTTCTTATATTCTTTGGGGCACGCTGGGTACAATTGTGGTTGCTCGCTTGCTGTATATGTTTTATGGTTTTGCACGTCGCCTTGTTGCTATGTTCTTCTTCTCTTCCGATGGCGAATCACTACAAGCCCGTTTTTCTTCAGCTAAAACATGGTACGGTGTATCAGTTATCTTCTTGATGTTTATCTGTGTGATTTTAGCAATTGGGTTAATAAGCTGGTTCTGGAATAGACCGATTCATATAGCAACCATGTATGATTATCTTACACTTAAACGTTTGGTTATTGGTTTAAAAGATGGTCAGTATCAAAAGCTGAGTTTGGTAGATCTTGCAGCAACTATTGCGGTCATACCACTTAGTTTCTTTATTGCGTATTTGGTTGATAAATATCTGTTATTTAGAATTTATGCAGTGCTCTTGGTTGACCCTGGTGTGCACAATGCGGTTTCTACTATTTCGTATTACTTGGTAGTGATCTCGGTGATTACGCTTGGTCTGTGGCATCAAGGATTTGGATTCTTAATTGCCTATTACGTAACGCCGTTGGTTTTGGGTATTGCGTGGGCATTACGGGATATTTTTAACGACTTTGTGGGTTACTTTATTTTGCTTGTAAACCGACCATTAAAAGTGGGCGATTACATTATGCTTGATGATGAAGTAAAAGGTGTGGTGCGTAAAATTACTCCGCGTACTGTGGTGCTCCGTAGAAAAAGAAGTTACAGCTTGATTATTCCTAACTCTCGTTTTATGCGTGATACGATTTTAAACTGGGATTACACTGCTGGGTACATTACCTTCCCTGATATTATGATTGGCATTCGGTATGCGGATGACCCAGAAAAAACGGTTGATGTTCTAAAGCAAGCGCTCAATAGTGTGCCTAACGTGTTAAAAATGCCTGCGCCTGTGGTTCGTTTAGAAGAGTTTGGGCCTTCAGGGTTTGTCTTTTTAGTACGTGGCTTTATTAGTTCAGAAAAGACGCTTGATCAGTGGGATATTGCGAGTGACGTGCGCCGCGCAATTAGTAAATTCTTAAAGCTTAACGATATCAGTGTTGCCTTTCCCGTGCGTGTGGTGCGTATGGCTCAAGAAGAACGCCATTACTATTCTGCACCTCATGGTAATCATGATCAACAGCGCTTACAAGATAAGTTCTCTAAGGATGATGATGGCTCGCCACGCGGCTTTAGCGATGAGTCGTAGGTTAGTTGTTGACGTTGTACGGTTCGCATGACCAAGGCACTGAAAAATCAAGATGATAATCGGCCATAGGTTTGTTCTGTACTAAAAAGTAAATGCCTTTAAGAGATATTCCAGCAGCTTTGATAGAGCGTATCAGCCCTTGAATAAGAAAGAATTTTTCTCGAGTTGATTGTGCGGATTCAAACAGGCACTGATCGCATGAAAGATAGCCACTACCATCTTGGGTAATAAAAGCATGCTCTACGCGAACTTTTTTATTCATGAGTTCTTCTTCTGTTGCAAGCACAAGCCATCGATTAGCTATACAGCTGAGCGCGTCCGCCTGTTGATCGGGCAACAGTAGCGGTACTACTTCTTGGTGCCAAGCATCCTGTTTATAAAAAAAGAGTGTGCTGTTTTTCTTGGTTGCTGCCGTTACAAGCGCTGGCGTATATGAGCTGTGGTACGGTGCAATAATGAGTATGTTGGTATGCACTAAGAAATACACAAATCCTGCACTCATGGCTAAAGCGGCAATAAGTGTTAACCAGCGTTGTGCGAGTGTCATGATTGGTTCCTGATATGATAATCGATACTTTTTGTGAGTGCTGAGCTGAGTATATTCACCAACATGGGGATATCATGCGCATGTTTAATTGATGCTTCTAGTGCAAATGCAGGGCACGCAATACCTTTAAGAGGTGCACAGGGAATGCCGGTTGGCATGTGTACAATCATGGTGTTGGTGACGATGTTTTTAAGTTCTGTATAAAAAGCTTGAGCAGACGCTTGAGATGCCGGTGTTGTTGGTAGATGTACTTGTGTTAATGGTGTTAATTGTAAATTGTTTGTTGGGGCAATAGGTAGTGCACGAGGCTCAAGGCAAAAATAGTAGCAATCGATAGTTGGCTTAGTTGTTTGTGGGTATAGGCTGATGCTGATATACAGATCCGCAATTCTGTTTGCAAAGGTTGCCCTTTGGATGTGTGTTGCTGATTCTCCAGGAGTTCTTGCAAGAACAACACGTAGACCATCATACGTTTGTTCTAGTTTGTGTTTTATTCCTTGTGCTAACTGCATAGTAAGTCCTCGTTCTAAATAGTCACCAGCAAGCGTTCTGCCCGCATGGTGTGCATCGCCTGCACCGTCAAGCATGATAGTAAAGGGTTGCTTAAACGTGTTGCTAGAAAGTGAGGTTTGTACTACAAGAAGCAATAATAAAAATATTAGCGGCATATTAGATCAGTAGTTAAAAATGCGGATAAAAATGTTGTTCTCTCGTTACCCTTGGTGTTTTTAATTGCCATAGCAATAGCCCGTGGTTGGCCTATAAGGATACAGAGTTTTTTTGCTCTTGTTAAAGCAGTATACACTAAATTTCTTTGTAGGAGCGTAAAGTGTTGCATAAAGAGCGGGATAATAACTGCATCAAATTCTGAACCTTGGCTTTTATGAATCGAGACTGCATATGCAAGTACCAGTTCGTCTAGTTCTACAAAATCGTACGTTACTTCTTTTTCTGCATACGTAACGGTCAGTTCTTTGTCTTCATGGTTAATTGCACTGATGGTACCAATATCGCCGTTAAAGACATGTTTATCGTAATTGTTGCGTAATTGCATGACCGGGTCGTCTAACTTGAACGTAGAGAACATACGTTTTAATTGTGGCTGATTGGTGCCCGGGTTACGTAAGTCTTGGAGCACACTATTAAGATGCTGTGTGCCTGCAGAACCTTTGTTCATGGGTGTTAAGATAATGGCCTGTTCAGGTTTGAGGTTCATGCGTGGTAGCGTGACATGGATAATTTTTTTAATGTGTACCGGCAACATTTCCGGATTATCTTCTTTAATAAAATAGTAATCTTTAAATGTATCTGGCGCGCTTGAGCTAGGAAATTGCCCCGTATTAATTTGGTGTGCGTTGTACGCAATCAAACTGTTGTGCGCTTGTCTAAAAATAAAATTTAGTTTGGTAGTAGGTATTTTGCCGCTTGCAATACAGTCGTGTAAAAAGTTGCCAGCTCCAACTGAAGGCAGCTGATCAATATCCCCAATAAAAATAACATGCGCTGTTAACGGTACTGCTTTCAGTAGTGCGTGTGCTAAAAAAACATCAATCATGGATGATTCGTCCACAATGAGATAATCGAGCTTGAGTGCGTTTTGTTCGTTATGGGTAAAGCCCATGGTTTGCGCGTTAAACTCTAACAGTCTATGGAGTGTCACAGCATATTTACCGGTACTTTCGGTAATACGTTTTGCTGCTCTACCGGTGGGAGCAGTTAACTTATAGACTCTGTTGTTAGCGTCTAAAATTTTTAACAGTTGTTTAATCAGAGTTGTTTTACCTGTACCAGGACCACCGGTAATAATAGATACTTTGTTAGTTAAACAGCTCATGATGCCCGTCTGTTGCAGCTCGTTAAGAGCAAGTGTCCCTGCACTAGGTGCACGTAACTCTTGATAGATAGCATGAGTGTCAAACGTTTTTGTTGTTGGCGTTTGCAGGAGTGTGAGTAACTTTTGCGCAATACTTTTTTCTGTAAAGTAGTACTGTGCAAGGCATACAAAATGTTGTTCTTGGTAAGTAATTAGCTTAATTTTTTCTTCGTTATACAGATCGTGCAGTGCAGTTTTGAGCACTTGTTGTACGTCATCGTTAGTGAGTTCTAATAGTTCAAGCGTTAGTTTTTTAAGATCTTCTACATTGCTATAGATGCTGCCTGTGCCAATATGTTTGGTCAGTGCGTATAAGATGCCCGCCTTTATACGTTTGGCAGATGTGCGTTCAAATCCTAAATTTTGAGCTATTTGATCCGCAATTTTAAAACCGATGCCCCATATTTCTTGAGCGATGCGGTACGGATTTTCTGTCATATACGCAATACTGTTCTGCCCATATTTTTTATAAATTTTAACTGCGTAGGCAGTAGACGCGCCTTTCTCTTGCAAGAAGACCATGATCTTAGCGATATCTCGCTGGTCCTTCCATGCGTTGGTGATTTCTGCAATACGTTTGACGCCCACACCAGGAACTTCTTTAAGGCGTTCTGGTTCTTCGTCAATAACGGTGAGTACTGCTGTACCAAAATAGTCGACTAATTTTTTTGCGTATGCAGGACCGATGCCTTTAATTAGGCCGGAGCTGAGATATTTTTGTAGACCGCCAATACTGGTTGGTAATTCGATTTTGCAGGATTCTGCTTGGAACTGTTTGCCAAACGTAGGGTGCATAGACCATGCACCCTGTAGTTCAACTTGTTCGCCTGGTCGTAGTGGGGGGAGTGATCCGCACACCACAACCGTTACGTCTTTTTTGATAGTTAATACAAAAACTGCGTAGCCGTTTTCTTGATTCTGAAATAAAAAGCGTTCAACGACGCCGGCTACTGTTTCCATATATCTTCTTAATTGTGGTTAAAGAACTTCTCAAAAGCTGCTCGTTCTTTTTCGTCCTTTAAGTAGGATTCAAAGTCGGCGCGCGCTTTTGGGCAGCTGTACATAAAGTCTTCTAAAAAGTGACATAGATCATTCATGAACTTATATAGTTCCATAGCACTAGCGTTGTACAACGCAGTTTCTTCTTCTGGCGTTCCCCAATTTTTTAAGAGAGAGGTGGTGCTTTGATTATCTGGTTGTGTGGTAAGCCATAGATCGACAATTTTCTTAGTTGCTTCTTTAGCAGATGATGATTCTACGCTTTTTTTCTTTTCAATAGTTTCTTGCTTAAATAGATCAACAAACTGTTTTTTAACATCTAAAAACTCTTTCCACTCGGCAGATTCTTTATCAATATTTTTATGCTTAACTTCAAACTTTACTAAGTCTTGGAGTGACACTAAAGCACCTTGGAATTTAAAATGTTGTGCTTTGCTTTGAAGAGTTTTAATAAAGCTCCAGGTGTTGTAGCAGTCTTTAAAGGTGCTTGCATCCATGATGCCGGGAATGCCGTCAATAAGCTTTAAGAGTGGCGTTACAATAAGTGTTTTGGTGCGATGATGTGCTGCTTTAGCGGCATGAGTGCCAACTTGTTTGACTGCTTGAGCAGCGGCAGCTTGTGTTACACATGGAGTTAACAAAATAAGAGAGAAATAACGTTGTATCATTTTCATAAAAAGAGTCCTTTTTAAAATTCATTTTTTATGTACACAGAAATGCCCCAATCCCCACCTACGGTATAACTGTTGGAAGCAACTTCGCCCCGTAGACCAAAAGTCCAAGGAGAAAGTTCCATGAGTCGTGTGCGTGTTTCGTCCTCGTTTCTTATCCAATACGATTGAACTTTGGCGTTACGTTCTAGAGAACCCCATATTTTTGCTTGGTATCCGCCACCCATTTTTGATTTATCAACATCCAGGAACGGTGCTGCTTGTGCAGGTACTTGTACGTCCCATACATGTTCTGGGGTTTGGAACCATAAATCGGAACCGATAGTCTTATTCCAGAATTCACCTTCAAAAAGAAGGGCAGTGGTATTTTGTAAAATTAAACCTGGAAACACCATGCATGAATAGAGTGGAGGGAAAAATTTCTTTTGAAGTTGTGTATTAAAGTATTTTAATTTTTCAGGAATTTGTGTGTTTTGACCAGCCTCACTCCAGTCAAATGCGTTATAGGCAGCTATATCAGGACCAAGATAAAAGAACCTGCTGGTGCCGCATGGCATTAAAATTTCAATCTGGGTAAGACTGCCAAGTGATATCCAAGAAGAGAAACGCATATGCGCATGAGAGAAAATACCAATACCTAGATGATGTCCATTACCCATAGGTTGATTAAGTAAAATGGTAGAGAGTCTATCCAAAACAGATTCGCTAAAGTTCACCACTTCTTGGGTTTGTTGGGAAGTGAGTTGTCCCGTTTCAAGAAATTCAGTAGTGACGATATCACTGATATCAAGATTTGGTGCAGCTTTATCTTTTGGAAATGCAGAACCGTACAAGCCTTTTTTGAAAGTGAACCCTGTAGGAAGTGTTAACCTAAGACCACAACCCCACTGGTAGGTCGGATGGTCGTACACAAAGAATTCAAACATCAAACGTGTATCGCCTACTCCTAATGCATCGCAAATAAGATGTTGGCGAGCGAATTGCATATAATCTTCGCCTGCAGATTGTTGGAAAAGTGGGTTGTTATTAATTGCTTCTTGTTCTTCAGGCGTTAAGTACAAGTTGTGTTCTTGGTAATACACAGGTACGCGCACCAAGAATGACCAGGTATCAAAATTCTTAATGTATTGAGGCATGAAGCCAGTACGGCGTTCTTGTAGTTTGAGGTTGTAAAAAAGGGGTAAGATTTGTGGGATGTTTATATCAAGACCAAGAGGAGTTACTGCAGCGTCAAGAGTGCTCATAAAATTAGGATTTCTTAAGTCTATATAAGAGTCGATATGGGTATGATTTTTGTAAAAGTTTTCTTCGTACGTTTGTGTGTAGAAAGGGAAAATTTCAAATTGATTGCCCGGTTTATGATAGTTCACAAATTTTTGGAACATAGGCAAATCGAGCAGCGGTACGCGCATAATCGGGTTGGTACGTAGATAGAGTGGTGTTTTTAAGAGATCTTGTAGTCCAAGACTGGTTAAAAAAGGAACGCTAGTTGCCCCGCCACCAGCTCTGGTGATAACGTTAGCATCAAGACCAGTTGGCAGTTCCATATCATTATCTTGATAGAAAAGGCCACTTAAAATATCTTCGTCCATATCGCTCATGGCATTGCTCGGTTGGCATAGCCCCAATAAAAGCATGCTCCAAACGATAAAAAATAATTTTCTTCTTATCATGTCTTCTAGTTTTCTTTTGCTTGTTTATACTCTTTTTTATAGACAGGAAATAGAGCTGTTTCATCAGATTGCCCGTCAAGGCAAGCCAGTATACTCTATTTGGATAAATAACACAAAATAGCCGGGTTTAGGGCTTTTTTATATCGTAAAGAGACGTAAGAATATGCAGAATAGCATTCGTTTAAAAAAGGGTCCGGATAACTTTATTGTTGAAGGAAACATCGGTTCAGGTAAGTCTACCTTCTTACGTTTAGTGGGCGAACAACTGCCTGTGCAAGTTGTGTATGAGCCACATACTAAGTGGCAAGACGTGGGTGGGGGCGAGAACCTTTTAGAGCGTTTTTACAACGACATTCCTCGTTGGGCCTATACGTTCCAATCATATGCGTTTATTACGCGTATTATGGAACAGCAAAAATACTCTTTTGAATACCCGGATATTACTCAAATTATTGAACGCTCGGTTTACTCTGATCGGTACTGTTTTGCAAAAAATTGCTTTGAGATGGGTGCTATGAGCAATCTTGAATGGCAGTTATATCAAGACTGGTTTTCTTGGTTAGTAGAAAATTATGCCCCTCAACCGACCGGATTTATTTATTTACAGACGGATCCTGAAGTTTGTTTTTCTCGTTTAAAAAAGAGAGCGCGCCAAGAAGAAGTGAGTGTGCCATTATCTTATTTACAGTCGCTGCATGATAAACATGAAAGCTGGTTGCTTAAAAAAGAAGGCGTTGCGGCTCATATTAAAGAAGTTCCCGTGCTTGTTTTGTCTTGTAATGATGACTTTGAACATGACACTCGTTACTTTACGCAGCACCTTGAAGCAATAGCTTCATTCATACAAAAACATCAAATTACTCAAGAAAACAAAGGCTTTTCCCGAGTTTGCTTGTAAACAAATGAAAAATTGAGCTACACTGCTTTTTACGTATAAAAATTATACTTATCTTAAATCAAGAAGGGTGTCTTCATGGAAGGAGTATTCTACGCAAAAGCCGCTGCCTTTCTGGGCGCAGCAATTGCGATGGGCGTTGGTACAGTCGGGCCTGCAATCGGGCAAGGATTAATTGGTACCAAGGCGTGTGAAAGTATCGGGAAGTATCCTGAAAGTTCACAACAAGTGCGCAGTACCATGGTGTTAGCGATGATTCTTGTAGAAACATCAGCAATCTATGCGTTTATTGTTGCTTTACTTCTTGTTTTTTATAGCTAATTACAAAAAGTCTAAGAGGTTGGCATGATCTCTATTAATGGTACGCTGCTTGTACAGATTGTTTCGTTTCTTTGGGCTTGGTGGTTTTTAAATCGGTTTTTACTAAAGCCGATCGTTGCCGTTGCGTTACAAGAAGACGTTGCTCAGCAGACCGTACAAAAAAGTATAGAGCATTATGAACATCAGGTGGCAGTTAAAAAGCGATATAAACAAGATCGTTGGTTTGATTTTCAGTTGTTGTTTGTTCGGGGAGCGCCGACGTTGACTGGTAGTTCAACTGGCGCGTGTAATCTACCGCACCAACCGACAGACGTCTCTGCATTAACATCACAAGAAAAAAAAGATCTACAACACGCCACTGCTCAGCTTATTGCAACAAGGATTTCTGATGGGTATTAGTCTTTTATACGAGCGTTTTTTTGAGCTAATTAACTTTGTTTTTCTGTGTGCTTGTCTGCGGTATGTGTATAGAAAATACGGATCACCAGCATTAGCACAGGCTATGCAACATAAAAAAGATGCGTTCTACGCATTGCAGCACAGTGTAGTTACTACAAAACAGCAAGCGCAGAAGCTTGATCAAGATATTCTTGATCAGGAAGCATATGGCAATCATCTGGTTGCATCTATCGCTATTTGGTTCAAAAAAGAAGAAGATAAAAAACATATAACTCGTCAAGAATGCCTCGCTCTTAAGCAACAACTAGTATTATATACGGCAGCACAAGAACAAGCGGTTATCTTGCACGATACGCAAAAAGAATTGCTTCCTGAGGTGTTAGAGCAGGTCCGTCAACATCTCATCGCTCAGTATCAGTCTCCTGAGGCACAGCGTCACGCAATTGCTCAAGCATGCCAACACATGACGCAAGGTGTACGGTAATGGATAAAGGCGCAATCATCTTAGCTCGCCGTTATGCGCGAGCGTACCTCGATCTCTTTTTTGATACGCTAACGATAACGTCATACCATTCGTTTGAGCGTGCGGCAGATATTTTTCTTAAAAACGCGCGCATAGGTTTTTTGCTTGATCTGAGTGTGATGAGCAAAGAACTAAAACTTAAAGAAATTCATCGTATTGTGCGTGCATGTGGTTTGCCAGAATCTTCAGGGAAAATTATTGCCTTAGTGGTTGAACACAAAAGAGGTTCACTCTTAGGAGAAGTATTTACGCAAATAGCTGATTTGTACAAACGTCTTGCTAAGATTGATGAGTGCCAAGTTGCTAGTTCAAGTGTATTATCAGATCAAGAAAAAATGAGTATAGAACGCTGTTTACAGCAACAGACAGAAGCTACGCTCAGTTTTGAATACAGGGTAAATCCCAATCTTATAGCGGGAATTTGTTGCCAAACAAGTACGTTGCGATGGGAAGATTCTGTTGATAAAAAATTACGTAGATTAGAACAGCTTTTAAAGCGTTAAGGATTTTCATGGACATTAAAAGTACCGATCTTGTTTCTTTATTTGAAAAAGCGCTTTCGGATGCGCCACAGGAACAACTCCAAGAAATTGGGATTGTTGTCCAAGTAGGAGACGGTATATGCCGTGTTCATGGTCTTGAAAAAGCTGTTTACAATGAAGTCGTTGAATTTGAAAATGGAAATCGCGGGATTGTTTTGGATCTGCAAGAAAGTTTTGTTTCCGTTTTTGTGTTGTATCCAGCAATCGCTATTAAAGAATTAGAAGTTGTTACGCGTACTAAAAAAGTATTTAAAGCGCCTGTAGGCGAGCAGTTATTAGGGCGTGTTATTAATGCTGTTGGTAAACCTATTGATGGTCTTGGGGATATTAAACCTACTGCATGGCGGCCTATTGAAGCGGCTGCTCCAGGTGTTATAGAACGATCTCCGGTGAACGAATCGCTCGAGACAGGCATTCTTGCTATTGATGCATTAATACCGCTTGGTAAAGGCCAGCGTGAATTGTTAATTGGTAATAGAAGTACCGGTAAAACGGCTATTGCGCTTGATACTATTTTGCATCAAAAAGATAAAAACGTTCTGTGTATTTACGTGTCTATTGGTCAACGTCAGGCAAGCTTGGCAGAAACCATTAGATTGCTTAAAGAAAAAGGCGCGCTTGAATACACTGTGGTTATCAGTGCGGATGCTAGTGATGCGGTGTTGTGTCAGTATTTAGCGCCGTATGTTGGCTGTACAATTGGCGAATATTTTAGAGATCAAAAGCGCGACGTGTTAATTGTGTACGACAATTTAAGTAACCACGCTGTTGCATACCGTGAAATGTCGTTACTTTTACGCCGTCCACCAGGACGTGAAGCGTACCCAGGGGATGTGTTCTATCTCCATTCTCGTTTACTTGAACGGGCCGGTAAGGTTCTTAAGGGTGGGTCTATGACGGCGTTGCCTATTATTCAGGTACAAGGTGATGATATCACGGCGTATATCCCTACCAACTTAATTTCTATTACTGATGGTCAGATATTTTTAGATGATCAGTTGTTTAAGAATGGTATTCGACCTGCGGTTAATATCGGTCTTTCGGTATCTCGTGTTGGTGGTGCCGCTCAAACAAAAGCTATGAAAAAGATGACCAAGACGCTGGGGTTAGAACTTGCACAGTATCGTGATTTGCTCGATTTCTCTCAGTTTGGTACTGATCTTGATAAAGAAGCGCAACGACGTATTGCTCAAGGGCAGCGTGCAACAGAGGTGTTAAAGCAACACCAGTTTAAGACTTATTCATTTGTACAACAGGCACTTATGTTGTTTGTGTTGCAAGAAGGTTATTTAAATAGTTTGGCTTTGCCTGACATTCAGGTTTTCATTCAGCAGTATATTAGTTACGTAGAATCGGTGTATCCAGGCTTGTATCAAGAAATTTTTACAACTAAAGATATATCAGAAAAGACGCTTAAAGAGCTTAAAACGATTACAACAGAGTTCAAAGCGTTGTTTGTAGCGCCAGAATCTCGTATTTGATTTGAAAATAAGCCACGGTTCTTCTATACTAGTGGTTCTTGTCTGTGCCCGTAGCTCAGTTGGATAGAGCGACAGACTTCTAATCTGTAGGTCGCTGGTTCGAATCCAGCCGGGCACACCATACTTCGCCAAGGCTTCGTATGGTAAACCATAATGATTTGATAGCGAAGTATGCCCTTCGAAGTTTTAACGTAGTAGGGCAGTCCTAGATAAAAATATTTGCATTAGATACTTCGCCAAGGCGAAAGTTTGTGTTTGGGGGCTCAGCGTTTTCTAAGGTAGTTTTGCTAAATTTTTTTGACAAACTCAGATTTCAAACCCATCTTCCCAAATCCATCAATTTTGCAATCAATATTATGATCTTCATCGACTAACCGTATATTTTTTACTTTTGTACCAGCTTTTATGACCGATGAACTTCCTTTTATTTTAAGATCTTTTATGAGTATTACAGAGTCACCATTATTCAAGATATTTCCATTCGCATCTTTGACAATCTTTTTATTTTCAGCATTGTCACTTTCTATTTCTCTGTTCCACTCATGAGCACATTCTGGACAAATCAAAATTCCATTATCTTCATAAGTATACTCTGAACTACATTTTGGGCACTTTGGTAAATTAATCATTATTTCATTTCTTCTAATAGTTATTGTTAGGTTTATTCTTTATAAATCGTAAAATTTATGATTTTAATAGTATCATGATTGGAATTGATATTCTATCTTGTGTGGTTATAGTTATGTGGCCATAAGTAACTGTCGAATGGTAAACTAAATAATGTGCTACTTTCAACCTGAAAGTTACAAAAATAGTCTGCTATGGTACACCAGACTTCGCCACCCAGGCTCCGCCGAAAGGCTATGCCGAGGCGAGAGGCTACGTCTGGCATGCCAATTGTTTTTGAGGTGGAACCATAAATATTAGTAGAACCATCGAAGTCTGCCCGCTGTAGTTTTTACGTGCTCGTCGAAACCTTGGTGAAGACTGAAACGAAGGCTGGGCTAACTGCGCTTTATCGAGTGTAAACCAACTCTTGAGGTAGTAATAAAAATATTATGAACAAAGTGCGAAGTATGCCTATACTTACTGTCGTCTATTGTTTGATCTTTACGGCTTTATAAAAGATATAAAAATGCAATTTAAAAAAATAAGTATGGTGTTACTGCTTGCAACGTGTGTAGCAAAAAATAGTGCGGCAGATTGTGATCATGATAAAGAAAAAAAATTCTTTGCAGAAACTAAGAGTACGGTACCTTTTGTTGTTCCAACTCAGCAGCAAGCTGCTGGTGCCTTGCAATTATTGCTTGCAAGTGGGTGTGCTCACAGTTCGTTGCGTGTCGCTGTACGTACTTTGGATTTTTCATTACGAGGAGCTCCTGCTCTTTTTACTCTAGGGGTAGTAGCAGCAGGTAGTGCGGTGACTGTAGCAACGGGAATATGCGCTATTCATGCGGCTCGTTGGGGACTACGTAATATTCAAGCTGATGATGCGCCTAGCAAGTAGCTATTAAGATGGAATGTTAAAAACGAAATATAAGATATGAAGAAGTTGCTACTATTAGGAATGGTTGCCTTTGCGCCAGATGTTGTAGGATCAGATACTTTAAAAACATTGCCAACGGTGGCAGTTAAAGTTTCGTATGGCCATTTTCCCTTTAAGCGTTGGGTAGACGCAACTATGGGTGAAAAAGCTGCATGGGGATTGACAGGATTAGTAAGTGCGGGAGTATGTTGTGCCTCTTTTAAAGCATTCATGGCGACACAAGATGCTACGGAAGAGGAAATATATCAAAGATTACTTGTTGCTAGCGCTATTAGTACTGTGGTTTGTGCTGTACGTGTTTACCGTGCATGATTTTTAAATATTCATGTTATAATAAAAAAACCTCGGAAACTTCCGGGGTTTTTTATGGTATATTTCTTTTACCAGTAACTTCTAAAAAATAAAAAAGGTAGATTGATGAAGCAATCAACAATAGCAATTATAGGTACAGGTGGAGTCGGATCAACAACAGCATATGCCTGTATAGCGCATGGAATAGCGGCACACATTCTTATGGTCGACACTAATCAGAACAAGTGTAAAGGCGAAGTGCAAGATCTTGAAGATGCACTTTCTGTAAGTCGCACAACATCAGTAACAGCGGCCACTTTTAAGCAAGCGGCACAAGCAGATATTATTATCATCACGGCAGGTGTTGCTCAAAAACCGGGGCAAACACGTCTTGAACTTCTTAAGACAAATCACGATGTTATGAATTCTATTATTACAGAATTACAACCCATTAAGCGCGATAGTATTATCATTGTTGTGACCAACCCTGTAGATATTTTAACGCGGTATGTACAAGGCATTTCGGGGTTGCCTGTTACTCAGGTATTTGGTTCTGGAACATTATTAGATTCGTTTCGTATGCGCGGATTGTTAGGAAAATATTTAGCTATTAATCCTGCATCTATAGAAGGATACGTGCTCGCAGAACATGGGGATAGTCAATTTATTGCATGGTCTACCGTGCGTGTAGGTGGTTTGCCGTTAAGTTCTTTTCCGTCAATTAATGAAACGGTGTTACAAGACATAGCAACGCATACAAAGCATAAAGCGTACGATCTTATAGCGTCTAAAGGGTTTACAGAGTTTGGTATTGCTACAGCTGTTACAATGTACTGTAAGGCTATTCTTGATGATGCAAAACGGATTTATCCTGTTTCTTGTTTTGTTAAAGAATTGAACGTTTGCTTGAGTATGCCTGTGTTATTAGGTGCACAGGGTGTAGAGCGTATTATGCATACACCGTTGTTGCCACAAGAACAAAAACAACTCATTGCAAGTGCACAACTGTTACATGAACAGTATCTATCTCTTTAATAGTATTGAGAGATTTAAGATGCATGCTAAGCATTATCAAAAAGTAAGCGGATCAGTTCCGGTGTCTTTTGCTTGGAAATAATGAATGGTGAAGTGGCTGCAGATACTGCGGGAAGAGCGTTACCAGCCTTCAAAAAATTTCACGGTTAAAATGGTATTCAAGCTGTTGCCCCATACATACGGTAAGAGCTTCTTGGTACCAATTAATAACACCATGACTATTAAGATACGGTACATTACTTTTTTCTTCATAGATTACCTTCCATTTTTAAAGACCTTTTCTACTTATAGGCTACCGCATATGCCTCTCTGGATGCAATAATTGTTTTGTTATAAGCTCAAAAATAAATAAAATAAGCACAGGGAGTATGTATTGATGTGCCGCTTATTGGTTTTAGGGTGTTCGTAATAAAAGATCAGAAGTGTATGAAAAGCGTGTTAAAAAAGTGTGCCTTTTTTATTCATCAAAATCGGATAGTTCTAGAAATTTCTTTGCCATTTCTACAGGATTAGAAGCCTGCATAATAGCAGCACCAACGGCAATTTTATTAACGCCGTAATAGATAAGTTTTTTTGCAATATCAAGCGTGATGCCGCCATCAACAGCAAGCGAGAATGAACATTCTTGTGATGCGCGTAGTGCATTAAGCAGTTCAATTTTTTTGTACATCTCGGGAATAAAGGCTTGACCTGATGCGCCTGGTTGCACGGTCATTAAGGTAATTTGTCCAACAAGCGTGCAGAAATTGGTCATGCTGCTCAGAGGAGTGTTGGGACTGATAGCGATGCCGGGTTCTAAACGTTTGTGTTCTAGTGCTTCTATAAGAGGGCTGTTTTCTTTAACTGCTTCTGTATGAAAGGTGACACTATCCCCCGGTTGTAGATTGAGTTGGTTGATGTACGCAAGAGGATCTTCAACCATCAAGTGTACCCATAATGGCATGTGTGTATGCGCGCGTATGAAGTGCGTTAGTTCAACACTACCAGACGTGTTGCTGACAAACGTGCCATCCATAATGTCAACATGAAATCCATGGCAATACGGAGTAAGTATGTTCATTTGTTCGGTAAGTTCGTGCCTGTTTTGACTTATTAACGAGGGAAAAAGCATCATACAACGGTTCCTTGTTTGGTTAGTCCATGCGCAATTACTTAGGCAACTGTATAATGATTTATTAAGCGGGGCAAGGGTTACAGATGTCTTGTAAAAAGAACCCGCCATGCTCCTGATGTTATACTTGTGTGTTGGCTTGAGAGTGCGCTTTGTTGTTCTTGATTGTTATCTAGTGGTGTTATATGAGGATGCATGATAACCGTATTGCCAGAATTAATTGAGTGAGCATCAACATCTTGTTCTTGCGGAAAAACTTGTGCTCGTGGGTCACGTGCAGATAATAATGGTGCAAATAAATTGTTGCATGAATAAGAAAGAAGTGGATACCTATGCGCATGGTAACGAACAGCAGCTACGGTTTTTGGTTGCATGAGGCGGGGTTGCCTTACGCTCGTATAAGCAGGTTTGGAGCGTGCATTAAGCGTGGCACAAAAACTTATTAGAGAAACAGCACATACAAATAGTTGATACATACAAAATCTCTTGTTAGTAAGGATTAATTATGTTGTGAGAATGGTGGAATAAGTTGTCGACGTGTCGTAGTGCTTAATATATGAGGAGGTGTTAAATGTCTTGGAGAAGTTACCTGTCCACCACGGCTTTGATCTCTATCTCTAGCAGTAGTTAAGCCTGCAATAATAGGAGCTGTTGAAGCTTTTGTCGTTATTCTTGGTGCTGGTTCGTTATCGCCTGCAAAAATGCTGGTAAAAGATAATGCCATAACTAAGAGTGTTGTTTTTGAATGTATCTTATGCATAGAGAAAAAATCTTTCTGAAAAATGGTTGTATAGATAACTGGTTTAATTGTGTTGTTTGTAGTTCAACCTGGGGGTGTTGTTCTTCTTGCTGCAAGAAATACTTGTCTTTGTTGTTCACTTTCTTGTGCAGGAGTAAAGGCAACAACTGGAGCAGCGTATCCTTCTCTGCGCTCTTGTCTTGTAGCGATCAGTGCTTGTTGATTTCTTGCCCATTCTGGTCTTACAAGAGGAGGTAATGGTTCTTGGTTTAGCGGGCCGGCTGTGTTATCGTATTCGTGTGTAAAGCTTGGTGTACACACGAACATAAGCACTAACAAAATATATTGGACCATAGTAATTCCCCTACAAAGAATAAATTTTTCTTTATAACCCTCTACACGCAAAAAGGGTACTAGAAAGCGTGTTTTTGTCAAAAAGTCAGCATCTTGTTATGTGTACAACAACAGCATGTCTATGTTTTTATTGTTATGTATCAGTAGGGGTTATGGTAGGTGGATATTGATTTTCATTATTGTCGGCAGTTAGTGTGGCTGCTACATCTGCAAACAGTCTGAGCATTTCATCATTAGCTAATGGTGGTCGTTGTGCTAAAGCCATAAATTCTAGAGCAGCTTGTGTTGCTTCAGGCACTTGTACATATTCTGGAATAGGGCTATGTGTTGGAAATGTACGTGCGCGTGCGTTTGCCATATGGCGTGTTCTACGGGGCCATACTCCGCTTCTATTAAGACTGACTACTGTTTCTCTAGCAGCAGGCATAAAAACATCATTATTTGCTTCTCGCTCTGCGCGTCTTCTTTCTATAACAGCTTGTGCGTCTGCTTGTCGCCTTGCACTTCGTTCTTCTGTAGCTGCCTGTTCTGCTGCTCGTTGAGCATGTCTTTGTTGGTTGCGTTGATTATAGCCTTCGGGGAGAGTGTGCTGATAGTTGCCTGTGCGGTGAATGCGAGGCGGTGTAGGAAAAGCAGGGTATGGTTCTTGAAAGTGTCCACGGTTTTGTGCGGTATGTGAGTTAGTGTCATCTAAACCGCCGTCACCGTCTGTATAAAGACAATCATCTTCCAAAGTACTGCGTTTACCATCGAATTTATGCGCATTAATAGAGAAACAGGTACTTAATAAGAGCACTAACAGATAGTTCGCCATAATAATTTCTTTAAATAATACATTTTTGTAACCCGCTAACATGGATAAAACGTACTAGGAATCGTGTTTTTGTCAAAAGGTGGGCAAAAAAATACCCCGGTTTTTTTATTACCGAGGTATTTTTAAATCACGGATAACTAAAATTCGCGTATTCAGATGTTAGTTAGAATCTTTATCTTTGTTATTTCCAGCATCAAGTGTTTCTAGTTTTTCAGCTGTGTTTGCTAATGCTTCTTTGCCAGCATCAGTTCCAGGCTCAGGTTTTCGTGCAGCTTAACTACTAGAGCTTGTTGTGGCAATCACAGGTACTGTTGTAGAATTGGTTGGCTTAGCTTTGTTGACTCTGAGTATTGGGAGCAAATGATGAGTGGGTAAGAGCAAGTGTTAATGCTGCAGCGCCGCCGGTGATTTGTTTCCAAGAACCAGTTCTAACGCCGTTTGCTAGGGTTGCTGCGCTTGCGAGTGTTACAAAGTTAGCAGCATTTTCCTTGGTTGCTTGTTTTAGGACAGCATTTTGTACGGCAGGTAAATGTTTTTTTGCTAAAACAGTAGCACTTACGGCACCTGTAGCAAGAGCTACACTTGCGTTTACTGCGTTGTTTTTAAATTCAGTTACAAGAGCAGAAGGTAGCGTTGGTAAACTGCCAGCTCGAGTTGCTACCGCTCTGCCAGTAGTGCTGAGAACATCAGTAGATTTAAGAACTAAGTAAGCTGCACCTGCAACACCAACACCTAGACCAAGGGTCATGATGCTAGATTTTGATAGGTAGGATCTTTGGTTGTTGTTGTTGTCGCTTGCGCTTGCAGAAAAAACTGAGAGAAGCATGAAAATTGGTAAGAACATTGTGGTCTTCATAAGTACTCCTTTTACGTACTTTGGGGGTTACAAAAGAACGTGGCAATCCTACTGTGGGGTATATTGGATGTCAAACCTTTCTGGTGGTGATAGAAATAGTTCATAAATCAAGTACACTCGTACTACCGCTCGTAGTGCAGGTTTACTTAAAAAATAGGGTGCAAATATGTCACAAATGCCTTCTGTTCAATCGTTATATATGGTTGTCTTGATGCAAGAAAATTTAGAACAAGCTTTAACTTTTTATCAAAATTTAGGTTTACAGAAGATTTTTTATCTTCCAGGTAAATGGGCTGAACTTGATTTACGTGGGGTAAGAATTGGCTTATGTCCAAGTGAAGCGGTAGAAAAAGGCCGTCACACAGGCATCGTGTTCCAGGTGGATAATATGCAAGGCATACACGCTGCGCTTACTGCGCAAGGCGTTGAATTTGTGACCGAACCTATCACCGCAACGCATGGTATTATGGCATCTTGTTTTGATCCAAGTGGCAACAAGATTGATCTGTATCAACCAACTCACGATAAAGTAAAAGAAGTTCTTAAAGAGGCCCATAAAAAGGGTTCAGCACAAGAACCAGCAGTAGGCGGTTGTTGCCGCAGTACTGACGCTTGTTGTTAATACAAATAAGCTTAACTTTGGTAAAAAATAGCAGCAAAATCTGAGTCAGTTGCTATAAAATAATTGCACTCTTT
>CAZSHB010000003.1:0-5109 GCA_964606885.1 uncultured Pseudomonadota bacterium | reverse complement strand
ACTAGGGCATGGCTACTGATAACTAGGTGTGGTAGCTGCAAATCAATATGAAAAAGATAGTCATTTTAACTTATTTTAAAACGGGAGGTCTGTGTTATGACAGATAAAATTCGTCCGCTTTATGACCGTTTGTATATCAAACGTCTTGAAACAGAAGAAAGAACAAAAGGCGGTTTATATATACCTGAAGGCGCTAAAGAAAAAGGCCAAACAGGCATCGTTCTTGCAGTAGGCGCAGGTAAATGGGACCAGTCAGGTAAGATACATCCTTTGCAAGTAAAAGAAGGCGATGTGGTCTTTTTTGGTAAGTATGCAGGCACGGATATAGATGCATCTCATCTTATGTTGCGTGAAGATGAAGTACTTGGCGTTGTTGAAAAATAAGCATTAAGAAAAATAGTAGTACAAAGGAAAAATTATGGCTGGAAAGCATATTCTTTTTGGAGCAGAAGCTCGCGATAAGATTCGTCGTGGCGTCGATACTCTTGCTGATGCAGTTAAGGTGACCCTCGGGCCCAAGGGACGTAACGTTGCGTATAATCGTTCATTTGGTTCACCGGCAATCACTAAAGATGGTGTGACGGTAGCTAAAGAGATTGATCTTAAGGATCCTCTTGAAAATATGGGTGCTCAGTTAGTTAAAGAAGTAGCAAGCAAAACAGCAGATGTTGCTGGTGATGGTACTACAACTGCTACGGTATTGGCACAAGCTATTTTTAGAGAAGGTAACAAGTACGTTACTGCTAATGCTAACCCTATGGAATTAAAGCGTGGGATAGAAAAAGCGGTAGAAGTTGCGGTTGCTGAAATTAGAAAAGCAGCAAAAAAAGTAAGTAACAGAACAGAAATTGAACAAGTAGCAACGATCTCTGCAAACTCAGATCATATTGTTGGTCAACAGATTGCTGAAGCTATGGAACGTGTAGGACGCGATGGCGTTATTACCGTTGAAGAAGCTAAAGGTATGGAAAATGAGTTAGAAGTGGTTGAAGGTATGCAATTTGACCGCGGATATTTGTCTCCCTACTTTGTGACCAACTCAGAAAAGATGGAAGTACAACTTGCCGATGCGGTTATTTTACTGCACGAAAAGAAGATTTCATCAATGAAGTCTTTGTTGCCTATTTTAGAACAGGTAGCAAAAACTGGTCGTCAGTTATTGATTATTGCTGAAGATATTGAAGGCGAAGCGCTTGCTACATTAGTAGTAAACAAAATTCGTGGAACCTTGCATGTAGTAGCAGTTAAAGCTCCTGGCTTTGGCGATCGCCGTAAAGAAATGTTAGAAGACATTGCGGTACTTACTGGTGGCCGTGTGGTATCAGAAGATCTTGGCATCAAGCTTGAAAGTTTAACACTGCAAGACCTTGGTATTGCTAAAAAGATTATTATTACTAAAGACAATACAACTATTGTTGACGGTAATGGTTCAGAAAATCTTATTCAAGACCGTGTTGCTCAAATCCGTATGCAGATTGAAAACACCAGCTCAGACTATGATAAAGAAAAACTCCAAGAACGCTTAGCAAAGCTTGCTGGCGGTGTTGCAGTTATCAAAGTTGGTGCAGCAACTGAAACGGAAATGAAGGAAAAGAAGGATCGTATTGAAGATGCGCTCCATGCAACTCGTGCAGCAATTGAAGAAGGTATTGTAGCTGGTGGTGGCGTTGCGTTATTACGCGCACAGGCTGCTGTTGATGCAATTCAAGCAGAAGGCGATCAACGTCTTGGTGTACTTATTGTACGCCGTGCGCTTGAAGAACCGTTGCGTATTATTGCACAAAACGCAGGTTTTGAAGGTTCAGTTATTGTAGACAAAGTTCGCCAAATGATTGGCGATGAAGGCTTTGATGCAAAGAACGGTACTTTTGTGAATATGATTGAAGCTGGTATTGTGGATCCTGCTAAAGTAACTCGTTCTGCATTGCAAAACGCAGCATCTATTGCAGGTCTTTGTATTACAACTGAAGCAATTATTTGTGATTTACCAGAAGACAAGAAAGAACTTGGTGCTCCTGCAATGCCTGGTATGGGCGGCATGGGTGGCATGTACTAATCTGTCAGCTGTTTATAAAAATAAAAACCCGGTGTTAAAGCCGGGTTTTTTGTTGCTGTGTGTATTTGTAAAAATTAATGCGTGTAGTGTGCAGAAATGCTTTGTGTAAGCGTGTAGACAATAAAGCCTATACCAACAGCTGCAAGCGTACCTAAAGCAAACATTGCTTCCAGTTTACTTTGCTTACGTTGGTAGAGAATTTCTTCTTGTACTAAGTGTGCTAATTGTGGATTGGTACACGCATTAGGATTACTTGCTAATGCTTGCATGATGTCCCGTTTCTCGCTTGATGGCCATAGTTGATTAACATAGTCTAGCAAGTTTGCAACAAGTTCAGGGTTGTGTGCTAATGCAGGATTTGCTGCCAAGTTTTTCATCATCGTGTGGTATGGATTAACATACTGTTGTGCTGCTGGATGAAACGTCGGTTTTGCTTGTGGATAATCGTAATACTTTGCAGACATGGTACTTGCTGTCAGCAAACAGAGCACTGCGTAAAGATGTTTTTTGTTCATAGATGGTTATTTCAGATTAGCGACGATAGGTTGTTGTGTACGTTGTAGTACGTGTTGTAGGTTCGTCAAAAAACAAGTTGTACAGAACAGTGCCTGCTGCAACACCAACTGCTGCCCCAGCAAAAAGAGCGGCAACAGTATCAGGGTCTTGTTGGTGATGTACGTGTGTATATATAGTCTGTGAGTAAGTATAGTTATTATACACACTTGGGTTAGCTGCTAATAATCGCAAAATTTCGCTCTTATCACTATTGTTTGCATGGTAACTGTTTAAATAGTTTGTTACTTGATTAAAAAGACGTCTGCTTCTTCCAAGATAAGGATTGTTTGCAAGTTCCACCATAAGCATATGTTGCTGTCTGCCAAAAGAGCGATCGACGTATGAGTATACTGCGTGCTCTAGTTCATAACATTCTATCATGTTGGGATTGTGTATAAGTGCAATAATCAGTTCTTTTTCTTGGTTCATAAAAGATTTTGAAAGATGGTTAAGTACCAAACGTATGAGTTTGTTACTATCTACCATGCCGGGGTTTTGTGCTAAATTTAAAAAAAGCGTGTGATTGTTATTAGGCCAAGAATTTTCTGCGTATTGTATGAGTTGGTTTACTAAGAAATCACTTTGCGGCAAACGTGGATCTGCTGCAAGTTCTTCCATATCGCGTGCAAAGTTAAACGGTTGTGACGAAAAGAAATTATCAAACTTGCTGCTTTGATGGGAGTGAGAGCGTGTGTGGAGTTGGCTAGCACTTAGTATCAGTGCTAGTGACAAAATTCTAGAATTCATGGTGATCCTTTATAGTTAAGATACATGCTAGATGTGTAAGTGTGACACGAACTTTTGGTAAGTCAAAAGGCTTACAGAAGCTGTTATGCATCTTTAACTAAGTGGCCGGTTCGTTCTATGAGTACCGCTGTGCGTGCGTAATTATCACCTTCAAGCAGGGCGACTGTTTCAAGACACGTAAAAAAGTGTTGTTTGGTGAGTATGCCAAGCAGGTGTTGTTGGCGTAGAAGGGCGACCAGAAGATCGCTGCTTTTAAGCTGGTTTTGAGCATGTAGGGTAAAAAGATAGTCGTGCTTAGTAAAAAATTGGCGCTGTTCTTGTAGGGTTGGTTGTTCAATAAAGGCGTGTATTTTGGCAGGCGTGCTTGCTGTTTGGTAAAAGAATCGTTCGTGTTCAACAAACGCAACGAGGGTGCAGACAAAGGTGGTTTGTAAAAAAGCAAAAATATGGGGATGTTCTCGTTTGAGTTCAGATTCTGTTTTTTGGTAGATAAAAGGCGTGCGCCCGGTGTCTGGAGCTCCAGTAGTGACATGAGTAACAATACCAAAAACTGTTTTTGTTGGTTCTTTAATGCAGAGTAATGAGCCAAATTCTGGAAAATTATCCCACTGCCAGGTTTGTCCCTTGCAATGTACGAGTGAGCTTTCTATGACTTCTGCAAAAGCAGCCGTCTTTTTTGTACTGGTCATACGCTGGTCTCTTCAAGCCAGCCAACAATCCGCATGGTGTTGAATATTTTGGTCAGATCGCGGGAGTGTGGGTAATATTTCTGTAAAAGTTCCATAAAAGGCATTAAACATACGCGGCGATGTTCAAAAAAATCAGCACCAGTCTGCAATTCTATAAGTGTATCATGTTCGGCAATTAAACTTTCTAAAATAAGATCAAGAGGGGTTTTTTTGCCTGTGCCTGGTATGTGAACATACGCCCGTTGAAACTGATTTTTTTCATGGAGTGCAATAAAGCCAAAAACAAAACCAGCACGTGCTGCTAGATGAAGCGGGGTCCATCCACCCTTAAGCACCAGGTTTCGATCAGCACTTGCATCAAGAGCAGCTTTAGTTGTATCAGCGTGGTTGGTTAAAATACCCAAAATAAGTTTACAGTTTTGAGGGGTATCTTGTTTTGGATCTAAAAAATGTTCAGACAGGCTTGCTTGAGTCAGTTGCGTTGGGATGCCTTCTCTATTGATGTAGGTCAGGTTTGGAATGCCGTAGGCAGTTAATACTGGTAGATAGAGACAAGTAAGAAAAAAGATCAACAAACGCTTCATATATATATACCTTTCTAAAAAAGGGTTGTTTGGCCCGTTTTATCTTCTTGGGCTAAAAGCGACTTTAAAAAAGTAACCCGGTGTATCAGCGTAATGCCAGATGCCTGTAATGCTTGTTGATGGATAGGCGTACCGTAGCCTTTATGGAGTTCCATGCCGTGAGCCGGAAATTGGCCTACAATCTGGGTCATAAGCTCATCGCGGGTCACTTTCGCTATAATGGAGGCTGCCGCTATAGAGGAAGACCAAGACTCCCCTTTGGGGTAAGAGTGGATCGGGATATCTTCATATCCCTTTAAAAATAGGGGCATAGCATCAATAACAACACTATCTATGGTGTGTGATGAGGGTAATTGGGACATCAGGGTGTAAACGGCCTTTTTCATCGCTCTTTGGGTAGCCTGATAAATATTAAGCTCATCAATTAAGCCTGAGCTTATAATTCCTGTGCCCCATACAGCATGCTCTTTAAGCCATG
>CAZSHB010000002.1:73307-126329 GCA_964606885.1 uncultured Pseudomonadota bacterium | reverse complement strand
CCACAGCGCCTAGCTACCCTACTATCTATACTGCCGTTATAACCTTTAATGCTGTTACTCATCCTGGTAGAAACCCAGCCCCAAAACCAGTGCCAGTTGGTGCAACCGCTGATGTCATTCTTAATAGCTTAGTAATGCAATATTCTGTACGCGCTGCCAAATTCCTTGCTGACAGAGTAACCACAGACCCGAATGTAGGACAATCAATACCAGGTGATAAAGATGCTTTATTAATACTTGCACAATATGCGCAAGTACTTAATGATCAAGTTTCTAGATGCCGTATTAGCAGTGATTATATTACTGTTATTGCAACAACTAAAGATCTTGCTGGTACAACTGCCGCAGAAAAGTTACAAAAAAATATAGATCAACTACAAGCTGCTTTCACCTTTACTCTTGGAACTGCCTGGTTTAGAACTGGTCACCCAGTACCAAAACTCTATACCGTGTTAGTACCACTTGATAATCCTGCTCCTTACGCTGTAATGCCTGCAATGCAAGCATCAGATGCGCTTGTTAAGAGTCTCGTTGATCAATTTAACGATATAATGACCAACGCATTTGGAACAGTACAAGCTGGAAAAACAACTCCTGAATTAGTAAGTCCTGTTGCAAGCAAAGCAAATATGGATACTGCACTCATAACATGCAACAACATGGCAAACGACCTTATGAAGAATGGTATAATACCTTCAGGCTTTACAAGATCTGTCCCTGTTGCAACCACTAAGAATATACCTCAAACAGATCTTGATGTACTTGCAAGCTCTAGACTAGGATTCATTCAAGCGCAAAACAGCGCAATAAGAGCTTCTTTTGCAGGTAATGCTACACCTACCGTGTACTTCATCTATCTTCCTGCAACAGGAACCCCAACATTAGCACCAGCAGCAGTTGCACCCGCTCCGGCACCTGCGCCAGCCCCGGCTCCTGCCCCAGCACCAGCACCAACTCCTGCACCCGCTCCAGTAGCTCTTGTACCTGCTCAACAAGTTGTAGCTACGCTCATTACCGATCATAACAACCTGACAAAAAAGGTTTACACAACAACGGTAAAGGGCGGATCTGTTAAGGCGAATGTTATTAAGGCACTTAATGACATGGGTCTTGCGCTCATGCAACAAGCTCTTGCACATGGTCTTCCTAATACGACTACTATTTCAATCATCAGCACCAACAATCTTAATGCAACAGCTATAGCAGCTCAACCTGATGCAGTAACATTAATCAATGAGCAAATAAATGATACCAATGCATTACTACCAACTGGCGTAGGCACACTTTGGACTACAAACCACCCTGTATTTTTACTAGAAATCCCAGTAAAAACAGACGGTGCAATACCTGCAGCCAACTTGCAAGATGTTGTAGATGCACACAATAGAATAGTAACTGATTTATTTGATCCTGCTTCATCTAACCCAATTCCTACAAAACAAGGCAGCGATGAGTTAGTTACTACAATTAACGCTCATGCTTTACATGTCATGAATGCATTAGTTACAACAAAAACATCTGCTGATGTATTAATCGTAACAAGCAATGTACCTGGCACACCTAATACAAGTATCGATGTGGCAACTGACCCAGCAGCATTTATTACCAAACAAGCAGCTGACACTACTAAAGCGTTTAATAGTACATGGACTGGCTTAATGGGACATGCAACACCTCCTGTTTATGTCATGGAAGTACCAAGTATGCCTGGAGCACCAGCTCCAATGCCTGCTCCGGCACCTGCGCCAGTACCTGCACAAACAGTAGCTCAACTACAAGCAGCAGCACAAAAATCAGTAACTGATATAAACAATATGATAAAGAGAGTAATTTCGAGATTAGCAAAACTAACAAAAGATGATGCCGAACTTTTCGCAATGGTAGCTACTCCAGGATCAGTTGCTGATAAAAATGGAAAGGCCTTATCTGCTTTATCAGATACATTAATAACCCCAAGAATACCTGCAATTAAAGATGTAAAAAGAATAACAACTCAAATACAAGCTGATGCAGATAAGATAAATAGCCCTCAGGTAAAACAAGCGGCAACAGTTGTTTTGCAAATGATAGATCAAGGATCTATTGCAAACAAAGCTCTCTCTCTTTTTAATAATCCTGCAATAAATAATGATGATGCATTCCAAGCCTCACAAAAAGCTATTGCAGCACGCAACATGATACAAACTCTTTTACCTCAAATGCCATAACACTACACTACTAACTCTTAAAGAAAAATCCTCGGACTAAAAACCCGGGGATTTTTCTTTTGTATCTGTTAATACTTGCAATGGATTATAAAGCTGTTCAAATTGCCAAGCGCTATGCACAATACTCAGCATATCCGTATACACTGGCTGCCATTGTAAAATAGCCATCGCCTTACGTGCATCGGCAACTAATAATGCCGGGTCTCCCTGACGCCGTTTTGCAGGAATAGTAACAATCTGAGAACCAGTTACTTTTTGTACCACAGCAATAAGTTCTTTAACTGAACATCCTGTTCCGGTACCTAAATTAAAGATGTCTGATGGTAAACCTTTTTGCAGATGCTCCAATGCTTTATGATGCGCATCGGCCAAGTCATGAATATGAATATAATCACGAATACAAGTACCATCGGGCGTTGGATAATCGGTACCAAAAATAGAAAATGGTTTACCCGTACGCGCTGCATGTAACAACAAAGGGATACTATGCGTTTCAGGTACATGGCGCTCTCCCAAATTTTCACAAGCAAGCGCACCTGCAGCATTAAAATACCTGAGCGAAACTGAACGTAAACCGTACGCACGGTCCGCATCGTGTAACAATTGCTCTACCATCATCTTAGTGGTGCCATAAGGACTCATAGGTAAACAAGGATGCTCTTCAGTAAGCGGTAACACTTGTGGTGCCCCATACACAGCACAACTAGAAGAAAAAACTAACTGCTTGCAATTATGACGCACCATGAGTTCAAGAAGTGTCATAGTCTTAGCCACATTATTTTGATAATAGACTAACGGTTGTACAACCGAATCGGCCACGCACATAAAAGCACCGCAATGAATAACTGCGTCTATTCGATACTGAGTAAATAAACGCTCAAGCAGTGCAGCATCGCCATAATCGCCGTGTACAAATTCCGCCCACGTGTAAGGAAACGTTTGGCCTTGTAAAAGTGCATCAAGCACAACAACGTTATATCCCCGCTTGCGTAATAACCATGCAGTGTACGAACCTATATACCCTGCGCCCCCGGTAACTAAAATGCTTGGTTCCATATCTACTCTCCTGTAACGAAAAAACCTGGACTGGCTTTAAAAAGCCGATCCAGGTTCTCTTATCTCTATTTTTTTAGTGTACGTATTAGTTGCAACATTTTTTCATTTTTTTGCCAGATCCGCAAGGACACGGTTCATTACGACCAATGCGCGGCTCTTCACGACGGATTGGTTGCTCGTCCTCTTGTGAGTCGGCGCTAATGGTTTGAATGTTTTCTAATTCGCGTTCACGCTTTTCTTCTAAATGTTCACTGTCAAAATGCTCAAGGTTCAGATGGAAAATACGGTGTACCACTTCCCAACGAATCTCTTGCATCATGTTTTGGAACATCGCAAATGCTTCGCGCTTGTATTCAATAATTGGTGACTTTTGGCCCCAACTTCTTAAATTGATACCTTCTTGAAGATGGTCCAAGTTAAGCATATGTTGCTTCCATGCCTGATCAATCGTTTCTAGCATCATCCATTTTTCTGCGTCTGCTACCATCTCTTGTTGTTTATTTTTGCGGTACAACGAATATTGTTCAAGAACTAAGTTAATCACATCAGTTTTTAACAGTTCCGTATCAACAGTTTTAAAAGCTGGCTGATTAAAGAAGGTTGTTTCCACACCAATAACGCGTGCTATAAACCCAAGAACCAACTCACGTTCTTCTTCTGAAATAGTGTGTTCTGGAGCAAAACGGGTAAATGCATCATGTACGCCATCGATAATCATATCACGCACAAGTTCATAAATTTGCTCTTCACCTTCTAAAACTGAACGGCGCCATGAGTAAATCACCTTACGATGTTGGTTCATAACATCATCGTATTCAAGGAGATTTTTACGACTTTCAAAATGCTGCTTTTCTACTTTTTCTTGTGAATGCTCGATAGTACGAGACACTAATTTAGATTCGATTGTTTCATCTTCTGTCATACCTGCAAAACGTTGCATACGATCACGCAGTTCAAACGTATCGCCACCAAAACGACGAATCAATTCATCTTCTAGAGAAATATAAAAACGGGATTCGCCCACATCGCCTTGACGTCCAGAGCGACCACGTAGCTGGTTATCAATACGACGACTTTCGTGTCGTTCGGTACCTAAAATATAAAGACCGCCCGCAGCAACAGCTTCTGATGTCAATTTAATATCGGTACCACGTCCTGCCATGTTGGTAGCAATCGTGATATGACCAGGTTGACCAGCTTTAGCAACAATATCAGCTTCCCGTTCGTGTTGTTTAGCGTTTAACACTTCGTGTGGAATATTTTGAGCATCAAGCACTTGGCTTAAACGTTCCGATGTTTCAACTGCAATGGTACCAATCAAAACTGGTTGGCCTTTTTTGTACCGTTCTTTAACGTCTTCAACAATGTGCTTAAACTTTGCACGCTCTGTTAAAAAGATTAAATCAGGTTTATCAATACGAGCCAAATTACGATTGGTTGGAATAGCAACCACATCTAATTTGTAAATATTAAAAAACTCTTCTGCTTCTGTCATAGCAGTACCGGTCATACCGGCAAGTTTAGTAAATAATCTGAATAAATTTTGAAGTGTAATAGAAGCAAGTGTTTGACTTTCCCGTTCAACCTTAACACCCTCTTTTGCTTCAATTGCTTGATGTAGACCGTCACTGTAACGACGTCCTGCTAAAATACGACCCGTAAACTCATCAACAATCATAATCTTGCCATCTTGTACCACGTACTCAACATCGCGGCGGAACAATGCATGCGCGCGTAGTGCCTGAGTAATGTGGTGGAGCAGACTCAAATGTTCTATGGCGTATAAATTTTCAATCTTAAAACCGGCTTCTATTTTATCAACACCAGCTTCTGTCAATTGCACATTACGATGCTTTTCTTCAACTTCGTAATCAATGCCCTTTTGTAAACTTGCAACTGCACGATCCGCATGTTGATACAAGTCACTGCTTTCACTTGAAGGACCAGAAATAATTAAGGGCGTACGCGCTTCGTCAATTAAAATAGAGTCAACTTCATCCACAATAGCGTAATTAAAATCACGTTGTGCATAGTCAGATAATCTAAACTTCATGTTATCGCGCAAATAATCAAACCCAAGTTCGTTATTAGTTGCGTAAATAACATCACATTCATACGCAGCTTTACGCGCTTCATCAGATAAAGAATGTTGTACTACGCCAACTGTCATACCCAGCAATTCAAAAACCGGGCGCATCCATTGTGCGTCACGGCGAGCTAAATAATCGTTCACAGTTACTAAAAAAGCAGATTTGCCAGTAAGCGCATTAAGATACAAAGGCAAGGTTGCTGTTAAAGTTTTACCTTCCCCAGTTTTCATTTCTGCAATCTTACCTTCATGCAAAACAATGCCACCCATTAACTGGACATCATAATGACGTTGACCTAATTTTCTTTTAGCAGCTTCACGCACTACAGCAAATGCTTCTGGGAGCAATGTATCAAGATGTACACCTTCTGCTAGCTGTTGCCTAAATTCTACGGTTTTATTACCAAGTTGTTCATCAGTCAGTGCACTGATAGTCGGTTCAAATGCATTAATTTGTTCTACTAAAGGCCGAAGTTTTTTGACAACTCGGTCATTACGCGTGCCCATAAGTGCCGCAAGAATAGTGTTTACGAACATATTTTTTAGTCCTTTATAGCAAAGTGAGATTTACGTGCAGTCTACCTGAGCATCAACACTATTTCAATGCCACCAACGTATATTGTCTTTCAGGATGGCCTCCAGAAGCTCTATGCGAGCAATATCCTTGCTCATGCATAGTGCAGCACACGGTATCATACACTGCAGTATCTGGCAAACCATACGCACGTATCAGCTGTTTATTATAACCCACGCTATCAAAAACATATTGCCCGTTGTTCTTGATAGAAACAAAATGCTGCATATCAGGCGCAAGATTATCTACAAAATCAGCACTTACTTGGTAACAACACACGCGCGCTGCAGGGCCAATCAATACTCGTATACTTTCTGTATCACCATCTATTTGTTCCATAAAAGCATCAAGTGCAACAGTTATAATACCTGCAACTGTTCCTCGCCAGCCAGCATGCACAACACCTACTACCGGATGCTTGGTGCTATACATAACTAAAGGTACACAGTCTGCAGTAGCAACTGCAATACCAATATGCTTAGTTGTTGTTAGTATAAAATCCCCCTCTTGAGTGAAAACAGGCTGGTTTTGATCATCAACCAAGTCACCAAGTATGCCATGTGTTTGATGCAGAAAAACGATCTGCTGTAAGCCCAAAGTACGAGCAACATCCACAAACGGCTCTTTATTCATAAGTTCAGAACTAAGCATGTGTTTGTACAGTGCTGGCACAAACGCTTCTTGCTGTGACCCAAAAAATACAGCAATATTTTTTTGTGGGTATACATAAAAACCCATACTCAAACCTTTCTTTAGTCCGCCATAGCTTTACGCGAAGGCCGAGCTAACCATAATACATCGCCTTAATAACAGCTTTTAGCTTAGCACATTTTAAAAGGTTGCCTTTCTGCCAGATAGGCGTACGATCATGTATACGAGTTCATTTTCATCATCCAGAAAGGAAATCCATGAAAACTCTGACACTCTTAAGCCTATCACTTCTTGCCTCAGTGCAAAGCTCGATAGGTGCAAACCAAACTTCCCTTAATCACAACAAAGAGGCTGCTAAGCAAGCCGCACACAGAGCCAAAACTCACGCTCAATATTTTGGGCAAGCTGTAGGCGAATGTGCAACCAATACTACTCATGCAGTAGGAGATACTATGTCTGATGTAAAAGATAAAACTCTTATAGCAGCACAGGCTGCTCAAGAATCTGCAAAACAAACAGCACACAATGTTGCAGTTAAAGCAGAAGATACGGCTCATGATATTGCTGATAAAGCGACACAAGCTGTACACGAAGCACATGACCACATTGCAGGCGTTGCTGAAAAAGCAGGTGCATGGATTGATCATGCAGCTCACGTGACTGCACAAGCTGCTATTGATGCAAAAAACAAAGTCGCAAAGACTGCTGTTGATACCAAGAACCAAGTAGCACAAACTGCTCACGACACCAAAGATAAAGTTGTTGCCGTAAGTAAAGAAGCTACAAGAAGAGTAAAGTTAGCTGCACATGACTTAGCATCAGGAGCACAAGAAGCTGCTCACGATGTTACTCAGTAACACGAATACCATCTCAATTTTTCTCAATTTTATCATTCATAAGGGGAAACCTATGAAAAGACTAGCATTATTAGGTCTGACGCTTCTTGCATCAGCACCTATGTCAGCAAACAAAATCGTAACAAAATGCAAACAAAAGATTGCTTCAGAAAAAGCCAAGTGTCATGCACATGGTCTTGGCGATGCGGTAGTTGATTTGGCAGATAGTACCGCACAAAGAGTGCATGAAGAAGCTACTACTGTAAAAGAAAACGTAAAACAAACTGCACATAATGTAGCAGCAAAAGCAAAAGATACTGCTCATAACATCGCCAACAAGACAGTAGCGATTGCACACAAAGCAGAAGATAAAGCGCAAGCCTTAAGCGAAAAAGCAGCACAAACTGCTGTTGATGCAAAAAACACCGTCGTTGCGGCTGGAAACAAAGCAAAAGATAAAGTTGTTGAAGTTGGCCATGAAGCTAAAGCGAGAATGGCACGAGCTGGTCATACGTTAACATCAGCTGTAGAGGACGGTGCTAACAGCACAAACAAAACGGCTAACCGCGTAGCTAACGATGCAAAACATGCAGCTAACGATGCAGCACATGCTGCTCATGATGCGGCAGACGCTGCCCATGATGCTCGAGTTAATGCTGAAAGAAAACGTTCACACATCGCATAAGGAAATCCCATGAAAAATCTAACATTACTAAGTTTATCACTTCTTACTTCATTACCAGTATCAGCCCGTTACGAACATGCAGCCAAAGAAGTTAAAGCATCAGCATATGATGTTAGTACAGCTGCCAGTAATCTTGGTAGTACGGCAAGTGACCTTGCTGGAAATACTATACATCTTACAGCCGAAGCTGCTCGTCTTGCAAAAGACAAAGCCGTTGCTGCAGGAAACTATGTAGAACAACATACAGAGCAAACCGCACATACCGTAGCCGCAGAAATACACAATATAGCAACATCTGTGGATAATTTTGCTACCGTAACTTCCGTGTCAGCAGTCTCACAAGTTGTTCAAGCAGGAAGTGCTACACTACAATATATCGACAAGCTTCTTTATCCAGCCGCATTCACCGCTGCAGGATACTACACCTATAAGAATGGTATTAAGCCATATCTTCCTAATAGCGAACTATCGACAAAATACTTTGCAATTAACCACTCAAAGGCAATAGTAGCTCGTGAAGTTGGCGCAAGTCTTCTAACTGGCGGTATCTTGTTTGCTAGTTTGTATGGTCTTCTAACTCGTCCAAAAATAGCTGCCTTTCTTAACAAAAACATGCCTGAAACAGCAAGTATTCTTGCTCATCTGGTAGGTAGAGAACGTAAACTTATTCTTGAAAAGCTTGAAGATTCATCTCTTTAATTAACAAAGGAAAAACTTATGAAAAAATTAACATTCTTAAGCATTATGCTTATAGCCGCAGCATCATATACCGTATCAGCATACAATGTTGCCCCAACTGAAACTGTTGGAGAAACGACCGGTAGTTGGATAGATGCTGTTGTGAAAACAGCTAAACATGCTGTAAAAAAAGTAAAGCATGCAATACACGGATCAACTTCTGAAACTACAGAAGAAGCCGTTGAAACGATTGTTGCAAACGCTAAAGACTCGGTAGAACATGCCGTATCAGAAGCAACTTGCTAAATCAGCAGCACGCAGTTATCTATGTTTAAGGGGACTCTCAAGGTCCCCTTTTTTATTACTTTTACTCTTCCATCGTTCTAGTTTAGGTTCTGGTTTCTCATAACTTAAAAAGGGGATGTCTATGATACGCGCTAGAATCTATAGTATCAGTTGTTTGTTATGCCTTGCACACCAAGCAACATGCCATGCGCTGCCTAGCATTCCAGAAGCAGTAAAAAACGCTGCCAGCGTCATGTTCACCACCATTACCAAAACGCCTCAAGAAAATTCCGGAAAAGAACCTCATGCGGAAGAACTACCCATTTCTCCTGCCTGTATCTTTGCCACATTTACCACAGCCACGCTTACTACGACAGCAACTAACAGTCTTTTTCAGTCAACACGCATGTATCATGCACTTGATAAAACAGCAAAATTCTTCGCCCGTAAATATACAAAACTTCCCAAATGGGCATGCAGAAAAATTATGCCTGCCACAAGCCTTGTAGCTTCAACAGCCTTTTCTACGCTGTGCTTTCTGGCGCTCCATTCAGCTGCCCAAACATTTCAAAAAGCTGTAGAAGAATCGTACCAAGAACTAAAAGATGCAAAAGAAAAGCGCCCTGAACAGTAACTGCTCAGAGCGCTTTATAGTTTGTAGACGAGTATCGGTTACTGCTCGTTTTTATTTTTCTGCTGATACTGCTTTCTCATAAACGTTGGAATATCCAAATCCTGCAGATTCACTACGCCTGATGGTGTAGCAATATTGCCAGCAGCATTTACGGGTACATGCTGTTCTTTTTGTGCAAGAACAGATGCCGCTTCTTGGCATTCTACACGTACCGGTTCTGGTGCTTTACACACAGCTTCTTGTGCTACTGGTTCTGAAACAGCTGGAGCCATATAAATAACTTCTGACGTTGTTGCTTGTTCTAATTTGCAAGAACTTCTTTCTTGTTGCTGTTGTGGTTGTTGTGCTAACGGTGGCACTTCACAACTTGTTGGCAATTCCGGTTCTTCTATAACACGAGCAGCTGGTTCTATGGTTGCTGTTGGCATAACTGGCATTGCAGGAGCAGCTTGTACTGCTTGCGATTGCGCAACTGGTTGTACCACTACTGCTGGCTGTGGAGCTACGTACACAGGTGCTGCTTGTACCGGTACCACCTGAACAGGTGTAGGTGCAACATGCACTGGAGCTACATGTACCATAACTGGTTCAGGCGCAACATGCTGTACAACTACCGGTTGTGCTACCTGCTGCACAGGCTGTGCATAGACAGGAGCAACTGGCGCTGCTGCTACAAATTCTGCTATTTTCACCTGCTCTACAGCTTCAGGTAATACCTGTTTTGGTACTGAAGTAAAACCTGTTGCAATTACCGTAACAGAAACTTCGTCTTTCATATCAAGATCGATAACCGATCCAAGAATGATGTTTGCGTCAGCATCCGCTTGTTCGTAAATAATAGATGCAGCTTGGCTAATTTCGTGCAGACCCAAGTTAGGACCACCAGTAATGTTCAGTAACACACCGCGAGCGCCTGCAATATTCATGCTTTCTAACAATGGAGATGATATTGCTTGTAAGGTTGCCTTTTTAGCACGGCCTTCGCCACTAGCACGGGCAGTACCCATAACTGCTAGACCTTTGTCCTTCATGATTTCTTTAACGTCTGCAAAGTCAACGTTTATATGACCTGAGCGTGTAATGATATCTGCAATACCACGAACAGACTTATTAAGCACTTCGTTAATCATGCCAAAACCGTCAATCATAGAAACTTGGTCATCAACCAAATCTAACAACTTTTGGTTTGGAATAACTAAGAGTGTATCTGCATATTTTTTAACTACTTCAATTGCTTCATCAGCAACACGGGCACGTTTTTTACCTTCAAAGGCAAATGGCTTGGTTAAAATAACAATTGTCAAAATGCCTTTTTCTTTAAGCGCTTTAACAATCACAGGCAATGCACCTGAACCGGTACCCCCACCCATACCACCTGCAACAAAAACGATATCTGCACCATGCAACAGTTCAAGAACCTTATCGATATCTTCTTCTGCTGATCGTTTACCCACTTCTGGATTAGCACCTGCGCCAAGTCCTTTGGTAGATTTCTGACCAATCTGAATAGTGTGATGTGCTTTTGAATGTTTAAGGGCTTGCGCGTCAGTGTTAATTGCTATGAATTCAACACCGTTATACTGAGAATCAACCATGCAGTTGATTGTATTACCGCCAGCACCGCCAACACCGACCACTTTTATAGAAGCAAGAGCAAGATCTTGATCTCGTTCGTCTTGATCAAAGGTAATCATTGTGTATCTCCTTTTTTATAGAATACTAAAAGAACTCTGACACCCACGATTTCATTCGTTGAAAAAGACGACCAACCGCATGATACTGAGCATCATTTTGTAGATCGCTATTAGTACAAGCGTAGCGCAAAAGACCATACCCTGTTGCGTAGATAGGATTGTTGAGAATCTCAGGATCAGCATGCTCAAGATGTGGTTTACCGATACGTACCGGCACATTGAAGATATCTTGGGCGACATAATCAATTCCCGTAAGCAACGATCCACCACCGGTAATAACCAACCCGGATACGAGCACATGACTCATATGACGGGCAACCACTTCCTCATGCACCAACGACAATAATTCGTGGCTGCGAGGCTCGAGTATGCTGGTTATTTCACTGAGCGTGACCATTTTTTTTGCTCCCCCTTGGACCAGTTCTATTTCAACGTCTAGGTCATGGTCTATCAGACTGGCAGTAGCAAGTCCATACTCTCGTTTTATTCGCTCTGCATCCTTAAGCGTAGTGCGTAATCCCATGGCAACATCGTTGGTGAAATGATTTCCCGCTATAGGGAAAACCTTTGTATGTCTAATACTGCCCCGTTGATAAATGGCCAAATCGGAAGTACCGCCACCAATATCAAGTACACCCACACCCAGTTCCATCTCATCTTTATTTAAAACGGCAGCAGCTGATGCCAACTGTTCAAGCACCACGTCTTTGACACGAATGCCTGCACGCTCGCATGACGTGACTAAATTTTGCACACATGCAACAGAACCGGTGATCATATGAATTTGTACTTCAAGACGAATACCATGCATGCCTAGTGGATCTTTGATCGCTTCTTGACCATCAATACTAAAGTATTGTGGAAGCACATGGAGTACTTGCTGACCTTCTGGCAATTGTACGGCACGTGCTGATGCAATAGCACGTGCACAATCTCGCTGAGTAACTTCGCCCTTTTCTATAGGGGTTACACCAAAAGCCCCGCGTGAATGAATATGCGCACCAGAAATACCAATGTACGCTTCATCAACGGTTACTTTTGCCATCATCTGCGCTTGTTCTAATGCTGCACGAATCGAACGAACCGTTTTTGCCATATCAACGACAATACCTTTAGCAAGACCTTCAGAAGGAACTTTACCAATCCCTAAAACTTCTATATTGCCATCACCAAGATCTTGCGCAATTATCACCCCAATTTTAGTGGTACCCACATCAACAGCAGTGATAATTTTATTGCTAAATACTTTCTTCATCCCTACCCCCTAACAAACAAGTATTTGATTCTTAAATCGCATATCGACCTGCCAAACACGTCCCTTTCTGCCGACAGGTATACTTTTTATTTCTTTTTTTACTTCTTGATACGCCCTTACAAGATCGGGCGACAAGGTCATATCCGCACTGACAATCATACGAACAGTTGTATCTTGTTTATCGACCAGTTCAATGCGCGACCAATCGATCCAAGACACGGTATAATCCTGCAACATATCCGTATCAAACGTACAGGCAAAGCGCACCTGTTCTTGTACGTGTTGCTGATTGTGTAAACTATCTTGCGACGCCACATGGTAAGCAAACAGTTGTTGTACAACAGTAGGCACAAACTGATCTTTCGAAACAAGCACACCATCAGCTGTTAACACCTGTTCTTGATTAATTAAACAGATCGGTTTTTGCTGTATGAGAGAAAGATGAAAACCGGCACTATGGCGATGCACTGTAACTTTTTTAAGAGCAGGCATTTCTTGCTGTAAAAGAGAGCATGCTTGAGATGGATACAAGGAGACATGTTGGTGCTGTGCAACTAGAGCCTGGGCCCATGAGCAAGCCATTGACGATGCATTTGCAGAAACCATAGTCACTGCGCACATCCGTGCTGGCTTACCGTACCAAGCCTTGCCGACTCCAACACCGGCACCAACCATTACGAGCATGATGATAAAAACGCCCCCGACAACCTTCATCCCCTAACCCTTTTTATTGAAAGAAGTATCTGGAGCATATATACCGTTTTGGAGAGTGAATAGTCAATAGTTAAGCTACTTTACTCAGCGGTTCGTTGAGCAATAGTGGCTAACAACATACCAGTAGCTACCGATACGTTGTAGGAAACGTCAGGACTCGCTTGCGGTAACATAACAGTGATTCCAGCTTTTAAAGTTTCTGGAGATACGCCATCCTCTTCACTACCGACAACAAGACACATAGGACTTGCATAACTGAGTGTGTACGCGTTTGGTTTTTTAGATAATGCTGCAACATAGATGGTATACCCGGCAGTCTTTAAGAGTTGTAAGGCAACTGCTGGTGATGGTGCTTGATAGATAGCAATACGTTCTGCTAATCCTGCTGATGCTTTTAGAGCAGCTGCATTAAGAGGTGCTCCCTGCTTTTTAGTCACAATAATACCGTTTACACCACTACAATAAGCAGTACGAATAATAGCACCTAAATTGCGTACATCTTCAATACCATCAAGCATCAACAAAAGTGGTTCTTTTGCAGGAGAAAAAAACTGTTTTCTATACGCATATGGCTGAGCTAAGGCTGCAATACCTTGATGATCCGTAGTACCCAATTTGTCAGACAGTGCTTGGCGCGTAAATGCATGCACGGTCACAGGATACTTAGGAAGCAATTCTTTAATCTGGCGCCAAATTTTTGGTTCAGGTTTAAGCGTATACAGCTCAACTACTTTTCTATTTTTTTGCTTTAAAAGTTCAACAACTGGATGAACTCCATACACCAAATCCAATACCGGAGCTTCTTTTTTTATTGCCATAGGGACACGTACAACCTTTACCTAAAAATATTATTGAGTGAAAGAGCATACCAGAAAATTGGCATTTACACTCTTTTGGGTATACTGCAAAACCCCTTGTTTTACGAATCAAAAAGGAATTTCATGTACATTATTGAAGGTAACGTTGGCGTTGGTAAATCAACCTTTTTACGCCTTCTTGCAGCGCAGCTCCCCGAGGTGCAGGCTCTTTTTGAACCTGTTAACGCCTGGTCAGGCTCAGCAAGCACCCAATCGTTGCTCAATAATTTCTATACCGACACTCCCCGTTGGTCGTATACCATGGAAACTTTTACCCTTTTTACCCGTATCCGAGATTATCATAAAGATGCCTCTGCTTACGAACAAAAAACCATTGCCGAACGGTCTATCTATTCTGGGTATTACTGTTTTGCAAAAAATGGATATCAACAAGGACATATGCAGCCTATTGAATGGCTTATGTACACCCAGTGGTTTGAGTTTTTAGTACCCCGCATTACTCCGCCACGCGGGTTTATTTACCTTAAATCTGATCCTACTATCTGCCATGCACGCACGCATAAGCGTAACCGTTCTGGCGAAGAAACCATTCCTCTTAGCTATCTGCAAGAAATTCACGAACAGCATGAGTCTTTTTTGATTAGAAAGGAGCAGGTTGCCTCCAGCCTTGAGGATGTGCCGGTTCTTGTTTTAGATGTTTCTGAAGAGTTTGAACATAAGCCAGAACTTATGACTCAGTACGCTCAAAAAGTTAAACAATTTATTGAGCTTACCGTAGCAAAAAGCCTTTAAACTCTTTACTTTTCCCACTCCTCTTTTTTATTATTATAGCTAGAAGGTTATTATAGTGCACAAGCATAATGCATATAAGCCTATATAAGATAAAATGGAGAGCTGCATGAACCGCATACGCATATTATTACTAATAAACATCGTATCTGCTTGCCAGATAACACAAACAAAAATGCCTAAACAACAAGCACCTCGAGAAAGCCTAGAAGATTATCTAGAACGAATAACAAGGGAACAAATTGAACGAGCCGAGCAAGAGGCAGAACTACAACAAGATCTTCTTATTTCATTAGAAATGAATATTCGGAACTTACCAGACAACCGAGATATATATGGTACCAGAGCTGGATACCTCAACAGAATTACCGACTCATTAAACATGATGCCTCATCTTATTGAAGGCCAAACCATAGTTGGCCCAGATGAATTAACCTATACCTACCTTATGGATGCAGCCAGACGACGCGATATAGATCTTGTAACCCTACTTCTGCCTTTTAGTAACCTTGCTCAACCAACGCAAGATTTTTCTAATTTCTTAGACTTTTTAGTACAAGAAAATTTTCAAGAAACTGAAGAAGATACAATATTTTTAGTAGCTCTAGGCGAACTACTAGGACATATACCCCCTGATATTATAGCGCTACTTCTTAACCAAGATAATCAGCACGGCAACACCCCACTGATCCAAGCAATAAGACACCAAAACCCTAAACTTGCAGCAGAATTTTTTATGTTCTTGTTAGCGCTTGGTGCAGATATTAACACTCCTAATAGAAACGGCATAGCACCTATTTTTGCAGCAATTGAAGAAGAGAACGTCGCTATTATTAGCGAGCTCATACGCAATGGGGTTAATCTTCAAACAAGAGATACTCAGAACGAAACTGCTGATAGTTTACTTTTTGACGAACTAAGAGACCAGGTTAATGATTATATTGCAATTTTAGATGCACCCGATAGCGATGAAGATCCTTACTGTGGCGCCTCAGATGCTGATGATGAATATTCAACAGATAGTGATAGTGAGTAAAAAATGGAGAGTAGTATGAAACGTAGAGGCCTATTATTAGCAATCGGTATTTTTGCAACCAGCAGCCTGCTGCCAAGCTCCGAAAAAAACATATTCAAACCCATTAACATGTGTACAGAAAAGCGCGAAGCAGCGTTACTGTTACATGATTATGTCATAGCAGCTCTTACCTACCAACAACGCGCTGACCAAGAAAAAGATTGTACCGGAAAAAAAGTTGCTCTTGCTAAACGAGAAGAATCTCTTCTTAAAATAGAAAAACTACTTGAAGCATTTCCCACTATCGCCCAAGTACTCACCTTTACAAATAACTATAGCGGAGCTGAATACACATGCCTTATGTTTGCACTCCAAAGCAAAGATCTTGAACTTTTTGAGATTTTTTTACCTTATAGCGACCTAACCCAATCAACTCATAATTTTTCTAATTTCTTTGATCTTTTAACGCAATTAGATTTTCAAGCATCAGATAGAGGTTTTTTAGCAGCACTATTAGCAACCATTAATGAATCTGATTCATGTTCACTAAAAGACTTTTTATACCAAAATGGCTATAATTCTCTTATGCAAGCATTATTACAAGACGATTTCATAATCCAACACCAACTTGTAGCGTTTTTACTAGAACATGGTGCAAACGTTAATGCTCCATGCCCACAAGACATGGCGCCTATTATTGGAGCAATTCACAGAGGATATGTACCTACTATTATTGAATTTCTCCGCAGAAATGTTGACCTCTTAGTGCTTAATGAAGATGGTATAAGTGCAGAAAGCCTTATTACTGCAGCTGGTATGGATGCCCTTACCAATGTTATCAACATGAATTACCGTGGTATATGCAGTGATACAATTCATGCTAAATTAGATGCGCTAAGACTTTGTTCTGACGATGAAGATATCAATTAAGATTAACCAAGCACCAACTTATACACACGATGCTTACCTACTTTAAGCGTCATGCCAGAAGTAACGGTAACGAGTGCCTTAAAGTCTTTAACAGGCTGTTCATTAAGCTGTACAGCCCCACTTTCTATAAGCCTACGTGCCTCAGAAGAAGAACTTATGGCACCAACGATTTTAAGCAAGTCTACAATCCACAACGGTTGAATAACACCAGTTAATACAAATTCTTGTGCTTTAGATAAATCTTTATTTTGAAAAATACTTTCAAAATGTTTTTGCGCGGTAACGGCGTCATGCGCACCCCAAAAGAGAGCGACAATATCGTGCGCCATCTTCTTTTTAAGATCCATCGGATGTAACGTACCGGCAGCAATCTGGTGCTTATAATCTACAAGCGTTTCTGGTGTAGCTAATAACAATACTTCAAAATAACGGAACATGAGCGTGTCAGAAATTGACATAAGTTTACCAAAAGCCTGTTCTGCACTTTCTGATAAGCCAACGTAATTTCCTAAAGATTTAGACATCTTTTCTACGCCATCAAGACCTTCCAGCAATGGTACGGTCAAAATTGCTTGTGGCTCTTGACCATACTGTTCTTGCAGTACACGGCCCATCAATAAATTAAAGGTCTGATCAGTACCACCAAGTTCAATATCTGCATGCAGGGCAACAGAATCGTACCCTTGCATCAGGGGATACAAAAGTTCATGAAACCCAATAGATACTTGTTGATCAAGACGGTTTTTAAAATCTTCCCGCTCTATAATACGGGCCAGGGTAACTTTACCGCATAGCTTTACTAAATCAGTAAAAGATAACTTACCAAGCCACTCTGAGTTATAAACAATTTTTACTTTTTTAGGATCTAGAATGCGGGTTACTTGTTCAAAGTATGTTTTAGTATTTTGTTCAATTTCTTGATCACCCAGTACTGGACGCGTTTTAGATTTACCTGTTGGATCGCCAATACGAGCAGTAAAATCACCAATTAAAAATAAAATCTCATGCCCAGCATCCTGGAACTGTTTTAATTTTCTTAACACAACCGCATGGCCTAAATGTAAATCGGGAGCTGTAGGATCCATACCCAACTTTATTATGAGCTTTTTACCACTTGCCAGTTTTTTCTTAAAATCTTCTTCTGGTAAAATTGCAACGGTGCCAATCTTAAAATCTTTAAATGTAGCCGCCATACCGATCCCCTTAGATTAAAATGCACCAATTAAAAGACCAAACAACGTTGCCATAGAAAAAATAAACTTATACATAAGATATTCTACCGGCGTAATTAAAAAACTAAGCGCAATCAGCGGCACAATAAACATAATCCAATTAATATGATCAACCGTGTGTACTTTAGGTGAAAAACAGGCAAAAAAGATAATGTAAAAAATGTTAATAATAATATTAAAGGCGGCTAACAAAATATTAAACACTACAATGCTTAGTAATAGTAACGCCAAGATAACTTCAAAATTAGACGCTTTTACAAACGGAAAATAACTAGAAATACTACTTAATAATCCGGTTGTACCATCGGTAAACATTTTGCGTGCTAACGCTGCTGGATGAATACGCAACACCGCTACAAAAATAAAAAGCGACACGGTGCTAATCAGCACACCCGCTAATGCATCTGACAAATAGGCACACGTTAATTTGAGCCAACGCCATGCGCCTTGAATATTAAAGGGGTTAATAGGAATGTAACGACCAAAAGCAAAGTTTGTACGCAAGATAAGTAGTACACCAAGCCATAACATACTTACATGTTCAACAGGGTTGAGACTTAAAAAGCCAAGTTCTTGGGGAGTATCATCACCCATTTTTTTAGCAACCCATGCTCTGCAATATCCTAAAATTGGAACGCTTACAAAATAGGTAAGCACTAATACCACTTTTTCGATTAACGATTGTGCTGTTTGAATAGTCATTCCCACACTAATATCCTTTGACAAAAACGGTAGAGCACGCCAGTACACAAAAAAGTGTAAAAGGAAAAGACCTAACGGTCAAACTCGTGGACAAAACAGCAAGCCAAGTTAGACTATCATCGTTCGTATACGTAGGTCCCATAAAAAAGGTAGAACTAGCATGAATAGCACGACTAGATCGTCAAAAAAACAGAATCTATTACTGGTCATAGTGCCCCTTATTTTAGCCGCTGTAACATTTGCAACCTACTATCCATCACTCTCGTACGACTTTCAGTTTGACGATATTGTCAGCATCAAAAAATATTTCTATGCGCGCACGAGCAGTTTTTCTTCTTTAGCGTTTACCACTCCACGCTGGATATCCTACTGGCTCAACACTGTCTGGTATAAAATTGCCAAACATGATCCATTTTTTTACCGCCTTTGTAACGTTATTATTCATATCCTTAGCGGCCTTCTGGTCTATGCATCTTTAAGCATGAGCCTCTCTTTAAGCGCGCCTACCAGCTATTTCTATCGCCGCCGATTAATACTTGCCACCATTACCACGCTCTTTTTTATGCTGCACCCTGTACAAACACAAACGATATCGTACGTGATCCAAGGACAACTTGAAGGGCTTGCTACGCTCTTTGTTATGTTTATTTTATGCTTGTTTTTAGTAAGCACCCGTTTACGCAACACGGTAGCAAGAACAGCTCTGTACGCTCTACTTCTTGCAGCAGCATATGTCGCAACCGGCACTAAAGAAATTGCTATTCTTGGGCCGATCTTAATGTTGTTAATCGATTGGTTTTTTGTGGCCCACGGATCTTTTAAAGAACTTAAAAGTCGCTGGATAATTCATGCGCTCTACAGTGTAGTAACAATAGGTAGCCTTTACTCATTCTTAAGCAATAATATGACCGTTACGCATGCTTTTAAAGGAACAGCTACCTTACAAAATAACGTGGGCAACGTAATAACCCAACAAGCTAACCAGGTTATTACTGTAGGTAATTTTTTCATATCGCAGTTTAAAGTTATTATTCATTATATGGCCATGTTCTTATGGCCGTTTAACATCAGTGTTGATTACGACTGGAAAATGTGTAGTGACTTTTTTAGCGCCGATTGTCTTGGACCCTTTTTATTATTATGCATCCTTGCAGCAAGCATTATCTACCTACTGTATCGTAATCGCACCTCACCTATAGCATTTGGCATGCTATGGTTTTTTATCTGCTTAGCACCCCGCTCAAGCTTTATCCCTTCAACTGAATTGGTTGCCGATTACAAAACCTACATGGCATCTATCGGGTATCTGTTTGTACTCGCACTTATCCTCAGTTATGCGTTTGAAAAATTAATCACCTTCTGCGTACATTCAACGCGCACCCGTACGGTCTACTCTTCTGGAGCCATTGCTCTTGCAACCCTATGCCTGTGTTTGATGACCCATAAACGCAATACCGTGTGGCGATCAGGAGAAGAATTCTGGTTTAGCATTGTGCAAGCGTCCCCTAAAAAAGCACGCGCGTTCAATAACTACGCAGTAGCCATGGCAGAAAAAGCAAAATACCAAGAAGCAATTCCCTACCTTAAAAAAGCAATTAAAATTGATGGCCACTACCCTGATGCATGGAACAACATTTCAGTCTGTTACCAACATTTAGGTAAAACGGATCTTGCTATGGACGCTATGAAGGAAGCCATAAAAATAAACCCTTCGTACGCCGAATTTTATAATAATTTAGCCTCTTATGCTTTAACCAAAAGCGATTTTGAAAACAGCATAGCATATGCTCAACAAGCCATTGCACTGCGCCCTTATTATGGCAAAGCCTTCTTTAACTGGGGCCGCTCACTCTGCGGACTCAATAAACCAGAAGAAGGCATCGAATATATCAGAAAAGCGTGCATGCAATTTGATTACGACACCATAGAAGGCATTACGCAATACACCGAGCTTGCCATTCAGCTTGCAAAGTACGAGTACGCCATAGAAGGTCTTACAGCCCTGCAAGAGCTCACCCCAAACAATCATCATGTGACGTTTAATCTGGCAACCGCCTATTTCTTTACTAAGCAGTACGAAAAAGCGGCAAGTATTTTTAAACACCTTGCTACTAATCTGCCGGACGAAGAACGGTCTTGGTTTAACCTTGGCGAGTGCTATGCCAATATGAACTTAATCCCCGAGGCTTTAGAGGCGTACGAAAAAGCCTTACCATTACAGTACCAGTTCCCAGAAGTGCAGACGCGTATTGCAGAATGCCATAGAGTGCTTAAACACCACACAGCAAGGGCCTAATCGGTCAACGTTTTTGACCAACAGGCTTTTTGTGATTACGCTTGGTTATAGTAGGTAAATCTCCTTTAACAAGCGGTGTTTTGTATGAATACTCATTATGACCATCAGTTACTAGACTCTCAGATCCAAAAAGAATGGGAACATGCGTCTGTCTATGCAACAGAACAGCATTCACAAAAACCCCTCTTTTCTATCGATACACCCCCACCAACAGTCTCTGGGTCGTTGCATATAGGTCATATTTTTTCATACACACAAACCGATATTATTGCCCGCTATAAACGGCTTGGCGGCTACAACGTTTTCTACCCTTTTGGGTTTGACGACAACGGTCTTGCTACCGAACGTTTTGTAGAAAAAAAGCACAAAGTAAGCGGTCTTTATATGGGACGCAGTGAGTTTGTGAAACTCTGCTTAACTGAATCGGCAGGCATGGCCCAAGAGTTCGCTTCTTTATGGAAGCGTATGGGTATTTCTGCAGACTGGCGCCATACCTACTCAACCATTTCTCCACGCGCACAAAAAATTTCCCAAGCATCATTTATAGATTTATACAACAAAGGGTACGTGTACCAAAAAGAAGATCCTGCTCTTTTTTGCACTACTTGCCGCACTGCCGTAGCACAAGCAGAACTTGACTCGGTAGACCTCCCATCCCAATTTAACACCATTGAATTTACCGCCACTGACGGCACACCGTTGCTGATTGCAACCACCCGTCCTGAACTATTACCATCATGCGTTGCACTTTTATATCACCCTGATGATGCACGCTACCAACACCTTGCTGGCACGCAAGCAATAGTGCCCGTATTTGGCATGCATGTACCTATTTTAGCAGACGATTTGGTACAACAAGACAAAGGAACCGGCCTTGTTATGTGCTGCACCTTTGGCGATAAAACGGACATTATGTGGTATAAAAAACACCACTTGCCGTACCGCCCGTGTATGACCCTAGAAGGCAAATGGTTAGAAACAACCGGCATTCTTGCAGGCCTTAAAGCACACATTGCCCGCGAAAAAATTATTGAAGTTCTTAAAGAACAGAACTTAGTTAAAGAACAAAAGTCACTCGTTCACGCAGTAAGCGTGCACGAACGTTGCAAAAAAGAAATCGAATTTGTTGTTGTAAAACAATGGTTCTTACGTATTCTTGACCACAAAGAACAGTTCTTACAGGCGCTTGACAAGGTTGATTGGTATCCAAGCTTTATGAAGTCTCGCTGTATCGATTGGATCAAAAATTTACAATGGGACTGGTGCTTAAGCCGCCAACGTTTTTACGGTATTCCGTTCCCTGCATGGCACTGCCAGAATTGTTCAGCTGTATTACTAGCTCCAGAAACTGCACTGCCTATTGATCCACAAGAAAAACAGTTCCCAGGTGGTAGCTGCCCAGAATGTAAGAGCACGGATATTGTAGGCGATACTGATGTGATGGATACCTGGAATACCTCATCATTAACTCCGTATATTGATTTATCACTCTTTAGTAACAGTGAACACAACACATTTGGCAAAGAAAAACCAAGCTTTTTACCGATGAGCATGCGTCCCCAAGCACACGATATTATTCGTACCTGGGCATTTTACACCATTATTAAAACACTCTTGCACCATGACACTATTCCATGGAAACAGATTGTAATCTCTGGCCACGTACTCAGCAAAGACAAAGATAAAATTTCAAAATCTCAAGGTAATAACCCAACGGATCCAGAACAATTAATTAAGCAGTATCCGGCTGACGCTATTAGATACTGGACCGCATCTGGTCACTTGGGACACGATGTTGCATTCTCAGAAACACAACTGAAAATTGGTCAAAAGCTGATCACCAAATTATGGAACGCTTTTAGATTTATTAAAGAACATATCAATGACGCCCCAAGCAAAAAACCACACGATCTTGGATTACTCAACACCTGGATTGTACACCAAGCGCATGTAACTTTTACTGAATACAGCAAACAACTAGAAGCAAACGAGTTTGGCCCAGCACTTGCGGCTGTTGAACATTTCTTCTGGAACGATTTCTGTGATAACTACTTAGAACTTATCAAAGACCAACTGTTCCACCCAGAGCTGTATACGCCAGAAGCAGTTGCCGCTACCAAATGGACATTAAACCATGTTGGATTACGCATCTTGCAACTCCTTGCGCCCTATATTCCGCATAGCACCGACACACTGTATGGCATGTTCTTTAAAGACAGTATGGGCATATCGTCGCTGCATATAACTCACTTTAAAGATGTACAATTACCTATACATGCGCCAGAAACGGTTGCATCAGTTGCCACACTTTTAGAAGTTATCAGTGCTGTGCGCAAATTAAAAACGGCACAAGAACTATCGCTTAAGACACCACTGCATATACTCACAATTACTGGAGTACATGCATCTGCACATACTCTTTTTACATCACTAGAACAGTGCATCAAAGGTATTACGTTCAGTACGACGCTTGTACTTGAAGCTAAAGCGCATGGTGCAAACAAGTTAGAACAACAAGGGAACACGTGGCATGCAACGATCGATCTTACCCAACTACAAGAAGAACCAAAGGCATAAACAGCTATGATCGTTATTAAAACTAAACTTAAAAAACATGGCCTTGATCTACGTCTGATAGAAGAACAAGCGGCCTTTATTTTAAAAGAATTAGGGTATGCAGATTTTGATCTTGGTATCTGGTTTACCACCAATGCAACCATTAGAGCATACAATAAGACGTACCGTAAAAAAGATAAAGCAACCGACATCTTATCGTTTCCATATCACGAAGGTCTCACGGCAGGACAAAAAATAAAAGTCACATGCGAAGAAGATAAGAACGTTGGTGATATTATTATTTCGGTAGATTTTGTGAACTATCTGTTACCGCTCTATAACTCAACACTACAACAACGCATGGGTGTGTTACTCATCCATGGCATCTGCCATTTACTTGGGTACACGCATTATGATGATGATAACGATGCAAAAATGAGTGCCATAGAACGATCAATTGCCAAAAAATTGAAACTACCAACTGATCAGTAACTAATCTTGGTATTCTTGCAGAAATCTATTTTTAAGCGCTTGTGGATGTTCCAACGATAACTCTAGCCAGTGCAATTCAAGCTCGTCTTGTTCCTGTGGTGACAAATGCCAGTCAATTGTAGAACTGCGCAAACGAGTTGTTAGATCGTACAGACAAAGTGCTGCACACACAGAAACGTTTAAACTTTCTACAAAACCATACTGGGGTAATGCAATAAGATCATCGCACGCTTTGATTGCTGCGGGGGATAAACCAGTCTCTTCTGTGCCAAACATCAAAGCAACCTTACCTGTGACAGCAACCTGCTGTAATGTTTTTGTTGCATGAGGCGATGTACCAATAACAGTATACTGTTGTTCTTTAAGGGTGCTGATGCAGGCTGTAAGCGGATCTGCATACTCTTGATGAGAAAAACGAGTCAGCGTTAACCACTTTGCTGCACCTTGAGAAATTTTTTGTTTTAATTCTAGTGGGTGGTGCTGTTCAATAGCGTACACATTTTGCACACCAAGCGCCTCACACGAGCGCAAAACAGCTGCCGCGTTATGAGACTGCGAGACGTCCTCAAGCACAGCTGCTACATGCCGCGTACGTTGCGGTAACAAATGTAAAATTTTTTCTTGCCGTGCCGGGGTAACAAATTTCTTTAAGAAATGAAGGTACGCTAACTTTTTTTGAATATTCATACTTTTAAAGATACCAGAAAATAAATTTTACCCTATTTCTTTGTTCAAAAAATCATATATAACTAACAGCGCGTCACATACCAAACTAATGATAGGAAGAGCATTATGAAGAAATTGATGATGAGTATAGCACTGTTTTCTACAGCACTTTTTTGCAGTGCGGATCCTGAAAAACCAATTGTCATTCATGTACATTTACATGCATCAGCAGCAAACGGACCAGGCGTTATAGTGCATGCTAATAACGAATCAAAAATACAGTCTGAAATTAGCACCAACACTAAACAAGACACTAAACAAGACACTAAACAAGACACTAAACAAGACACTAAACAAGACAGTGCACAAAAAAATCTGCAAGATAACGATCAAGCAACTCTCCAGAAGGGCCAAAGAAATAGCAATAGCGCAAAGCAAAACCAAGAACACATAACCATCAGCGATAGTAACGCAAGCGGCAGTTGGCTCCCCTGGTTTGGATTACCGTCCTTAAAAACAATTGTGATCACTACAGCAGTAGCAGGCACAGCACTTTTTGCTACGTATAAAGTAATCACCTATAAAACAAATAATTTGCTAGTAGATAAACAAGCCTGGTGTAATTGGAAGCACGAACAACAACTAGAACAATTGTTACAACAGCCAGCAGACTTAGTAACCAAAGAACTGTTAGCCGCCATTCAGTTACAACACAGTAATCCTACTAATCCTACTGACTACATGTATCCGAGTATGACGTTTTTAGATGTTGTAAAATCAGAACGGTCGTTACTGCAAAACTATCTGACGACTATGAAGTGGATGGCCCGTGCTCATGTTGGACGTGTGGTGAATTATAAAGATGCAAGCCACTTAGTACAAAAACGTTTAGACCGTCTTGCGTATCTAAATCAACTCTTTTTTAGCTGGGCGCATAACCATCGCATGCGCCAAGCAAGTGTCGTTGATTAGTTCTTAGCGCCGCCAAAGCCTGCGTAAGAGCCAAGATACTTAATATCGTCATCAACAAAACGTAGACCAAACCCAAAGAATCCGCTCTTGTTATATCTACTGATAAAGTCATCTGCACCAAAGGCAAAGTAGATATTGTTAAGAATAAACACCTTGTTATTCCACTTAAGATGCGGAACTTGGTTATGAATGTAACGATCACGACCTCTAAAGTCGTACGCTTCAAACGAGGTAACCCAACGAAGTTTTTCAGTGCCAAACGGAATGTCGTAATCAACTGCGCAACCAAAGGTGCTTTCGAACAACCCGAATCGGAAGGCAAGTTCGTTAAAGATCTTACCAAACTGTACGGAGTATTTGAGTGTATCTCGTTCAACTACTTTTTCGTACAATTGCGTTGGATATGCCCATCTGTAATTATCATCAACGTTCATGTTTGCTAAGTAATACTGGTTACCTTCTTGATCGAAACGTTCGTACTCAATTAAGCGACGCTTAACAGTACCCTTTAATGATCCGCACATTTGCATCACATAGAATCTATCTTCTGCAGGGAACATACGCACACCAAAGTAACCTTTAGAATCGCGAATGTTTAATGCTTCCGCATCGTTGTACATGTTTTCTACGTGTCCATCAAACACAATCCCAAGTGTATCAACCTTAGAGAAGTAGTTCTTTAACCCTTGTACGGCAACCTTAAGATCTCGATAGGTTTCGTCATCATTAACCAACTTACCTAACAAGCCTTTACCTTCGTTGATCTTGTCAGCAACTGAACCGATACTCTTAAAGCCATCGCGTGTTTGTAGTGCAGCGCCTTCAATAGCGTCTGCTGTTGTTTGCAGTTTGCTTGCAACTTTATCAAAGTCACGGTCAAACGTGCCGGCAATTTTTTCGATGCTACGTTGTACAGATGGTAACAACTCACCATCTATTTTTGCTGCTATACGACGTAAATCTTCTTGCAGTGGCGGAAACCCTGTTTTAAGTTCATGCGCAAAATCACGAATATCTGCAACAATTTGACTTACATCACCTTCGTTATTGTTGGCAATTCTATCAACCGCATCGGAGAAGGATGCGATACGTTCTGCTGCAATAGCAATGTTCTTAAAGGTCTCTTGTAGCTGTGCTTTACCATCAACCGTACCGATTGAGTTTTTGATAACCGCTGTGACATCTTCTACGTTGTTTGCAATACCTTTAAACTGATGCAATAAGTCATCGATTGATACTGGTGCTTTGCCTGGATTACCTAATGGTTGGCCTGCTTGAAGCGGTTGTGATAATGGATCACCAGGAACCAATTCAAGATACTTAACACCAAGAAGTCCGTCTTGACGAACTACCGCATACGCATCACTGCGAATAATATAATCTTTATTAATCTTGAGCATCGCACTTGCTTGATACGCAGCATCGCCTTGTACCAAACTAATACCATCTACCCAACCTACTTTGACGCCTGCTATCTTTACATCAGCTTTCTTTGCAAGACCAGATACATCGTTGAAATACACAACGTGACCTCGATAATTTGATGTATCAAGTCTAAAAACGCCAATCTGGAAAGTCATATAGAAAAAAATTGCCAGCGCTGCGGCTACAAATAGACCGACACTGGTTTCTGAATTAATCCGCATTGTTTCCTTTTTAGATCCAATAGAGTTTTTTAACCTTGAATTCTTCTCCTTTTTCTACACGAGATCTTTCAAGGATAGCAAGTAGTTTTTGCTTAACGGTACCAACTTCAGCATAACATAGCACAGAAAAGATACGAGGCTCAAATTTTGAGCCTAGGAACGGCAGTATCTCTTTTGGTAATACAGCAAACTCTTTTTGCAACACCGGTTTTGCATACGTATTCCAATCTTGCATCCAGTTAACACCATCAAGAGGAATCTTTTCTACAAGCGTATCAACTTCTTGTGCAAACTCTTTTGTACTTGGTGCATGTGCAGACAATTTAAAAATCAATCGCATCGATGTAGAAAGTAATAACGGATACATGGTCGACTCATCAGTCCACACCGTAAATAAATCGGTCAACGCTATCGCATCTTTTGCTTTGTCTTGTACCGTTGGCATAAACTCAGAACTGCTTTTAGAAGCTTCTTTTGGCTGTTCAAAAGGTGGTTCAAAAAAGACATGGTCTTTAAAATCCCACAACTTAGTACTTGTTAATAGTTGCGTAATATCAAACAGTGGTTGCGGCTGCTTTTTGAGCACATCAACCACACCCTCAAACATATTTTTATTGTTTGTAAAAGGCGCAGCTGTCTCTCCTAACATGCCAAATAATTTTTTTGGATCTTGTGTTTTTAACAGTGTGTTAGAAAAGGCGTGCGTCTTAAAATTCCATATTTTATTTAAATTAATTTTCCCATCTTCACATGTGATACATATATGAATAATTGCATCTATACCATCTTGATCATGCGTTAAAACAAATGTCTGCCATCTATTTTGCACTAACAACAACGTCTTTAATAATTGACGCGCTTGTTTTTCAACAGCCTGTTTTTCGTTCGTTTTTTCTTTATCTTGCTTTTCGTCTTTAGGTTTTAACTTGGTGTCATGCAATGTTAACTGCGCCAACGCAAGAGCAACGCCCGATTGTGCCAAATGGCGCGCTTGTTCACGCTTTGTGGTGATCATAGAAAATGCAGTATATGTTCGCACTTGCACAAAAAGTTTCGTAACAATAATAGTTGCAAGGGAAAGAATCAAAAGCGTTAATACTAAAATAAAACCAGGATTTTTTTTCATCGCGGAGGTATCACTTTTTTAGATAAAACACGTTCGTTAAAGTCTTGGAGCTGTTCATTAATTTTACCATACTGCTGCTCTGCTTGCTTTTTGCCATCTCGTTCTTTGTCAGTGAGCAATGCTGATGGACCTTCTATCATAACCGGCCTTATGTCATACAGCGGTGCATACCAATACACTTGTTCAACTTCTCTTTTGCCTTGCATAAAGATCACCGTTATTTTCATAAGTGCGGGAATAAGCGCTAATTCAAACTGTTTTTTTTCATCTTCATTTGTTTTTTTCCAAGCTTGCCATTCTACAAAAACACGCTTTGCTGGACCATCTTGAGTCTGTTTTTTTTCTGGCTCACCAGGCTTTTTTTGTTCTTGCTGGTTTTTTTCTGGTTTCTTAATCTTTTCTATCCATGCATCAATCTTAATCTGTTTAATACCAGAAATAAGTGTATATGCTCGTATCTTAGAACTCTTATCCGTAAATACAGTAAGATCAAGATCATCAGACTGTTGGCGTGTTAATGTATACAAACCTTCTTGATGCCTATCGGGAACCAATCTATATACCACACGCACAATACGGGGCAATAAATTGCCATACATCAACGCCGGGTTACTTGTAATGCACGAGAACATAGTAACCATATTGGTTGTTTGATCAGCCGTTATAACAAACGCGTCTGGTTGGTACTTATCTTCTTCTTTTTCTGGTTTCTGTGGATCCTGTTTTTTTGGTTGCTCGGCAGGAACTGATGCATCTTTTTTATCCCCGTCTTCGCGGACAGATGGTGCTTTTTTGAGTGGCAGAAACATTCCAGAAAAGTCTCTATCAAGCTGACGATCGAGTATTGTGATATCGGTATGCACATGAGATGCGCCATCAACATACCGCAATGCTTTTGATACCTGAAACAGACTTTGAAACAGCGTAATACTCAAAATTGAACTAATCAAAACCCCAATCACTACTTCAAGCAAAGAAAAACCGCGTTTCATAAACATGCTCATTCTCCCCCCGCCTTGGGTAAAGCTACGGCAGGCACTGCTGGATCTTTCTTGATAGGTATAAACACATAACCTATAAGATCAAGCGAGCGTTCTTTTTTTTCATCGCGCCAGAGGCCACTTATTTTTTGTTGCTGCAGCCCTTCAAAACGGGCAAGTACTGAATCTTTTTTTACAGGCTCTGTAATGATAGAAAGCGTTGTGGTGTCTTGTTTAATTTCATACTTCTTTTGTATATCGGTGCCCGCTTGGGTTAAAGAAAAGAGAAAACCTTTAAGAAGAAACATGCGGTCTTCACGCTGCGTTGCTTTTCTGAATCTGCCAAGCACAGAACCTTCCATAGAAAAAAGTGCGGTTAAAAGAACGCCCATCATTAAAAGCGAACCAACAATTTCTAAGAAACTAAACCCGTTACTACCATGATGGTGACTGAAATTCTTCATACAGCGTACATCGCAACGTAAAAGGGTTAAGAACCAAACTCCACTGTGCTTGATCGCCTGACTTACGTATATCAGCTGTGTCCCGCCCGTTGATAATCACTTCTTGCGCCATCGCATCGGGCATTATATAGAACCACACTTCATCAGTGTTTTTACCAGAATTTTTTGCTGCAAACTCATCAACACCTTGGATGAAAAATTGCTCTACATCCAAATTCTCTGGCCATTCAAGACGAGCAGTTGGTTTTACCTGCTCGTCTTTTTTACTGTCTTTACGTTTTTCTGATGTCACGGTCAGCTCTTTTTTTACTGTGTTAAACGCTACTTTTTGAATCACGCCTGTCAGCAAAGCTTGTGCCGCCGCCTGCTCTAGAAGCCCGTCAATTTTTTGCACAAAGAGCTGGCGCTGTTGTTTAGGCTCTTTTCTAAAAAGATTTGGTAACGCAACAGCACCAAGAATAGCTATAATTAATACCGCAACCGAAATTTCTATAAGCGAAAATCCGGGCTTATTACCAAGCACTAATCCACTCTTCTTCTGGAGCATCTTCACCGTTAGGCCCATATGAATAGAGAATGTAAGGATGAGCACCACCAGGAGTACGTTCAAAATAAAAATCACGCGCCCAACCATCTTGTGGGACAATATTTTTCTTACCTACTTCAACGTACGGTCCATCCCATTTACGTGCTAAAGCTGGGTCTGAAGGTGCATTAACAAGATCTTCTAAAGATTCTGGATACTTGCCAACTTCACTGTAATACATATCAATTGCTTGTTGAATTGATGAAATATTAGTTTGTGTTGTTCTGACTTTAGCTTTTTTTAAATAGCCCATAACTGCTGGAATACCCATAGTTGCAAGTACACCCATAATCAAAACAGCTACTGCTATTTCTATTAAACTAAACCCCGGTTTAAGTTGTTTGGTAAAAGACATAGATACCTTTCTGTTGTTTATCCAATTGTTGAAGCCAAATTAAACATTGGCAACGCAATTGAAATGACTATAAATCCTACAATAACTGCCGTAACAAGTAATATAGCAGGGCTTAACAATGCTGTAAGCGTATCTGCATATTCCATTAAATCTTTTTCATAAATATTACCCACCATGGTGAGCATCTCAGACAATTTACCACTTTCTTCACCTGTCGTAATTAAATAGGTTGCCAAAGGCGGGAAAAGACCAGTTTGTTTTAGATACTGCGAAATACGCCCCTGCTTAATAATCTTTTCTCGCGCTTCTTCTAACGCTTGGCGCAACACTTTATTATCAACAATATGTCCTACTATAGAAAGCGCTTCAGAAAGGTTAACACCACTTTCTATAAGCATCCCCAGCGTTGTACAAAACTGCACAATAGCAGAAAGGCGCGCAAACTTACTTACAATTGGTAAACGCAATTTGATTTTATCAATACGTAACGAACCTGCTGGCGTTTTTTTCCAATACTTAAACGCTATTACAGCAACAGTTATAAACAAACCGATTAACACATAATACGTAGAAAAGAAGTTACTTATGCTAACCAAAAATTGCGTAGGTGCGGGTAAAGCACCTCCCTGACTTTCAAACATGGTTTGAAACGTTGGCACCACAAACGTCAGTAATGCTACAACAACCAAGCCCACGATGGTTAACTGAAATGTTGGATAGAAAAACGCATCTTTAACTTTCTTCTCTAGCTCTTCTCTACGCTCTAAATACGACGTTAATCGTTCTAAAATAAGTTCTAATTTACCACTTGCCTCCCCTGCACGAACAAGTTGCACATAAATATTTTCAAACACTTCTGGGTACTGCTTCATCCCATACGCAAGTGATTCACCTTCTTTAACAGCGTCCTTTAGCGTGATAATAATACGATGAAGCGAACCTTCAAACTGATCTGCTAACATATCAAGCGACTGCATGAGGGGCACACCAGACTTAAGCAAGATGGCAAACTGTTTAGTAAACAGTACCTTTTCTTTGAGTGTCACTTTGGATGCAAACAGTTTCTTCCACCATGGATCGGCAGCTTGGGCAGATGACGCCAACTCTAAAGAGAGTGGGTACATCCCTTTTTGTTGTAATAACTCACGGGCTTGCCCCACAGAAGACGCATCAACCGTCCCTGTGACTTTTACTCCAGTGCTTGAGAAGGCCTTGTACACATAAAGTGCCATACTGGTCACCTTTTTATAGTTATTTATCCGCAGATACATTATAGTTTTTACACTACTATCGTATAATAAGTATTACGCAGAAAGGTTAATAATGAAAATAAAAAAGGTTTTATTTTTACTATACATAACTTCTCTAGCCCCATTTGCCTATACCGCGCAATCATCTCATGCAAAAAAAAATCAACACGCTGTAAAAAAGCAAGAAGCCAATCTCCCAACTTTTGAATTCATCAAAGCCCAATCTGTTGAAAGCATGGTGCATGCACCAGAAATCAAATTTTCTTCTGATAATAACATCCAGTCTGTATCCATGTTCATGCCCACTATTCAATTCACCTCCGATGGTATCTCAACGTTCTTCAATCATAGTTTTAACAAAAAAGAATACGGCACCGATTTTCTCCCTCACAATTTTACCCACATGGTCCAATTTTTACGCTACGCCTACAACACCAACCAACCGCTTGAATTTTCCGAAGGTGTTATGCGTTTGTTTAACCAAAAACTCAAAAGCTCTTCATATGTAAGCGCACCAGCAATTGAACGCTTCTTAATGCAAGCAACACCGCTGCTTGAATATAAGTTTGCACAAAAACCATGCAACCTGTGGCACGAATTTAAATCAACCCTCTGGACCACATTTAAAAAGAATTTTACATTCTTACAACGACACCCGGATGGGTTTTTTGAAGAACTTTCAAAACAACTTGAACGACAAGTAGAAACAGCCGTCACTTCTCCTGATCGCGCCCGAGCAACCTTAGTACGGTTCTGTACTGCCAGCTTAGACAAAAGTATCTGGTGCGCCCAAGACCAAGAAGAAACCTGGCACTGTTTTAAAAAAATAGGCGGGCTTATCCAAAACTTACATACCAAAAAAATCGTCCCTGATGAGCTTGATGTTAATGACATGTATTGGAGCCTGGTAGAACGGTACTGCTTCTTTTTAGAGCTCAGCGGATCTCAATTAAGCTTAAACACCTGTAACCTTATTAAGGAAGATTTGGCCACACATGGCGCCCCTTGGCTTTTACACAAAGAGCAGGAAGCCCATACGCAAACGAAATCGGAACGGTTGATCACTGCACTCCTGGAAGCCGAAGCCCGGATTAGGCTTAACCAAAAAGAGTTCGGGGCCAAACCAATAGCTAACCAGGCTTAAAGTCAAATCCCTATAGGACCCACTCCCCACCACCCTGCCAATACCCCTTCCAGGAGAGCTTATAAAGCTCATTTCGCTTTGACAAAAAACCCTATTTTAGCTATCTTTAAGCATGAATGGTATTGGTTAAAATCCTTTGGGGGGATTCATGTTTTTGTCTAAAAAATCAGTTCTTAAAAGTTTATTAGTTATCGGCTTATTGGGTGTGCCACAAAAGGCGGAAGCGTCGCCTGCTCTTTTTATGTTCGTTTTTGCAACGCCCATTATGGGAGTAGTGTGTTTAGCTTCTTGTATTCACACTTTCGTTAACAGCCACTCTACAGCATCAAACATTGTTCAAAATCAAGAAGATATTATCCATTATGCAGCTCATCTTACGTTACGTTCTGATAAAGATATAATCCAAAATTTTGAATCCAATAATCCAGATCAATTGATCAGTCAAATCATGGAATATGCATGTCGCTATGAATACAAACGTGATGCATTCTATCTACAAAATTTTATTACGCTTCAAGATGACAAAGTAATTAAACTTAAAGACATTCGCATTCGTTCAAAAAAAACAGACGTTCTACGAGAAGATTTGATTAAACGTTTTATTGTACCTACCGGTTTCCATCTGACCTATAAACCAAAAATGGCAGCTGAATTATTAGCATGGCCTGTAAGCGTAGGCCTTATGATGCTCAGCGCATCTCTACCATAATAGGAACATACACAATGAATAAAAAATCAATCTTAAAAAGTTTATTAGTTATAAGCCTGTTGGGTACGCCGCAAAAAACAAAAAGCATTGTTGGACCTGCGACCATAACACTTTTGGTACTCTATGAAGCAACTATTATCCCTCTGTTCTATTTAAACAACTATATAACTGACAATTTTTTTTCTGAAAATACTCTTAAAAATAAAAAAACCATTACACAGTACACTCTTACAATATCTCATGTAAAAAAATCAAAATATGTGAACGCAACAGCCGATACAACATTCCACGCTAAAACACCCGAACAAATAATCAGTACATTTAGCGCTCTCTTAATAACAGATACTTATAAGGACTGTTCTTGCTATATTAGCCCTAGTATTACCTTTCAAAATGGTACTACTGTAAAACTAGGAACTCTTTATAAAAAGAAATCTGATTCTCTAGAAAAAATAGAAAAAAAAGTTACTCAACGCATCACCACATACGATGATCATTATAAAGGTACAATAGTGAGTATTATATTTTTTGCTTTACTACCTTTAACATGGCTTATTTCTTAATTAAAATCCTTAGGGGGATTCATGTTCTTATCTAAAAAATCAGTTTTAAAAAGTTTATTAATTATCGGCTTATTAGGCATGCCACAAAAAACAGAAAGCTTTGCTGGCTGGGCAACTGCATTAGTAGTTACCAGTTTAACCTACTGCATAGGCACCTACGTAACACGCCATAATAACGTATCTTCTTTTATCAGAAACCAAGACAAAATTTTACGGTATATTGCCTACGTATGGGTGTATCCAGGTCGTCATTACCGCCAAAAAACAACCGTTGTTTTAGAATCTACTAGTCCAGAAGTTATGATTGAGAAGATTATGGACTTTGCACAACAGTACAGCACAAGCAACTATTCAATACGCATACGCTTAGCAGTTGTTGTTGATGAAGGTAACATTGTACAACTTAAAAAAGTTCGCGTTAACACACGCAAAACAGCAAAGCTTAAAGCAAAGCTAGAAAAACGCCTGTTAATTCCAAACCGTTTACACTTAACCTACCGTAATAAACTTGCCTTAGGCGCTACCGTGCCGTTGCTTGTTGGCGCAGGACCATTAGCACTCGTACTACCTGCAGTACTTATTATCTAAACGCACAACATTCCAGAATTATTACCTAATCTAGAAACCAAAAAGAGCATCTTGTGACAGATGCTCTTTTTTAATTACTGGGTCATGTATCTACATTATTCGTTTTTAAAAACCATTATTCAGTTCATCAAACAAGCTACTCGATTGCCCCACCTGCATAAGTGTTGCAACACTCCCCATTTGCCCAGCTGTAGTAAGTTTACCTGTTCTTGGCGCAATAATATCATTCAAAATTCCTGCGCCAAATGTTGCACCATACGTTTGCACACCACCAGAACCAAATGTTGTTAACCTGCCGCCTGTAGCTGTATACGCAACTAATGTTGGCAACAACACACTACTTACGGTGCTTTGTCCACTGACCACCAACGTGCCATCTAAATTTACCACCACACTGACACCGGTACTATTGCCTAACCCAGTTTCTACCACATACCCAACGCTGTTATACGTAGTATCAAGCGCGCCAGCGCTTGTTATCTTTACGCTCGCCAGCTGATTGTTGCTTTGCCCTGCTGCCAAGTAACCCGTGTCTGCATTTACTATTTTATTAAGACTAGAAGTGGTTGCTAAACTGGTTAATAACAATGCGCCATCACTATCAAACGTACTATCTCTAATTGGACTACTTGCGACATTATACCGTGCTGCCATGGCATTAGTACCATAATAACCAGCTACTACTAACTTACCTGTTTGATCGATTGTTGTTGTTAGAATTAATCCATTGGCTGCTGTATCAAACGGTGCTAGCGTATTATCTTGAAACAAACCTGTCCCATTAAGCAGTGCTCGTACAAACGCAGTACTATCTGCCTGACCTGCAGCATATTTATTCGTACCCGTTGTAATATTAAGACCATAGATGATGCCTGTTCCAAAAAGTGGAAATTGCTGCAAACCATTAACACCTACCGTTGTATCACGTGCACCTGTTGCACTGTTGTAATTAATAATACTTGGACTATTTGTATTGGTTACTCCGGCAACTGCAAGCGCTGCTCCGTTGAGCAACATATCATACCCCTGACTTGCCCCCACACCGCTCTCTGTTACAAAGCCATTTGGACTATTAAACGCAGCAGTATCAAGCACACCAACACTTGTTAATTTTAGGGTAGTAAATTGATTGTTTGCTTGTCCTGTTGCTAAGTACGTATTGCTTGCAGCATTGATAATTTTATTAAGACTTGATGTTGTCGCTAAACTTGTCAATAAGATTGCTCCTGTAGCAGCGCCTCCAAAAGAAGTATCTCTTGCAGGATTGGTAGCAATAAGATATCGCGCTGCTGTGGCATTAGAACCGTACAAACCGCCTACCACTAACTTACCTGCTTGATCTATGGTAGTTGTAGTAAGTAAACCTACTGCGCTCGTATTATATGGTGCGGCTGTATCTTGCAACATACCTGTTTGATCAGCAAGTAATCTTACAAATGCAGTATTACTACTTGTTCCTTGTCCTGCACCATACCTAAGAGCGCTTGTTGTCGTTTGAATACCATAAATAATCCCAGTCCCAAGATTAGAAAATTTCTGTAATCCATTATTACCAATAGCACTATTACGTGTACCTAATGAACTCTCATAGTTAATAACAGTGGGGACGTTAGTATTAGTAAAACCAGAAACTGAAAGCGCCGTACCATTAACTAACATATCATACGCTGCACTTGCTCCCACAGCTGTCTCTTGAACAATGCCAGTACCAGCTCCATAAGCACTATTAAGAAATCCACCAGTTGTATAAGCTGCTGTAGTAAATTTATTCGTACTACTTACCCCTGCAACTAAATATCCCAAATCAGTATTAATAACTTTATTAATAGCTGCTGTAGCAGTTAAAGTACCTAAAGAAACTCCCCCAAAATTTCCAAATGTGTCTCGTGCACCTGCTGTAGTATACCGAGTAAGTTGTGAATCAGTACTATAATTACCTCCAACAACTATTTTCCCATTCTGGTCAATAGTTGTTGTTAAAATTAATCCTGCTAATCCACCACTAAAAGGGGATGCTGTGTCTTGCAAAAGACCATTTTTACTTATTAAAGAAACAGCTGCCATTCTATTGGTAGTAATCATAGGATAACATGCTAAAAGAACTTGATTATTTCTAGGAATTAACAATCCTGAAGAAAGATGGTTTGATCCCGTAAATGCACCTGTATTATTAGTAGAAAAATACCAAATACCCGGAATAACTCCTCCATAAGGATCCCCTGTACCGGGAGATGGGTTAAAAGTTGTATCAAGCTTTCCCGCTGAAGTAAGACGCACAGCAAGAATTTTATTACTTCCATTGCTTGCCGTAGCAGTAAAAACAACTCTATTACACGGATCTATACCAGCTTGTGTAGCACTTCCACCAGAAGTAAAAATACTAGATCCGCCTGCTGTCAAAATCCAAAACCCTGAAGTTGTACCGCCATATCCACCACTTTCTCCACCTGTATTAAATGTTGTATCAAGGACACCTGCAGATGTTAAACGCATAACAAAAGGGCATGCCACTCCGTCATACTGTACAGATCCACTAACTATAAGATCCCCGGCTGGACTTTGCGCCACACTATACGCAGCACCAGTACTAAAATCCCCACTTGCTGCTGATAAACAATAAAAACCTGGTACCGTTCCTCCAAAAGTAGCGTTTCCCGGAGCAGGATTAAAATCCGTATCAAGCGTCCCATCAGACATGAGCCTCATAACTCCTGCACGATATAAACCATCCGATGTTTTAAAACGAGCCGCAACTACAATTCGATTATTGGATTGAACACAAATTGCTCTATTGCCTAAAGCAGCCGTATCTGCCTGCAAATAGGTCTGATCATCAGCTGTACCACCTGCATACCAGATGCCAGGAACACCACTAGCTGGAGTAAAACTTGTATCTAAAGTACCATTAGTATTAAGACGAACTATTCCTAATTTAGCAACACTTGACCCATCCCCAAGAAATCCTGCTGCAAGTATTTTTCCGTCAGACGGTTGTAATGCAACTGACTGACAGCTACTATCGGTAGTAAAAAGCCCTCCAACCACCGACCACCAACCAGCTATTGATCCGCTATAATTTCCACTAGCAGATGCATTAAAATTTGCAGAATCTGAAGCACCAGTAGTAGCATTACGTCTAATAACTGTAAATCGCCTTACGCCACTAATAGTCATACCACCACCAACTACTGGTTTATTATCTGATTGAACAACTATTGATTGAAAAATATTAGTACCTGCTTCATTTGCTAATTCTACCGTACCACCAGAACCAAAAGTACCATCCGTTGTACCATTACTATTGAGTCTGATCATCACCGCATAATTAGCACCACCAGTTCGATAATTTCCTGCTAGTATGAATTTAGCTCCTTGTAGGGCAATAGAATAACCCCCCTGATTATTTGGGTACGATGCAGAAGTAGCAATATACCACATACCAGGCACCGATCCTCCAAACGTTATACCAGACGCACCAGCATTGAAACCCGCAGTATTCAACACCCCATCAGCAACTGCACCTGCATTAAAAGTGACTAAACTCAGCACTACGCTTAAAATTTTTATTTTCATTACCTACCTCATGTTTAATAAGGTAGCACCGTAACAAACAGCTTTTATACATGACAACAGTTATCACATATGTCTCAAAAAAAAAGAGCACCTGCAACAGATGCTCTTTTCTAAAACTCATTACTCTAAAATTTTGTATATTAAAATGACAGATCTAAAGAAAGTCCAAGCATTGCTACTTGCACAGAAGAACGACCGTTAAACGGTACCACTGCAAAAATTGAAGCTTGTGGACACATGCCTTCATTAGAACCCTGCCATAAGGCACCATCATACTTTAATTGGAACAAGAGTTGATGCGTTGTCCATTCAACCAAGCTGGTGGTGAAATTAGCAATAATAGAAGAGTAGGTGTTATCAATTACCTGGAAGCGATCATTAGATTGTTTGATATGCTCATATGCAACACGCAAAGAAATACCACGATAGATTTGCGGTTCAATGTACAAATTGGCCATTTGTATAAACCCATGCTGTTTACGTGCACGTGCTTTTTGTAAATATAAGAACGATGTTTGATTTGGATTAGTTGCAATACGGTAATTGCGCGTATGATCAAAAATATGCATAAACGTTAAATGGCCACCAGCCCAACATACTTTTCTAAAACGCACATCAAGTCCTGCGCCAAACGGTAATGCAAACGCGCCATCGTTACCAAAAGCAAATGGCATAATAAGATCTTGGTTAGCTTTTATACCCGTTGGGAACATAGCACCAATACGTACTGATACTAATACTTCTTTAATCCAATCTTTTTCTTGTAAAAATCTGCCAAACCATCCGGCAAAAATGATGGTATCCCCAAAGCCAGACTTTTCCCAACCAGAAATATTTAATCCATCACCAAGCTCGTTAGCTGTTTGATAGATATTATTAGTGAGTAAATCCTTGGTCAGTCTATCTTCAAGCGTCACATCTTGAGTTAGATCAACCCAATTAACATGATGAAAGCGTAATGCATAAAACGGAATACTTGCATCAATAAAAAAACCTTGCGGCAAATTAAAGCGTATCACGTTAAGCGAGCTAAACATCATATTATACTTACCCGTAACAGAAAAATGGCCGCGTACACCATTATCATCATTAACGTTAAGCAACTGCCCTAACTGATACTGTGGCGTGCCAGGAGCAAACCCTTTTAACATAGCAAGCGCATCTTGCTGAGCATTCCACACTTGCGCAACGTTAACCAGATCACCCGCACTGTTACGACCCACTTCTGAAAGGCCTGATGCTGCAACCGTAGTCCATTGTACGAACTTTGATGTTGGCGAAAAGGGCCAAAAATTAGTGTCATAATCACGCAGTAAATTGGTTGGCGCCAAAGCCCATGCGTTAGAACTTATAAAAGCAACAACTAAAATAATCTTATTTTTCATACTTTTTTACACTCTGTTATTCAAGTACTTGGAGTCCGTTATCACCTGCAACCAACATTGATCCTGTTTCTGTACGCACCATAGGAGTTAATGCAGTATATCCTGTAAAAGTAAACGGCAGCGTATGACGCCCACGCTGACCATAACTTTTTCCTGATGTTGCAAGGGGTGCATCTTCTACTAAAGGCAGCGCCCCTAAGTAAGCAGCCCGTTGCGCATACACACGCGAACCATCAGTCGTTTGGTAATTTCTGTATTCACCCCACTGGATAAACCCAGTATTACTATTTTGGATAATATAATCTGGAAATAATTGTACGGTACTATTGGTCACCGCACCAGAAGAAGCATCACTGAGAGCAATGCGATAGGTTGCAGAAAGGCCCGTTGCTACTGAAGCTGCAAGCACATACAAGTTTCCACCGCCTGCTTGTTTAGCAGCATCGTATGGCAAACCTGTTGCCGACACTGCATATAAACGCGTCACAGAAAATGGCGCATCTGTCAGCGTTACACTTGTCCATAAACTTGATAATGCAACGGTAGCAGTAGAAAAATCGGTGCCATTAACAGAACGGTACAACCCATAACTGGTTGCTAAGAAAGCAAGTTTACCTGAAGTGAAAACATCAGAAAAACTCGCATCCACAGATAGCCCTAACGAACTGAGTGTTGCAACGGTATACGCCGTAGGGCTTGCTACAGCAAGTTGCCCTGCCGGAATACGATCAAGCTGTGTGTTGGTTAACACATACAGGTTAGTTCCATCAGCCCATACTTTACGTACGTTTTGATAATTCCCTACCATCACAAAACTTTTATCCGTGCCAATATTACTAAAAAACTTTTGTAATCCAGCAGTAGCCCAGCCTGCACCGCTGCCATTTTTAAGAACAGCAACACCGCCAACGCCACCAACTACTAAGTAGCCATAGTTACCATCGTTTAACATGGTTGTGCTGTTAATGCTGCCAATCGTATCAAGCGCACCGCCAGTTACGGAAATAAACTGTGTATCTGCTGCCATGGCGGTATTAATTGCACCACCGGTATAGGTTCTTTTACCCGTATCAAAATCGCCAATAGTTGGTGTAAAAATACCATCCGCTTGTAATCCTGTTTGTGCAATAACTAATTGCTTATAACCAGAAAAAGTCATTACCGATAATTTTTGATTTGCTGTTTGGCTAAACGCAGAGCAGTTGCTTGGGAACACATCCGTCATCTGCACACCTGCTGGAATATCTGCAAATAAAGTTTTTACTAAACTAAGTAAACCAACACTCGCGCTAGAAGTAGTACCGCCTAAAATACCATCCGCTTCACCATTACTGAAAACGGTTGTTTTAAAGGTCTTTACCGCACCAGACGATGCGCCTTCTGCAGTAAAAAACTGTCCATAACTACCCTGGTATCCCATACCATAAATTTTATAACTAGGATCGTTAGAGGTGTAACAACGCTGCCATGGTGTCCATGACTTGATTGCACCATCGCCATCAAACAATGCTTGTGAGTAAAAGATACCAATAGATTGTGTAACCGCATCACTTGTAGAAACAAACACTGCATCTTTGTACGCAACCATATCCGTCACGGTACCAGGCGCAACACCGCCACCAACAACAGCAGCCCTATCAGTCTTTGCAGTTAAATCTGCAGTGACTGTTGCAGGCGTTTGAAAGCCCCGCCCAGTAAAATAACTAACGCCATTAGAGGTGGTATAAAATGTTTTTAAATTAGTACCAACATTAGTATCTTTACTTGCAAGTACACCTTGTGTGGTATCGTCAACACTAAGACCCGCACCGTACACATTTTTATTAACTAACGGCACAGCGTACACCGTAGTTTGCGCTGTTGCTTCATCATCCGCATTACCTAAAACGATACCGTAATTAAGACTGGTAGACGTAAACATTGGTCTAAATTTATAGATCGTTGTAACAGTAGAAGAACCAACACCACCAACAATATAATTAGTGCCCGTAAATGCTGAAGCTGGAGCAAACGAATAAAACGTAAGTGTTCCATTAGATATATACCCTACAACAACGCCGCGCACCCCATCAGAAGCACCCGCTGCACCTGTTGCCTTAAAACAGACATATAAACGTTGCAAAGAACTATCCCAATACATATCAAGAATAGTGTTACTTAATGACGCTGCATTTGTCGTAATTTTTATACTGCTTGAACTAATATCTAACGGAGTAGCTTTAATACCAGTGTCCCCTGCTACTGCTGGAAGTTGTGTAATACCCCCTACCAGCACTTGGCACACAGCAACACCACTACCAACTTCTCCAAACGTAGTACCGCCATTTTTCTTAACAGCGCAATACGCATACCCACCGCCAACAAGCTGCACTATACCCGCAGTAACAGAGCCATCAGAACCAGAGGCACCTTGTGCGTCTTTTAGTTGTGGTGATGATGAAGCGCCCGAAAACGGCGCATCAACACCAGTAAAAATCCAATACAAATAAGTAGGATCGTCAGCTCGCACTACCAATGGCGTGCCGCTGTAAGCACCTAGTAAAGAAATTTGCTGACCATACAAGGGATTAGTTTGACCATCAATGCCATTCAACCGCATAGGCTGTAAACACATAGGAACAAAACCACCACCACTTTCTAATACACCTGCAACAGCAAACGGTGCAGCAGTTTCATCAGTAGTAGTTGCATCAGTACGCGCAGCGTAAAATGATGTTGGTGCCGGCCCAAGACCAGAAGTGACAACTTTGTTTGCATTAAAATTGAACGTAAATCCAGATGTCCCAGCCCTGCTGCCGAATGTTTTTGTAGCTTGTACAGAATGTAACGAAAGTAATGCTACAAGACTAAAAAAGGAGAGTGGATAAAGCTTCATAAAAAACCTTTTGCTACTCAAAAATAGATGCTTTTTTTTAAAGTAACAGAGTATAAGCTAAATTTTAGAAACTACCACTCACAGCCACTCTTTAGATTTCACAAATAGATCTTTCTATGATACACATACTATGATCTATAAGGGTTTTAAGGGGGATCATGCATACAAAAATATTTTCTGCCACTACTATTGGCGTTGACGCATATTGCGTAGAAGTTGAAGTTGATTTGTCACTCGGGCTTATGAACTTTTTCATTGTTGGATTACCCGATGCAGCTATTAAAGAAAGTCGTCAACGTGTTGACACTGCGCTTAAAAATTGCGGCATTCGTATTCCAGATCGTAAAATTACCGTCAATCTTGCACCTGCAGACTTAAAAAAAGAAGGCACACTATTTGATTTGCCTATTGCTATCGGTATTTTGCAAGCAGCTCAACTTCTGAGTATTCCAAAACAATTTCTTGATGAAACACTCTTTCTTGGGGAACTCTCACTTGATGGTTCTATTAAACCTATCAAGGGCGCACTCGCTATTGCGTACGATATGCACAAACTTGGTAAAAAACGAATTATTGTACCATTTGCAAACGCACAAGAAGCAGCCTTTATCCAAGATATAGAAGTACTTGGTGTCTCCCATCTTACAGAACTTATTGCTTACCTACGTAACGAGCGCCCACTACAACCAACACCTCCGGCAAAGATCAATGCTAAGCCAACACCAACCGCAGAAGACTTTGCACAAGTTAAAGGACAAGAACAGGCAAAACGAGCATTGATGATTGCAGCAGCTGGCGGTCATAACATTCTATTTATTGGGCCTCCTGGTTCTGGCAAAACGATGCTTGCAAAAAGGCTTATCTCCATCATGCCTCCCTTTAGCTTTCAAGAAACACTGGCGGTTAGTAAAATTTATTCAGTAACGGGTAAACTCAATGGCCAACCACTAGTCACTAAACGACCATTTAGATCGCCACACCATACTATCTCCCAAGCAGGATTAGTAGGCGGCGGTTCTTACCCACAACCAGGCGAGATCAGCCTTGCGCACCATGGCATCTTATTTTTAGATGAACTAACAGAATTCAAACGAGATACTTTAGAAGTGCTCCGCCAACCGCTAGAAAATAAAGAAGTCTGTATTTCTCGTGTACAAAACTCGGTCACGTTTCCCGCATCATTCTTGCTAGTAGCGGCGCTTAACCCGTGCCCATGCGGATATTATGGGGACAAGAAAAAGTCATGCTCATGCAGCGCACAGCATATAGACCGCTACTTAGGCAAACTTTCAGGCCCATTACTGGACCGAATTGATATCCAAATAGGCGTACCATCAGTTGAATATGACACGCTTAAAGACACTGCACCAACCCTTTCTTCAGATCAAATGCAAGAAAAAGTTATCCAGGCACGCACTCAACAAACTGCACGTTTTGCTACTACCTGTACCTACAATGCTCTGATGACCGCTGAGCAAGTTGAACAACATTGTAAGCTCACCCCAGAGGCTGAACAATTAATTAAATTGGTGTTTGATAAGCTTAATTTAAGCATGCGTGGATACCATAAACTGTTAAAGGTTGCTCGTACTATTGCCGACCTTGAAAACAAAGAGATTATTGGTACGCCAGAGCTTAAAGAGGCTCTCATGTATCGATCACTGGATAAGTATTTCGAGCGAAGATAGTCATAATAATCGGTGAGCCATAATCATACTCAAAAATTTTTGTCCAGAGTTACTAATCAGATGCTTATTCCAGCCGTTCCTGTTGAGCATAATAAACAGGTTTAATTCGTTGACATAAGCATTCTGACTGTTATGCTGTAGCTACATTTCTCAGTATAGATCGCGGGGTAGAGCAGCCTGGTAGCTCGTTGGGCTCATAACCCAAAGGTCGCTGGTTCGAATCCAGCCCCCGCAACCAAATTAAAAAACTCACTCCCAATCCCACTTCTTGTAGACCATCTTCCAAATCTGATATTCTCAAATCTCTTATTATTCAAAAAGATAGTTCTAAGGAGATCGCATGTCATTTTCAACAAGACTTTATAACGGATGGCTTATAACAAAAACAAGCCTACTGTTTGCACTTAACAATAAAAAAACCTTGCTCTTTGTCCTACTGCCCATTCCACTTTTCATAACAGCAGCGTTATTTTATTTATTTTTTTCAATCATTGTTTTTCTCCTGATCGACGGCATCAACCACAGCCAAAGCTCACCTCATGATGCAAAACTACTCTTTTGTTCTCTAGCAGCAGTGTGTGGCGCGCTCTGCATATGGACACTCACGTCTATTTCTCTGTTTTTTAAATCTGCTATGAGCCACTATGTTGCACATAAAGTGCAACATCAACCTGCCTCTGTAACACGTTCATGCATTGCTATGCTCGCAAGACTCAAAGTAATTATCATGTTTGCAGGAATAACAACGGCACTGGGATTATTACTACGCGCATTACGCAATAAAAACAAAAACAGTTCAAGCTTGGCAACATCGATTATTGGCTCGTTACTACACGGTAGCATAGCAATCGGTTGGTCAGTGCTTATTTTCTTTATGATACCCATACTTGCTCTAGAACAAACAAGTACTCTAGAAAGTCTTAAACTGTCTGGTAAAACTTTTAAAAAGACATGGGGCGAATTGGTCAGCGGTAGTTTTAGTATCGGTGGCGTAATCTTAGTAAGCATACTTGGTTATATAGCAGCTGCATGTGCAAGCGCGTTTGTGCTGCCCTTTATTATTGGATCAGCATTAACAAGCCTGTTACTTATTTTTACTACTATGGCATTTGTGTTCTTCTTGTTCCTGATAGCAAGCACTATAAGCGTTATTTTCCAAACCATGGTGTACCTGTATGCAACACAAGGCATTACCGGACCATTTGATAAGAATCTACTTGCTCATAGTTTTGTAGTAGATCAATCCAAGAAATAGAGTTTCTATAAACCTAATTTTTGCTTAATGACCTCAATACATTCAGGAAATTCTGTAAACACACGGTCTCCACCAAAATGCCCTTTGTTAGAGTACTCGTAATATTCCGTATTGAGGTTTTTACGCACATGACGTGGTTCAGCAATGGGAATCCACGGATCATCAGTTGAAGCAAATTGCACTATCCACTGTTGGTTATTTTTAATTGCTTGCCAATTCCAAGGCGCATCGTAATAGCCACTTAATCGTTCTGTTTCAAAACCAAGATCCGTATAACAAACACCGACTAAAACAGTTCCTAGCAACGGATACTTTTCTGCATAGCGCATTGCACATACAGCACCAGAAGAATGCCCAATAATAATAGTATGAGCATCCGCCTTAAGTTCATCTTTCAAAAACGATATCCATGTAGACATTTTTGCTAAGTAAGCATCAGGAAAATCTCGAGCAATTACTTTCACGCCAAGTTTTGTTAATTGCTCTTTTACGTAAGGAAGCCAATTATCAGAGATTGTGCTGTTACCATTACCATGAATAAGTATAACTTTCACCATAGGTTCCTCACAATCAGCTAAACACACATTAAAAAATGTTACTGCGACCAAAAAAATTATTTTTTTACTCATAGCAATCCACTAAAATATCAATCCAAGAAATAAAGCTTCACTTTAAACAGTCTTCTTGTTGCGTATAAACAATAAAAACAAGCTACCATCAATGGCCCTGCCCAAACCCAATAGCCAAAACTTTTGAGCATAAAAAAGCGCATTTTTTCACCAAAAAGAAGTCTGTTCAAACCAAATAAAATTGCATGATATGCACCATAAAACGGTATAAGTACAAGACCAACTTGCAATGTATAGCGTGCCAAGAATGCACCAAAACGGCTTGGATATAACGTAAAATTATGTACACGCGATAAAAAGAGCAACGATAAACCGGTCTGTATCATAGCTGATGCTGTTGTAGCAAGAGCGATACCAAAGCCACCAAGCGGGTTAATAATGTTTAACCCAATATTAGCGGCAACCGCTATGCCAGCAATAATGGTTGGATAACGGGTATCGTGCAATGAATAAAAGAGACTAAACAAAATCTTATTGATTGATAAAAAGAAAAGACCAAGCAAGAAACCTAACAGCATTGTTCCCGCTTCAGGAACCATAGCTGCTGGAAATTTACTTGATACTGAAGCAAATAATGTTTGGAAAATATCTTCTGATAAATAGCTCATAATTAACGTAGCCGGAAGCGTTACCCACACAACAAACTTTGTCGACTCTAATAAATAAAAGCTTAAACGGGACGGCGCATATATCCGCACACGAGAAAAATGGGGCAACAAAATGGTTGAAAATGCTACGGCAAAAACACCAAGCGGAATGCCCATAAAACGAGACGAATATTTAATAAGCGTTACTGAGCCAGGGTGTAAATGTGATGCAAAATTTTGATCTACAATAAGATTAAATTCCATCGCACCCATACTAATAAATGCTGGTACAAATTTGACCCAAATTTCTTTAAAATGCACAACCGTATCACGCGTCGGCATAACGAAAGAAAAACCTTCATAAAAATAGGCCCATATATGAAGTACAAACTGAGCAAAACCACCAAACATAATAGCGTAACAAAGATACTCAACCGGCAAATTATAGGTCAGACACAGCAGCGTGCCTCCTATAAAAAATAGGTTAAGCAATATGGGTGAAAATGCGGGTACAAAAAAGTGGTTTACGGAGTTCATAGCGCCTGCAAGAAGTGCGCTTGTTGAAATAAAGAAAATAAAAGGCATTAAAATACGCAACCAGGGTACTACTATTGCAACTTGTTCAGGAGCATAACCTGACGCCATGATAAATATGACTTGAACGGGAAATAGCATGACCAAAGCGCATAAAATTAAAACTATTCCCTCAAAGACTAAAAACGCTAAAGCCGTTAATTTATTAGCTTGCTCTTTACCTTCTTTGCGAAGCACGCGTACAAAAGTAGGAACAAACGCTGATGTCAGAGCGCCTTCTGCAAAAAACTTACGTAACGAATTGGGAATTAAAAAAGCTGTAGAAAAAGCATCAGCAAGACCCTCTACACCCAACAAAGGAATAAGTAGAATTTCTCGTGCAAGCCCTAAAAACCTACTGACTAAGGTGTTACCACCAACTTGCAAAGTTTTTGAAAGAATAAATTTTTTACCACGCGCTGTACTCATAGGATGTCCCCTGAAATTGAACGGCATTTGTAACCGGCTCGAGGATACCATCTTTGAGTAGAAAAACCAGTTCCATCTTGTTTGCTATGGCTTCATTATGCGTACTTATCACTAAACTCATATGCCACTTTTTAACACAGCGCAACAGCACTTCCAGTAAGTGCATGCCCGTTTGCTCATCTAGACTTCCTGTTGGCTCATCGGCAAGCAAACATTCAGGCTCAACAACAAGTGCGCGCGCTAAGGCAACACGCTGCTGTTGCCCACCAGATAGTTCGCCTATATACGCATCTTTATAGGCAAGCAGGTCAAACTCTTTTAAAAATTCTAACGTGTTTTCTTCTATCTTTTTTTGCGGCATATTCACGATAGAACCGGCAAGCGCTATATTCTCAAACACGGTCAGTTCTTTAATAAAAAAGGGCCGCTGAGGAACAAATGTACTATACCGAGCCCGTTCTTGCGGTTCAAACTTGTATACTAAGTGGCCATTAAAAAAAACGGTCCCTGACGTTGGTTTATCAAACCCTGCAAGCAAATGCATAAAGGTAGATTTTCCAGAACCAGACTTGCCCATGATGCTACAGGTTGTTCCCCGTTCAAGCAACAGTGAACATGATTGCAAAATGGTTGTCTGTATACCTTTATGGGTAAAGGTTTTGCTCACGTTATAAGCTCTTAACATAGTGTAGATATCTTTAGTTTAGTGCTCTTGAAATAATGCGATCAAAAATAACCCATTATTCTCTTTTTAGAAAGCGGTTTTGCTTGTTACTTATGAGCAAATCTTGTATTAGCAATGGTGACTCCCCTAGAATGTATGTCAAATGAAAAGCTTCTGTAAATCTGAGGGGGACGGACCATGAAGACCATAAACAAAGACACACAAGCGATAACGGTGGTAGAAACACTACCGATTATCCCGACCATGGACGTGGTCGTTTTTCCACACATGATAGTACCGTTACTTGTACTTGACGAACGCATCATCAGCGGCATAAACCAAGCCCTTGATGGCTCAAAACGAATCATGCTGTTGGCTGCAAAGAAAAAAATCGACGACTACCAAAGCGCGATTGGCACGAAGGATCTGTACGAAATTGGTACGATCTGTTCAATCATGCGCTTAATAAAAATTCCTGAAGGCGGCGTTAAAATCCTGGTTCAAGGGATTGTTAAAGCACATGTTAAAGATATCACGACCGAAAATGATATTTTAATGGTTGAAGTTGACCACATTCCAGCGGCAACGGAAAAGCCTGAAGACCTTGCACAACACGTACGCATCATCAAAGAGCAAGCGGAAAGAATCCATGCTTCAAACCATGCTTTTAGCCCAGACTTTCATGTAATACTTTCAAAAATGCATGACCCCAATAAAATTGCCGACTTTATCTTGTCCCACTTAAACTTAAACGTGCAAGATGCTCAAGCATTACTTGAGACTCCAACGCAAGCAGAGTTCTTAGAAGGCATTTTTATGCACCTCAACAAAGAAGTTGAAGTTGCAGAAACGCAAGAAAGAATTCGTAGCAAAGCTCGCGAATCTATGAACAAAGCACAAAAAGAGTTCTATTTACGCGAACAACTTAAAGCAATCAAACAAGAGCTTGGTGATGACGACGCAGAAGAACTCGAATCTATGCGTCTTAAGCTCCTCGATCTTAATCTACCAGAAGAAGTGTTAACCGAAGTAACGCGCCAACTTAACAGGCTAGAAAAAACATCTCCAGATTCAGTTGAAGCAACCGTAACACGTAACTATCTAGAAACGGTTTTAGGCTTACCCTGGAACATCGAAACTAAAGACAATTTAAATCTAGAAAACGCACGTAAAATTCTTGACGAAGATCATTACGGTCTTAAGCAAATTAAAGAGCGTATTTTAGATTACATCTCAATCAAGAATCTTAAAGACGACGGTTATGCACCTATCTTATGTTTCAGTGGGCCACCTGGTGTTGGTAAAACATCGCTCGGTAAATCGATTGCCCGCGCTCTAGGAAGAGCATACGTACGTATCTCTCTTGGTGGCGTTAAAGACGAAGCTGAAATTAGAGGTCACCGACGTACTTACGTAGGTTCAATGCCTGGTAGATTTATCCAAGCAATCAAAAAAGCCGGTTCAAAAAATCCTGTCATCATCATCGATGAACTTGATAAGATCGGTGCAGATTTCAGAGGCGACCCTTCAGCAGCAATGCTTGAGGTGTTAGATCCGCAACAAAACAAAGCATTCTACGATAACTATCTTGGCGTACCGTTTGATATTTCTAAAGTCATCTTTATCGCAACTGCAAACAATATGGATCTTATCTCAGAACCGTTGCGCGACCGTATGGAAGTCATCAACCTTTCTGGCTACACGCTTGAAGAAAAAACAGAAATTGCAAAACGCCACTTAGTCAGACGTTCACTTTCTGAAACTGGCTTAGAAGGCAAAGGCATCGAATTTTCTGATGAAGTACTCCAAGAACTTGCACTTAATTACACACGAGAAGCTGGCGTAAGAAACTTAGAACGCGTTATCAAAAAACTCTGTTCAAAAGCAGCACGATCACTCGTTGAAGAACGCAGATCACTCGTCTTTATGCCAGAAAATCTTGAGCAACACTTAGGCGCTAAACGCATTATTGATTACGATCAAAGCACTACCAACGAGATCGGTATTTGTAACGGCCTAGCATGGACACCATTTGGTGGAGAAATGATCAAGGTTGAAGCGGTATTGATGCCGGGTAAAGGTAAAGTTATCTTAACCGGACAACTTGGTGACGTTATGAAAGAATCTGCACAAGCAGCACTCAGTTATGCCCGTGCACATGCATCAGAATTTGGTATTGATGAAAAACGTTTTACCGAATTCGATCTACATATTCATCTTCCAGCAGGCGCTGTTCCTAAAGACGGTCCTTCTGGCGGTATCACACTTCTCTCAGCAATTCTGTCTGTTATGACCGAGCGTCCTATCAACGCACACTTTGCTATGACAGGCGAAATCAACCTGCGCGGTAAAGTAATGCCTATTGGTGGCGTTAAAGAAAAAATCTTGGCTGCAAAACGGAACAAAATCAAAACGGTTATCTTGCCTATGCAAAACAAAGGCGATTTAATCAGCAGCGAAGAAACAGACGACATCATGAAAGACATTGAAATTTTATGGGTTGAACACGCTGACGAAGTTATGGCACGAATCTTAATGCCAAAACCTGCATAACGTGGACAAGTCCATGACACGAGTTCTTACACTAGGGAGCGCAACACAGGATGTGATTCTTCACTACCCTACCAGCGCTCCTATCTGGCCACACACATCAACAGCTGATCATACTATGATCGTCGCACCGGAAGGTGCAAAAATTGATATCGACACTATCGGATATCACACAGGAGGGGGTGCTTTAAACAGCGCAACCTCCTTTTCTCGTCTTAATTGCCAAACATCTTCTTTGTTTAAAATTGGCAATGATCACACTGGCACTTTTTTACTTGATCATCTAAAAAAAACAACGCTTACACTGCACACACTTACCAGCACAACACCAACAGGTGTTTCGTTTATTGTACCAACACCCAATCACGACCGTATTGTCTTTACGTACCGTGGCGCAAACACCACCATCTCCTATCAAGAGATTCCACTTGATGTGTGCTATGAACAAGACTTACTCTATATCACCGCGCTCAGTGGCGTGTCAGCAACAATATTGCCATCGCTCACTAAAGCAGTAAAAAATGCATCTGCTAGAAAAATAAAAATTAGTGTTAACCCTGGTACGCATCAACTGGCAACAAAACCGGAATATCTCAAAAGCGCGCTTCACGATATTGATACACTCATACTTAATCGTGAAGAAATGGAACTATTTATGAACACGCTCAAACCACCATCATTTAGAACAAAACGCTCAGCACTCAAAGCAACTGGCCCGTCACTTATACGAGACATTCATACAACCGGCACACTTGCATTTACGTTGATTGATTATTTAGAAGAACTCTTTGCTTACGGCATTAAACGGGCTGTTATTACTAATGGCAAAGAAGGCGTCTATTGCGCAGTACCTGGCACCCTGTATTTTCATACATCGTTACCAACACAAGTAGTTAATACACTTGGTGCAGGTGATGCATTTGGTTCAACATTTTCTTGTTTTCTTACAAACGGATATCCACTACAAGAAGCGCTAAAAGCTGGTCTTATTAATGCACAATCGGTCATTATGCATACCAATGCAACTGACGGATTACTTGATCAAAAAACACTCCTCGACAAAATGGCAACCTACAAAAACTGGTCGGTTGAAACCTATTCGTTTACATTCTAAAAAAATATACGCCAAAATGCTTGTATTTCTGCCTTAAAACAGTACAATCTGCGCTGACATTTGTTAACCTCATTTTATTAGGAGTTCGTATGAAAAAAGCATTATTAGTAGCATTATTCACAGCAGTTTCAGTAGTAAACGCAGAAGAAGCAACGGTTGTTGTGACTACAGAAGAAGTTGCTCCAGTAGTAGTAACAGAAGAAGTGGTTACTCCGGTTGCTCCAGTTGTTACTGAAGAAGTAGTTGCATAAGCGTACTATTTTTTAAGAACATAAAAACTCTTAAGGGGGCTCTTGGCCCCCTTTTTCTTTTCTACACATCCTCAAGAGATGCGCATACTCACCGCTTACAGATGTTTATCCTAAAAAGTATTGACTGATTAATATCTTAGGTCTGATTATGACAAGCATACTTTTTATTACTAAGAAAGATCTTATGAAAGACTTACTGCAAGGGCTAGGGG
>CAZSHB010000002.1:30625-73297 GCA_964606885.1 uncultured Pseudomonadota bacterium | reverse complement strand
AGGGGGGCCCCTCCGGGGGAGTAGCACATTCCTCTTTTTAATTCCCCTCATTATCACTGTAGGAACACTCTGTTTTCTAACCGGTTGTACCAAAAAGAACACTGACATAACACAAACCCAACAACAAGCCCTCGCAACACCACCCGCCTCTTTTTACGATCTAAGCGCCACAACTATTGATGGGCAAGAACAATCAATGGCTGCTTACAAAGGCAAATATATTCTGGTAGTTAACGTAGCGTCCCATTGTGGATTCACCCCACAATACAAAGAGCTAGAAGAACTGTATAAAACATATAGCGATAAAATCGTCGTACTTGGGTTTCCTGCAAACAATTTCTTGTGGCAAGAGTCTGGCAGTAATGAAGAAATAAAATCCTTCTGTAGTCTCAAATATCAAGTAACCTTCCCTATGTTTGAAAAAATATCGGTAAAAGGAAAATCAATGTCGCCCATCTACCAGTGGCTAACCAACCCTGCACTTAATGGCTGGAACAAAGAAAAACCATCATGGAACTTTAATAAATACTTGATTGGACCAGACGGCGCCCTTCTTGAACACTTTGGATCAAAAGTGTTACCGCTCTCGTCAGAAATTACCCGTTATTTTGCGTAAATCACCGTAAAGATGCGGGTTCTCTCAATCTACATCTTTACAATAGAGCAACAAAGTTTTAGCCTCTTACCTATCTAGACTCGAGAATGAAAGGCAGGTATGAACCAAACAGCAGTAGGCCATGTTTTAAGAATCAGCGGAACCGTTATTGATGCTCAGTTTCCACAAGGATCCACTCCCAGCATTTTTAACAAAATTGAAGTAGTTATCCCTCAAGAGGATAGCTCCAAACCTTCTCGTCGCGTTGCCCTTGAGGTAGCACAACAGTTAGGTGATGGCATCGTCCGTTGTATTGCTTTAGAAGATATCGCCAACATTAGCCGCGGTTTACCTGTGTACGATTCTGGAGCTCCTGTTAAAGTTCCCGTAGGACAAGAAACGTTAGGCAGAGTTTTTGACGTTCTTGGTCAACCTATTGATGGCAAAGGCCCTGTACATACTCAGCATGGTGTATGGCCCATTCACCGCAGCGCTCCTACACTCATTGAACAAAGCATCGATGTGCAAATTCAAGAGACAGGCATCAAAGTTATCGACCTGTTATGCCCGTACATGAAGGGTTCTAAGATTGGTCTTTTTGGTGGTGCTGGTGTGGGTAAAACATTACTCGTTATGGAACTCATTCGTAACATCGCTATGGAACATGGTGGATTTTCTGTGTTTACTGGCGTTGGCGAACGAACACGAGAAGGCAATGATCTGCTGCTCGAAATGCAACAATCGGGTGTTATTAATAAAACGACGCTGGTGTTTGGCCAAATGGGAGAAATGCCTGGCGCGCGACTCCGCGTTGCACTGACCGGTTTAACTATGGCCGAATATTTTAGAGATAAAGAACACAAAGACGTACTTCTGTTTGTTGATAACATTTTTAGATTTGTACAAGCAGGTTCAGAAGTGTCTGCACTCTTAGGCCGTATGCCTTCTGCTGTGGGTTACCAACCAACACTTGCAACAGAAATGGGTGCATTCCAAGAACGTATTACCAACACTATTCACGGATCAATCACTTCTATTCAAGCAGTCTATGTTCCAGCTGATGATATTACCGATCCGGCCCCCGCAACAACGTTTATGCATCTTGACGCTAACACTGTTCTTTCTAGAAAACTTGCAGAGCTTGGTATTTACCCTGCAGTTGATCCACTTGAATCTAACTCTAAAGCACTCAGTCCTTACACTGTTGGACAACGTCACTACACGGTAGCACGCCGCGTACAAGGTATTTTACAACGCTATAAAGAACTGCAAGACATTATTGCAATCTTAGGTGTAGAAGAGCTTTCTGACGAAGATAAAACAACCGTAAAGCGTGCACAAAAAGTACAAAAATTCTTAACGCAACCTATGTTTGTTGCAGAAAACTTTACCAATATTCCTGGACAATTTGTCAGCAAAGAAAAAACCATTAGCGATTTTGAACGCATTATTAATGGCGAATGCGACACGTGGCCAGATCAAGCTTTTTATATGGTTGGCACACTAGAACAAGCACAAGAAAAAGCAGATAAGATACGAGAAGAAAATGAACGTCACTGATACCATAGAACTACATTTAATTTCGCCCACCAAAAGTGTTGTATACCAAGTGGTCTGGATAGAAGTTAATACACCTAACGGCAATTATCTTATTCAGCCACAACACGCACCTACAACACTTATTCTAGAAGCACAAAAACCATTGCTCTTCTGTTTTCCAACAGGCAAACAAGAAACATTTACTCCGGAAAAAAATGGCATTCTTCACATCACTAGAACAAGCGCAACGGCACTTATTTAAGATGAAAAAATTATTAAGATTATTGGTTGTACTTACAACAATAATCACCCAACAGCTACCAGCAGCAAATCATTCTGCAAAAAGATTCTCTCCCGATCATACGAGCTCTCAGGATGCTGAAAAATACTATACCGTTAACTTTAAAGACGATACAACAGGCCGCTATCCAGCACACGTTATGGAGCGCTTGCCTATGGTACAAGCTATAAAAGACCTGTGGAAAGATAAAGATGGCCCTGTTGACGATACTGATCAATGCATTTATCTACGCGATTGTTCAAAAAAAGACTTTGATGCTCTTGTACCGTTTCTTACACCCCTCAGTGGTATTGTACCAACAGAAGACCAACTTCTTGATGCCATTTCTGCTGCGCACACCATAAATGGCCCGCTTCCGGAGGTTACCGCTAGATTCCCTGCTTTATTACTCAATGCAGTTACTGCCTACAGACTTCCTGATGACATTCACACACCAGCAGAAGCTTACACTAACACTAAAAATCACACAGCGCTCTTTAAAAAGTTTACCAATACACACGCACAGATGTTTATTGAAAAAGTTAAAAAAAGCAGGCTGTGCCAGACACAATTTTGGCCAACTCTCCCTCTATATGCATGCTATCTTGTCTATGGCATGAGAAATGGACAAACGCTAGACGCGTTTCCTGTACCAAACTACACAACAGACACACCTGACATAGGCCCCTTTCCAGTATCAATTACAGATCTTAAAAACCACAATGCTCTACCAAATCTAGAAAGCGATACGCTCCATCTTGCAGGTAAAGGCTTAACTTCTTTAGAAGGATTATCTCATGTTCCAAAGTTAAAGATTTTAGACTTAAAATATAATAAGCTAGCAACCATACCTGCTCATACTTTTCATGGTGTACCAAACGTACAATCTCTTTCTCTAGAATCAAACAAACTTACTACTATACCTACAGATGCTCTTGCTGCTGCACCTAACCTACAACAACTCTACTTAGGCACAAACCACATACCGTCTGTACCTGCACATGCTTTTCAAGGGCTTACACAACTACAAGAACTTTGTCTCAGAATAAATGACATTACATCGCTAGACCCTGCAGCATTTGCAGGTCTTACAAGCTTAAGAAACCTTGGCTTAGAATATAACTACTTACAGGCTCTCCCAGTGGGTGTTTTTCATCCCCTACCAAACTTGCACACTTTAGACCTTACATATGCTTACAAATATTCAAATACCCCACTAGCGTTACCAGCAGGAGTGTTTCAAGGTCTTACAAACTTAAGAACACTTATATTACATCGCAACGGTCTTACTGCTGTACCCACAGACGCACTTACCGATACACCTAACTTAGAAAAGCTTGATCTAAGTCGTAACTCTATAGCATCTATCGGCCCACGAGCATGTGCAGTACTAACAAAACTACAAAGGCTTGATTTAACAGCCCAAACAAAAAATAATTCCCCTATCTACACAATTTCTACAGACGATGCAGCATTTGAAGGATTGCCAACAACCTGCAATATTCAGCTTCCAGAAAGACCTGTAGCACCTACCCCATCAACATGGAACGGCTGGTTGCAATAAAACAGATACTTATTTAGTTTTGTTTCCACGCACAATATATGCACATGCTTGAGACAAGAAATAACCGAGCATTGACGCATTCATGCCAATTTCTGACTTCATAGCATACATATCCTGTGGCAGCATCGTATAAATATACGAAAAAACACCAAGCCCAATAACAACTATCATAACAACAGGCATGTCTAACTTCCACTCACAACCACGGTCAACTGTAGGAATACCAAAGCGTCGAGCAAGACTGTAATTCACGACAAAGCTTAATAAAAAAACTACTCCATAGACGCCAAGTGTTGCCAACGTTGCTCCTGCAAAAAAGCTCTTACTCATAAGCAACAAGACTGCCGCAGGAACAAGAAAAACTAACGGTGCATAGACTAAACGCTTTCTTATTGCTTCAACACTCATACATCCATGAGCTGCAAAAGCAAAAACCCATGCTGGCAAATTGCAAAAAAACATAGCTATATTGTGCATAATAGCCCCTTTGTAAAAAATTTTATATTCATACTAGAATATCAGACCGAACTATAACTGACAAGCCACATCAATCCCAAAATTACGATCAGAAACGCTTATTTAATTGTATAAACTTTTACTACATACGCAGATGCACGACCTAAAAAGAAGCCCAAAAGGACAGCGTTAATTCCCGCTTCATACACACAATACTGAAGCGCAATGGCAGGGTGCTCACTATGCAAAAAGCCAAAATAACATTGCAACGCAAAGAAAATCAAAAGCCCTATAAGCGTTGCATAGCTCCCAGGCACGGTTAAAGTAGAACTCTTTTTGTGTACTACCAAGGTTGTTTTTGTCAGCGTTATGTAATACACACTCAAAGAACTTATCAGCCCCATGCCTATATACACATAAAATTCGGTATAACCACCCACTAAAAAAGCACGATGCAGAAAAATTAAAATGGCAGGAATAATAAAAAAATGACCAATATGCATAGTGACAGGTCGTGTAGCGCGTATACCCACTACAAGAAGTTCAACCAAAATAAGCCACGCCCACCAAGGAACGCCAGTAATAATCTCAAAAATAGTGTGCATACTAAACTCCTCAGTTATTTTTTACGCTAATGCGTACCATACGCCTCGCCCTTTACCCAATTGCATTACAGCCCGCTATTGCTGCACTAATTGAGCAATATTTTTGTTAGCAGTATTATACAATAAGCTCATATATTTTTGTTACTCATATACTTAAAACATGGTAGGATCACTTGCCAATAAGTGCCATTTTTTTAACCCAAAAGGAACCATATGCAAAAGCTGCTTTTAAGCCTTCTTTTATCTCATGCAGTAGTAACAACCTCTTACGCACAAGATATCGATAATCAATCAGCACGTGATTTAGTAACAGACATGGAAATAGCAAACCCAACAACTTCAGATAATCCAAATCCACAAGTAACTGGCAATATTGCACAGCTTCACTTTAAGATCGATGTAGCTTCTGAACTTGGCCAAAAGATAGTTGGCCTCTTAAATTTCTGTGCAGAACTAACTTCACAAGAAACAACTGAAGATGCAACCGTTATTGCTGATCTAACCGGCCGCTTTAACCAACTAACACCTAAAGAAAAACAATTTATTCAAGTAGTTATTGCTGCTACCAGTGGATTAAAAGTTGCAACAGAAGAGCTTATTGCATCATACGAAAATCCAGACGCTGCAGACGCACAAGAAGAAACAACTTCTGACAATCAGTAAATAATCAATTGTAGCGCAAGCATACCGTGAAGACGCTTATAGGCACTATAATTGGTGGATCACTTACTGAAGGTTTAACCATGCGGGTGGCAAACACTACGCCGCTAGAAAAACTAAAAACGGGTAAATTTGTGTGTATCCAAGGAGTGCAACATTCGTTCTTTTGTTTAATCACCGATTTATCACTGCACGTAAGCAACCAAGAAATAGCCGCCTATCCCCCAACAACCAATCTTCTGCTACAAGAATTTCTTACGCGTAATCACCTGTATGCCTGCGCTCAATTAAAACCGATGGTCATGCTTGATAAACAAAAACACGTATTACCTGTCAAAACGGTTCCTCCCTACTTTGCCCAAGTATTTGAAGCGACGTCTCAAGATGTCGCTTTTATTTTTGGTGACGAAAAAGATACAAGCAAAAAATATTTCACTATCGGTTCTCCCCTTGATATGGACACACCTGTCTGCATCAATCTTGATAAACTAACCGAACGCTCTACAGGCATCTTTGGCAAAACAGGAACCGGCAAAACATTCTTAACGCGCTTAGTGCTAGCAGGCCTTTTACATACACGCAAAGCAGTCACGCTCATTTTTGATATGCACAGCGAATATGGACTACAAGCACGCCAAGAGAGCAATAATAATTTTGTTAAAGGCCTTAAAACATTATTCCCCGACCGCGTCACTATTTTCTCGTTAGACCCAACTTCAACACGCAAAAGGGGCGGTGCTGCCGATGTTGAACTCACGTTGTATTACCATGACGTGCATGTAGAAGATATTATGTCCCTACAACAAGAACTTAATTTGCACGCTACCGCGCTTGAAGCTGCATATCTTATAAGCGCAAAACACAAGCACCAATGGCTCCAAGTACTCCTGCAGCAAACGGATATTAAAGAATTTGCCAACTCGCTTGGCGCGCATCCAGAATCAATCGCAGCACTCTATAGAAAATTAAAACGGATTGAACGGTTTCCCTTTTTTAAACCAACACCAGAAGGCGCTGCACAACGGGGCCATTCAGTTATTGATCAGATGATGGAGTATTTATCACGTGGCACATCAGTTTGTGTTGAATTTGGTAACTACACGTCCAGTTTTTGCTACTTACTGATTTCTAATATTATTACGCGCCGCATCCACAGCGAATATATAGAACGCACCGAACGCTTTTTAGGTTCACAAAAAAAAGAAGCCGAACCAACAAAACTGGTCATCTGTATCGAAGAAGCGCACAAATTCTTAAACCCCGCTGCAGCAAGGCAAACCATCTTTGGCATTATTGCACGGGAAATGCGCAAATATTATGTGTCGCTCTTAGTGGTTGATCAGCGACCATCGGGCATTGACCCTGATGTACTTTCACAAGTCGGTACTAAAATTGTTGCACAGCTCAGTGATGAAAAAGATATCCAAGCAGTGTTAACAGGCGTTAATAATGCACAAACACTCAGATCCGTTCTTGCAACGCTCGATTCTAAAAAACAGGCGCTCTTAATGGGCCACGCTGTGCCGATGCCGGTTGTTATCCAAACACGCGAGTATGGAGAAGATTTTTACCGTGCTATGCAATCAATCAGTACTGTACAAGTTGATCAGTTAATTAAAGAACTATTCTAAAACATCCATTTTTCTTTACATTCAAAAGAACCTATTTTACTACTAAAAGAGTTCTTAACCCCATTACTCCTTTAGGTTTGTTATGAAAAAAAAGTTATACGCCCAAGACTTTCAAGAAGTATTTAACATTCCCTACTTAGAACAAAATATTATTAGAGCAGAAGAACTAGTAGATTGGGATCTTAAGCAAGACAAAGAGTACAAAGTAAATCCAAAATTAAACGATAATTTAGAAAAAAAATACGGTCCCTTATTAGATGCTAGTCACACCGCACCTGTCTATATCAAGTGGGTAAACAAGATGGTGGAATACGGAGTGTTTGCAGAAAAGAACATCAAAAAAGGCGACTTAATTTGTGAATACACGGGCATCTTGTGCCGAGAAACTCCAGAAATTGATAATGCGTATTTGTGGGACTATCCCACGGTTATTATGGAAGATGTTCCTGGTAAAAAGCGCCGCAAAAAACATAAGTTTTGCATAGATGCTGGAGCGAGCGGTAACTACGCACGTTTCATCAACCACACACAGCGCATCTACCAAAACGTCACTACACAAATATTACCATCTCAAGGTTTGTGGCATGTTGCTTATATTGCACAAAAAGATATCGATAAAGGCCAACAACTTCTCACCCATTACGGTATTGGCTATTGGCGCGATAGACAAATTGTTCCTAGACCACTCAAGCCATAAATATTTCAGATTCTTTACTTTTAATAATGGTGGGCAATAGAGTACGCGCAGTTTATTAATCCCGCTTTTTCATAAAGGAGTTACCATGAAAAAGTTCCTCGTACTCGCCACATCACTCTTAATGTCAGCACCTGCTTATGCACTAACACAAGAAACAGTCGGTAAATATTTTCATCATTTAGTAGGAGCAACAGAAAATCAAGCAATAAACGCCACCATCAGAAATAGAATTATAGACATAGCTACAACAACTGCCGGAATGCCAGATACTCTTGGTATGGTAGTTTTTATGGAAAAATTTAAAAATTTCTTAGTGGATATACTAACAGAAGAATTTGCACATGGTGGCCTTGATAACCCTCAAGGCAATGCCATTGCAAGTGTAAACCTCATTATCTCTTCAGTTGCTCGTCAACAGGACACTGAATGGCAATATATTCATCCAACAAGCCTTAGTCAGGGATACTTCACAGAATTAGTAATGCATGCAATTACTAATTCTGTAGCTGAAGCAACACGAAACACTATTAAAAATAGAGGGCAAATTCCTGTTAACAGAAGCATTATCCCATCTACTGCCCAAGTAATCTTTACTCTTGAAGTAATTATTGTCACATGCGATAAAACATCTGCCCTATGCAAAACTTTACTAGGTTACTTAAAAGCTAATGATCCTAGTGCTATAGTAGCTGGCGTACTAGCATCATTTGGACAAGCAAAATAGGCTTAACGCGTTGAGCTTGACAGAGAAAAAATGGGGTGTTAGAATCCAGCCAGATTATTTGAAATTAATAAGTCCCTAAACGAACAATACTCTGGTATTGTTCACCCCCCTAACCCTTCAGCTTATTTCTTAAGTTGAAGGGCTTTTTTTTGCCCAATTTTCAAAACATCACACACAAATTATAAAAACACAGTAATATATAGTTATGCATGTGCAACAAAAAAGCTGCAGTTTTACGTGCAGCTTTTTTATTAACAAAATATTCGTTAGAACTTATGCAAGATTCGGTTTTATCCATTGTAATGGATCAACAGGCGTGTTGTTAATGCGCATTTCCCAATGTAAATGGTAACCGTTTGCATACCCAGTTTTACCAAGCGTGCCAATCTTATTACCTTTTTGAACCATTTTACCTACTTGAATATCATCTTGCATGGTATCAAGATGGAACAGTAAAGAGAAAACGCCATAACCGTGATCAATAACAACGGTGTTACCACTAAACGTAAACCGATCTTTAATAATCACTTTGCCTGCTTGTGGCGCCCACACAATACTCTTTGGCATACTGCCAATATCAACTGCCTTGTGCACATATAAACCACGGTCAGGAGTTGTACGAATCACACCAAACTCGGTAAATATCGTACCAATTTCTGTTGGGGCAAAGAATGCGCCGTTCCACAATTTTTCTTTTGGAGACTGTTCAGCAAGCTCTGTCAGTTTTTGGTTTAAATCTTCTTCACTGCTTAAAGCTTTTTCGAGCTTCATCTTATCTTCACTGACCGTAATCTTTTGGCGCTTAAAAGGGAACTGCACTACTTGAACTTTACCTTCTAGTGTGACCACGTTATCAACCACATCAATACAGTTAACACTATACGGATATTCAGTTGGATTTTCTTCACATTCAACAGGTACAAATGCTTCGTAAATCAGTGAGTTTTTACCTTCTTTAAAACAGTCATACTGCTTAGAGAACACATTAATCTTTGCATCTTTAAGCGGCTTATTTACCTGGAATTGTACATGGAGCGTGCGCCCTTGGAACACTTTCTTTTCGCCTTCTTGTTGTACAAATGCTGCTTGTAACGGACTATTATCAACGGTAAAAGCGTACTCTTGTTGTGCACTGTTTTTGTAATAGGTACCATCAACAGCTTTTACTTGGAGCGTATGTTTACCATTGGTCAATGTACGTGTGTTAAGGGTGAACGGATGTTCAAACTGCTTCTTACCAATTGAGTAATTGTAAATTAAAGGCGTACCATCCAAATACAATGATATTTTGCCCACTTTATACGTATGATATCCATTAACAAAACAAGAAACATCACCAGCGTAATAGCCTTGATCAGTAATACCAACAACAGCAATTGTTGGAACTTGTTTATCAAAAAAGTAATGATAACCACTCCACCCAACCCATCCAAGGGCCCCAATAAAAACTACCCATCCTAAAATTCTCGTGGCCTTCATGGAAACCTTTCTTTTTATAGCATTATCTTGACTTAAAGAGTGTTTCTGAAGCATACAAAAAAAAGCATCTATTTAATAGGTAGAAGAATCAAAAAAGGAATACGAGTGGTCACTACACATGCCAGACTCTCTGTCGCTGCAAGCATTATCAGTTTGATGATGCACACAAGTCATGCTGCGGCACCAACAACTCCTCAACAAATTTCCTGTACACCTATTACTAATGCGTCGTCCACAACACCGATTCCAAGCGCGTATATTGCAACTCCCATACCAACACCAGCATCATATGCAGAACGTATTGCAACCACCGATACTGATGGTCCATCATCAGCACCATCCGGTCTTTCTTTAAAACAAGTAAAAAACCTTTTAAGTAATCCACACACAGCCGCCGATCAAAAAGTTGCTCTCATCAGTCAACACAATACTGCAGCTGATGGTTCTAGTATGAAAATAAAACCAAGCACTAAAAACAGACCGACTGCAACAGGTCGTGCACTGAGCCAAGGACCACTTGCAAGTTTTACGCAATCAAAAAGAACAGCAACTCCTGCTTCTGTAACGTTTGCCGATGGCGCAACACAACAAGCATACCAAGCGTTTGTCGGCTCACTCCAAGCAAACCCTGGGTTTATTCCCCTTTTTAGAAAATTGCATATTGTCGCGCTGCACGAAATTTATTTGTACTTAGTTGGCATTTATACTGCACTCACTATGACTCATATAGACGATGTAAAAACCTATATGGCCACAGAAAAAACATACGCTCTTAATAAAAAGACATTAATTGTTACACACTTAGTTAATCTTATTCAGGCACAACTTAATAGTGCACTACAAGCACTCTTTCCTGGGTTACCAGAAACGTATACCATTAAATCTGGCATGGGCGCCTTAGAACAAGACTCAGGAAGTAACCTTGATACGCTTGTTGTTAACCTTGAACAATCAGTTATGGCCGTTATGGGTATCTCAACATTATCGCTACAACAAATTACCGCTACCATTAACGAACTGACTGCACATCTACCAAACGGTTCTGCTACACCAACTTTTACTGACGCAACACTGACACAAGCACTCGCCAATGCAAACTACACCCAAGGCGCTACCGTAGCCGATCTGCAAGCAGCAATTGGCGTTATGAATACACAGGGCACAACTTTTATAAGTAGCCTTACTGATAATCAAACCTATGCGCTTGTAGGGGCCTTTAGCATCCTACTTGCCTTCTATTCAAACACACAAACTGCTACCAACCTAAAAAGCATTATTGCCGCTTTAAGTACACCTGGGGCAACACTCACCTCTCAGCAAATGGATAATTTCCAAACACTCGTGAGTCAGTGCGCTGTTGGCCAACAACTTGCAGGCGAAATTGCTATCAGTCAGCAGATTGGTCAGGCGTTACAAACAAACAGCAGCACTCCCTTTACTGCAAACCAAGTAACAGCATTACAAGGAATTGTGGGATACTTACTCCAGAATTACGAAGAACAGGCCCTTGATGGTATTAAACAAATCGTACAAGCGCTCGGCAAACTAAACCCACAAGCACAAGTTATCTCAGTACTTGATGCGCTTACCCTCAAGCCACTTGCAGCAGCATTACTCGGTCTTAACGGTACAAAAATAATGCCACTTGCAAGCCTTACTGACGCACAAAGATTCTCGCTTGCATACGCATTGGGTGTTCTGAGTAACCAAGCAACAAACAACACAACACAACAAACATTGCTCCAATTATCACAATCCCTAAACAACGCACCACTTGAAAACGCAGAACTCACCAGCGCGCAAACAACCGCGCTTAATAACGCACTGACACAACTAGCAAACTATGTGTTTAATCCGTTACAAGCACAAAACGTAGGTAGCAGTCTCACGCAAGCGCAACAAACAGCTGCAACATCAGCAGCAGCAAAAATGAATGCTCAAAGCTTCACCTCGTTTGATTCGCTCACCACAGATGAACAACTAGCATCTCTCACACTCTTTCAAGAAATCAGCCGCGTTATGGAAACAAGACTCACTGTCCATAGACAACAAAGTTCTCTTGTTGCATCGCTCTTTGCTGGTAACACGCAATTACAAAACGCGCTCTTTACTAGCATTAGTAGCGATCAATACCAAGCACTCAGCTTCTTTGATAAAATGCTTCAACAAAATACCCCATTCTCTCCCGCAACACTTGCTGCGCAACAGGTCACAACACCCGACGGCGTCACACTTACCCTTTCTGTAGCAGATGCACTGATTCCTTTGTTTCAAGAAAAAACAACCAATGCAACGCCAAGCTACTACTCAATTTTAATTCAACTCGATCAACAATATTTTAGCGATCCAGCACTACAAGCCGTTATTAAAACCATTCCTGCTTCAGCAGTAATGTTATATCAAAATGCTATAGCTCAATTTAATAATCCAAACTTCTCACTAGCATCGCTTGATGAACCAACAAAAAAATCCCTCCTCACAGTCTTTACTGACTATTTACAACAAAAAACTGTCCCTACGGCACAAGCACCAACTACTGCTATAGCGTTTGAAAATGCTAACCAAGAAGCGGTTAACGTTGTTGCTAACACACTCTTTTATACCCATGTGTTTACTCAAGGGCGCACAACCTTTTTAGCAACACTCCAACTCTATCTGCAGTTCTTTACGCTTTACACACAAACCCTCCAAACCCCTGCAACACCAACCTATACCGGCCTAAGCACATTTGAATCATTAGCAAAAACAATTTCTCAACAGTTAGAAGACACACCAATCCAATCGATTAACCCGCCACTCTTTTTCTTCAACGATGCAACCTTTAGATCCATTCGGTTATTACCTAAACTTGCACAATTAGTTGATGGCACACAGCGAGCGCCCTACCCAACGTTTAGTATTGAACTTGCCGTACAAGGCAGTGCGGTTGACCCAACATCGGGAACGACCTATCAAAATCAACAAACAACCGGTCCTGTTACCTATAATAAATTTTTCTTTTTAGACCCAAGCCAAAGCAACCCAACACTTAAAACTCAAATAGAACAGGGCATTATTCCTGCACCAGAACTTACGGGGCAACTACCAGCATGGATTACTAAAACACCGGTACCCACATCAAATAAAAACTCATATCAATATGTCTACACACCTAATACAGAACTTACGGGGATTACCGGTTTTTATATGAATATTCCTACCTTTGAACCGGACCCTAACAATAGTAAAAGTTCATTAATCAGACTGTACGAACAGCCTATTATTGCTCAACCTCTCTGGCTCAGTAATTCAGGTTGGCCAACAAGTACAACCACAACAAACAATAACCCAAGTATCGTCACTATGTTACGCGGCTGTTTAGGAGATTTCCAATCACTCCTCTCTATTCCCGGCGTGTTTGACCCATGTCTCACTATTATCTTTACCAAAGCGCTTGCAACAAGCACCAATGCTCAAGCAGACCAAGCGTTAACAGATGCATGTAGTAACTATATTTCAGAAAAATTAGCAGACCAACAACGACAAACATCAATACAAAACAGTTCCCCAAACACACTCAACCAGCAACCTAACACGCAAGGAGCAGCATCATGAATAAGCACGCTATGCTCACGCTGTTACTCATAACACCACTGCAAGCAACTACGCAAAACGATGCGCGCAAAGCAGAACTGTTAGTGAACAATTGTTATCACCACACAGATCTTACACCTGTACAAAAAGCATCTATCCAAGATTTGATCGTTCATTTAGAAGGCTTTGACCTTTTTGAACAAGCGCAGATAGCGACTGAAACTCAAGCCGCGCTCCATAAAGTAACGCACTCACTTAAACAACAACAATTAAAAGCTAAAACTACCTCAGAACAAAACTATCTTGCTTTTCAACTTATGCTTGCAACCATACAAGAAAAACATCTTGAACGGTTTGCAGCACTCACACTTAATAAAATCCCCGGATACAAAAAAGCCTTTAATGCAAGCAAGCTATGGGTTAATAGTACATTTGGCACCAAGAGTAACCATCTTAACAGCACCATTGCAGAACTGATTGCCTACACCAAGCTTGAACGGGAAAACCTTCTTACCAATCCTGCTGCCATTACGAGCTTTTTCCATGCACAAGACAATAATGCACTCCCACAAATTATGCGCTTTTGGTGGTTTAGACCTGAACAACATAAAATTATCAAAGCATCTAAACACATAACCACCAACCTCATGCCCTGTGCAGCAGCACTAGTAGATATTGGAACAGATGCTGGTGAAGTAGCAGCAGAAACAGTAGAACAAGTTGGCGCTACAGGCGAAGAAGTGGGTGTTGCTGGTGAAGATGCCGCAAGTGTAACAGCTGATGCATCAGAAGTTGCTCAACTAGAAAAAGATACTGCCCCTTTAGTAAACGAATCTCAAGCAGTAGAACAAACAACTGAAACTGGCGTAGCTACCGCAACAAAAGCTGTTAATGAAGCTGATCCTCTTGCAGAACTAGGGCTTAGCGCAAAAAGTTCTTTAACACCAGAAATAGAACAATCACTGACCGAGTTAAGTACAGAATTACAAACGGTTACCGATACAACCAATAATGCCATACAAGAAGCACTTGCAAAGACCAGTGCAAAACTGAATGCTGCTAAAGGTGCTACCGCGTGGATTAAGGCTCGTTACGCCGATGGGCTTGTCGGCACAACAGAAAAAGTATTATCAAACTCAGCAGACTGGGTACAAAACGGATTGGTAAAATTATCAACCAAATACCCCGATTCAGGCGCATTACAATTAGCCACGGATGGATTTAAATCAAGTAGATCACTTTTTGGCGCTATCTATAAATACAGCCCACTTGGTCTTATTAAATGGATGGAAAGTTCACCAACAGGCAAAGTCCTGTACGACATGTTAAAACTCTCATTAGTTATGAGCGGATCAAGCATGTACAACTCGTGGATTAATCAACAAACATTTGCAGCCTGGACTAAGTTATCAACATTCAAGACACAACTTGCAACTGCTATGCAAACCATGCTCACCAATATTCAAGCGGCTTTTAGTGTTAAAGATGCACAACTGGTCACACAATTTCAAACAACCATAGCACAAATGAGCACTAACCAAACGGCAATACAATCACAAAATGCACAAGAGCTTGCATACTTAAACAACGCACTCACACAAACAACCATGCAACAGTTCTACATGTCTACCCCGATGTACAACGATCAACTATTTGCCCTTTCTGGTATGCTTACACCACAAGCACCAAGCAGCACCGCCCCTACACAAACTATACCTCAAACACTCAGCTTTAGTAACCAAGCGGCCGGTTCATGGGCGGGTCCTATTGTAGTTGAGAAAAAAAATCTAGCACTTGGCGCAACCGGTCAAGCAGCTACGGTGCCTACAATCACTCCCCCCCAAACAACTATTGAACAAGTAATCTCAGCATTACCAAATCAAACTCCTGTTTATGCACCATGGCATAACATTTTTAGACGTGGTAATTGGGAATACATAGTTAACAAAACAGACGCTGGCGATTACCAAGGCGCCTTTGTGCAACAAACAGTGGTTCCTCTTGACGCAACACCTACCGCAACCACTCCTATCTTTTTACAAGCACTGTATAACAGCATCTTTACCCAATACATACCGCCAGCTTTTTATTACAAAGGCACAGAAACACATATCATTCAAATAGAATGCACCCTTAAAAAAGTGTCATATCCGTTCTTCATGGGACTGTATTTTAATGGCGGCAGATGGATATCAGGCATTGATCAACTACGCTACCAAAGAAGAACAGTCGGCGTATTAGGATCAGCACCTGGACAATCCGCAATCTGGTTTGGAGAAACATTCTACCTACAACCGCAAAACGCACTTAAACAACAGGTCAATGCTATCTGGCCATTGTGGCAATTCTTTAGAGCTTCAACTGGAGACGCTGCAGTATGGCAACAACAAAATCCAAATGCGTTTATTGCAACAAAGCCACTGTATAACGATCCAATAAACAGCAGCGCTAAACCTCTTATTACGCCAGGCGTTACTCTCATCTTTACTATCGCTACACAACCAACCCAAGTTATTATTTCTGTGCAACTACAAGGATCTGAAGAACCATTACTTGATAATGTGGTCATACCAAATTTGAATTCAAAAACCTTTATGTACCACAACATTGGGTTTATAGCAGCTGGATGTGCAGCATCATATACTCTTAAACATCCACAAAGCCTCACCTATGACACAGCTTCCTTAAGCGCCTTTTTAAGCGAGGTATCATAATGTTCTTTTTACACACACTTACCTGTCTATGGTTACTCTCGTGTACACAAACTATACCAAGCGCTGCCCCAGTATCTATGGCAGATGCAGCAACTGAAAGCATGTTAGCTTTCTTTAACAATATGCCACAAGCAAACCTTGTCGCGTCCCCTTTTGCCACCAACGTGAATCAAATATTCAACACAACGTTGCAACTACCAGCCACTATGACTGGTCCCATTAATCAGCTGTACAGCCTGTTAGCACAACAAGCTATGCGTGAATTTATTAACACCAACAGCCCAACACTTTTCAATTCTCTTGCTAGCGCACAACTAGCGTTACAAAAAGCACAAGCACAGTACGATGCACAAGAAGCACAAACACAACAAACCGCTATTACAGCCCTACAAAATCAGATAAACAATGCCGTTAGTACTAACATCTCGCGCCTAACAAGCATCTGCCTAAAAAGTTCCTGCTGGCAAAACTATATGAAGCTGTTTGTCGCTAATTCGTTTGATTACGAAGTCAGCCTTCTTTCTCAACTACACACCAATGAAGAACAAACCTTTATGTATATTCCCCAATTTGAAACTGCTTATTACAGCGATGCGTATGTGCGTCTGAGAAACGGTTCCGAAACTATGCGTATTTTCTTGATCATCACCGATCAAATACGCCAACGCATGCTTCCTCTTATTACCGACTGGGCAGCACTCCCTAACGACACACTGTACGATACTATCCAGGCCTTTAAAAAGACCGATTTTTATACCGCAGCAACTGCATTCCATCAATCATTAACTGCCGAACCCATTCCTATTACAGGCCCAATTATGCAAGGGTCTACCATCGCTCCTGGGTTTACTAAATTTCTCCATCTAGAAAATAATCAACCTACCGTTGTTCCTGCATTACAATCCCTGTTTACCATAACCAATGGCCAACTTTTTCTGACAGGCGCAGGAACTGTTCTTTTTAAAGAAAGTACAATTACCAACAAAGCTGGCAATACCTATGCCACCCTGACTACTACACCATTTTTCGATCTACTGTTTGAAGAAGACGGCGGCGGCTACATACCAACACCGTTGTATATGCAGCTGCTTATTATAGAAGGAACAAAGCTTTTAGTGGGCGCAACAAGCTATCTTTTTAATCAAGAAAACGTTGCTGGAACTATGCAAAAATTAGCAACACTCTCAGCTAATCAAAGAGGCCTTATTGATACTGCATCTCAAGGCTCACCATTCCCTAACTTTTTAAACTATCAGCCAGAAGACCAACTTTTATTAGAAGATCTTGCAAACTGTATTACCACAAATAATAATTTGAATCCTGACAATCAAATAAACCCCCAAAGTTTCTGGCACAGCTTCTGCCATGCTTTTAAACACGCATTTGATGCTATCACTCATGCATTTAAAACGCTTGCTGAACAAGTTGCATCATCTGTAGCGAGTATTGCTAAAAAAGTAGGCGACTTTGTAGTACATATTGCTACCGCAGTCACGGATGTTGGCAAAGCGCTATACTATATGACAGGACTTAACTGCCTTGTAAGTGGTATTAAAGGCGATGGATTCAATCACTATTCTGCAGCGAATTTCAATAAGTATCTTGCTGATAGTGCAAGCCAACTTTCTGACTGTGTTGATGATATAACATCAGTTGTAAGCGATGTAGCAACCGTTGCATCCAATGTGGTTAACCTTGCCGCAACAGTAGTTGGTCAAGTTGCTGGAGCAGTGATGATGGACCCTCAATTAGCAAACGATCTTACCAGTCTTATTAATAAAGTAGCTGATACCGTAATTAACATTGCAGCAAATACTATTAACTTCTTTGTAAAAGCAGTAGGCGACTTTGTAGTACTAAGTTACGAAGCGGTTGAAACTATTACACGCGTTATTGTTGACGTCTTAACAAACAATGCAGCATTAGCAGGCAAAGCATTAGAACAAATGCTCAGCAGCGTAGTAAGTTCTATTTTAAATATGGCAAGCTTTGTTATTAGCTCTATAGGCAGCGCACTCAAATCGGTCATGGCAGCTATAGCATTCTTAGTTGCTTCTATTACTGATGTCATCACCGATCTCTCTGGGTACATGGCAGCACTCTTTACCGGTAATTGGGCAGAAAATAATCTTGTGCGTGCTAAAATTGGCGAACACCGCCAACTGATTAACGCTCTTATTATGACGGGTCTTGCCGTTGCTATTACGGTTGCAACCTTTGGTGCAGGTGCAGAAATGGGCGCTGGGATGATTGCACTTGCCGTTGCTGGCGCCGTTATGACTGTTGGTATGTCCGTGCTACAAATTATGAGCGCCGTACAACAGGACAACCAAACCATAGAGAAAAATGATGACCAAATTAACTTCTTAAAAAAATACGAACCCTACGTAACCAACAACGCCCGTGTTACCGCAGCAACACAAAACAAAGTATACGCCGAATCACTCTTAAAATTTGAAGCGCAAGCACATAATAAAGAACGTGGTCTTGTATATTACCAATACTACTTAAATCAGTATTACAACAATTTTTACGCCCTAAAGGCATATGGCATCAGCTCGTTCTATAACACGATTACAACACCAGATGGTAGCACCGGAGCAAACCCTGGTATTGCACCAGCAGACCCTGGCTACTGGTATGGCATGACAACACATAGATTAGACCTTAACCCTTCTCGCGGGTTACGTATCTACCAAGCATCAACTAAAACATTTACCCAAGAACTTGCCGCAGCACCTGCACCAACCACACCTCCAACATCTCCAGCTGCAGCACTCATGATGTCTCCAGGCCAACAATCAACCACACAAGGCTGGATTAATCAAAAAGATATCGCCCCTGCAACACAAGCAGATCTTACTAACATGGATATTAGATGGCGCATTATCTACGACATTGATGCACCATTCTATGTTGGTATCTATGCAACAGAAAAATATATCGACACCGATCAACTCCATACACTCCATGCAAACTTCCAAGCACAACAAGCCAACAATATCCAAAGCCAATTTACACCAACCTGGCAAGCACTCAGCAGCTTTAACCGTGGGTTATTGGAATTTGATACGGATGCAAAATGTTTTGTTATGTACAAAGGCATGGACCAAACAGCGCCTATTGTTGGCGTATACGAAAATTCTAGCAAAGGGTGGTTATCAACCAACCAAAATGCAATCCCATACGAACGTGGTGCTTGGTATCGTATGACCGCACAACTCCAACCAACCTCAGAAACTACATCAACTTATAACGTATGGTGTTGGAAAGAAGATGTTATGGGTAGCACGTATGATCAAGCAACCTTAAAATGGACCTACAGTGCGCCGGTAGTACGCGCGCAACCACTAACTGCAACACCTGCTATTCCAGCATCAGGCTGGAACATTCCAGCTCCTGCAGCAACCACTCAACCTTCAAAATACGCTGGTTCATTTGGTGTTATTACTTCAGGTGCGGCAGTTGAATACCAAATTCTTGCTCCAACGCCAAACATTAGTGCGAGCGCAGCACGTACTGCATCAGACACACAAGTTATGTCGCAACTACAAAGTAATGGCATAACACCGGTAGAAAAAACACGGGAACTTACCTGGCAAAAAGGATACGAACAAAACTTCTACCCTGTATTTGGCGGCCAAACATTAAGCCCAGCATCACAAACAGAAATTCAAGCAGGTGTCTATGTCTACACCACCAACAAAACAGGTTTATCAAGTACTACAGCTGACTATGTGGTATTCTTAACAGCACCTAACGGATTACCATCCGCACTTACCCCAACCATGCTTGGCGCTTCTATTACCAGCACACCAGCACCAACCTATATTGTCAGTCTTATAACCGGCAATGTGTTTAATACTCAGTGGCAACTACAAACACAAACCTATCCCCAAGCGTTTGGACTGTTCCAGCAAAATAACACGCTTGAACCTGCTATTCTTACTACTATCACTAAAGCAATTGGTGCTGTGTACCAGAACGAAGCTGGACCGTTTGTATTTAACAACTTGACCATCACTGGTAATATCCCTGCTTTTGGTTCAGGCAACTTTATCTACACCGGCCTATCACTCATTCCACAACTTAATGGTACAGATTACTTTATCACCGCCTATTACGACCAAGCAGAAGGCACGTACACTGCAAGCAATATTGCTCTAACGCCGCAAAAAGCAGTCCCCGTTAATGCGCTCATAAGTTTAGTAACGGGTAAGTTGTTTATGTTAGAAAAGGACGGCGCTGCAATCAGTACATTCCAAGCAAACCAGGCAAAGTTTATTACAGTAACAAACAGTACTATCAGTTACACCAAACTGTATAGCACGCTCCAAAACATACCGGCAGCCGTACAAACAGCTATTGCAGCACAAACAGCAATGTACCAAAAAGCTACTACCCCACCTGCGCCAGTAGCTCCACAACCAGCACCATCATCGTACAGTTATCCATACTCCAACTTCTCATCAGGCGGAGACTTTGGCGGCTTGGTAGATGCGGGCGGTAATTTATAAAAATGCTATAGAAATTTTTTAGGCTTATTTAGCACCCAATACATGTACTTAATCTAGCCTCTAATGCGCTATTCAGGTATTATTTCTATACGGGAACTAAACCCGCTTATTTTATAGAAAGACACTTATGAAACACCTGCTCTTTATACTCTGCACCCTAGCAACCACAACAACTCACACCTCCTGCGACAAAGACAGACCCTGCATTATAGACTTAGATAGACCTACCGATCGAACAGTTTATTTTGCTGGCGACTCACAATGGCACTTGTATCCACAAACAATTACAGATCGTCTTGCCATGATAAAGGCTACAGCCACGATAAAAACTACAGAAGGCTCCGATCTTTTTGAAACTCAACGCGTAATCGATTTTTCTCACACACCAGATCTTACTCAAAAAAAATTTGATACCCTTGCTCAGATTATGGCCGGCTGCCATGACTTAAAACCAATGCTAGACCTAGAGCTTTTAGAATGGATTGAAAGAGCAAATTCATTATTAGCAGAAGATGACGAAGCTATTACAAACCTTGTCAGTAATTTTTTACGGAGATTACGCTCCTTGAACCCTCGCAAAACATATGACAATACCGGATCAGAAGCTTTATTAAGGCTTGTTAACAATAAACAGGCTGATGTTATTACACAGCACACAGTCAAATTAACACAATTTGACGCTAGAAATGTCCGATTAGGTAAAAAAATAGATGACCTTACCTATGATCATAAAAAGTATGACGACCCTTACTATTACATTGTTACCAATTACAATATGGAAAACTGGCCAATACCTAATTACAAAAAAGGCAAACCTGATCGCAGACAATTCCCACTCTCTTTAAAAAATCTTTTAGATATAGGCGTATTACATCCAGATGCCACTGAAATTGTCTACCGTGATGGAGGTATATCCTCACTGAAAGGTTTAGAACTTTTCCCAAACATCAGGAAACTTATTCTTACCGATAACGAGATACAAGAATTACCCGAAGATCCATTTAAACATAATCGACTTTTAGAAGCAATAAGCCTTACTGGCAACCCTCTTCTACAAACCTCAACCTTAGATTTAAAAGTCTTTAAAGGTCTTCCACTAAAAGAGCTTGCCATTATAAACACCGGTATATTTCAAATAAAGCGCGCAGATGGATCACTACAAAATGGTACTTTTAATAGTCTTGAACCCGAATTACCCGGCTGTACAGTAATAATAGCTGGCCTTATGCTTGGAAGCCCGTTTATTGTAGGGGATTAAAAAGATATAACCCAATAGTAAAATAGTAATTATTGGAAAGAGTGTATGAACAAAACAGTACCTGCTCACCTGCCACACCTACCAAACATGCTCTTGTTATTTTTTTCTCTAACAATAACAACTGTCTATGCTGCACAAACCACCATAGAAGAACCTTTTACAGAACCTACTCATTACAGTGTTTGCTTTGCCACCGGACTACCAAAAGTCTACCCTGCTGCAACTATCAACAGACTTCATGCTGCTCAAACAAAAAATGGTAGAACATCACGTATCATAGATCTTTCTGATCGACCAGAGTGGACTATGCAACACTTTGATCCTACTAACTGGGTTATTCATTTCCCTCAGAAACAAGCAAGTGTTTACTCAAAAGAAATTGCCGATCGTCTTCGCTTAGTCAAAATACATAAAAAATTTTTTCCAAATGACACATCCCAAACGGTAGACCTTTCTCCCGTCCCTTATCTTACCAAGGAAAAATTTAATGCTCTTGCAACATTAATTCAAAATCCTACCGCCATACCTGTTGACGACAAAGAATTTTTAACCCTAGTTGCAACAACGTATAGATTATTAGAAGAAAACGACCCTCTACGAACCGCTCTCCTAGAAACATTACTTGCCAGAACAATATCAACAAAAAATACACCAGACGGAGAAAGCCCTGTAAACACAGAACGTTTTAAATTTTTTAAACTATTTAGTCGGCACATGCGCCATGTATTTATAGAAACTCTAAAAGCAAAAGTTTGCAAAGATAACAACCAAACAAAATCTTATTATAACCAAGTCCACGATTATGGATTATATAGTCACTACAAAGGAGATAATAAAAACACATTTCCTACAACAGACTCTCTTGCGGATTTTCCTCTTTCTCTTAAAGATCTGATTAAAGCTAATAAATTGCCGTTACTAAAAGACGTAAAAGATGAACAAAATAACAAGCACATAAAACAAGGAAAGTTTAGTATTGTTGAGGAACATTTAACCTCACTAAAAGGGTTACCACTACTTCCAGACCTATACCTTCTTGACGGACATTCAAATTTTTTAAGAACTCTCCCCGCACGTACCTTTGCACCTACGCCTAACCTTGACACACTTATATTACATTCATGCCGCATAGAAGAAATTGATCCTGCAGCGCTAAATGGCCTTATGAACTTACGAATACTCAATCTTTCTCATAATCGATTAACACAACTTAATCCTACTATTTTTAAAGGTCTAAAAAAATTACAAGTACTACTTCTTAGTTATAATAACTTAAGAGATCTTCCACAATATGCTTTTTCTCATACTCCAAGCATAAGACGGTTAAATTTACAGAATAATCAGTTAGCCACTATAGATCCTTTTGTTTTTGCAGGATTTGCACACTTAGAACTACTTAATTTAAAAAATAATAGATTTAAAGAAGATTTTTATATTCCAGAAATACCGGAAACTTGTAAGATTATTTTTAAATAAAAGTAATGTTTAAGGAATGCATGAATAAAACAATAACTACTCCCCTGCCCCGCATCTTCTTACTACTACTCTCTTTAGCGACTGATACAATCTATGCGGCAGAATATAAAAACAGACCCTGCATTATAGACTTAGATAATCCCTCCAATCGAACTGTGTATTTCGCTAACGATCCTCAACCACACCTCTACCCAGAAGAAATTACTAACCAGCTTGTTATGATACAAGAAGCAACCACATTAGGATCTAGAAAACCTAAAGTAGTAGACCTATCTCACACACCAGATCTTACTAAAGAAAAATTCAACGCTCTTGTTGCCCTTATGCATAAACCTGAAAATGTTCCCGTGTATGAACAGATTTTTTTAGATACACTAACAGCCGCTGACACACTATTAGAAGAAAACAATCCTATACGCATTATGTTGTTAAAAAAATTCATGCGAAACATAATAGAGAAACATGACTTCGGCACAAATAACATAAGACAATATTTTGAACTATTTAATAATCGCCTTGCAGAACTTTTTAATCAAGAATTAAAGAAAAGAGCCCTACAAGATAGCGATAGTATCTTCCGCCGTGTTAATCTCGACACAAACAACATACATAGCTCTTCTTATTACTGGACTATAAATAAATATACGATAAATACTCTAGAGGAAACGAGTTGGATATTAGAAATCCCTACACCTAATTATAAAAGTGGAAAACCTGATATACGTCAACTAGAGATTTCTATACAAGATTTAATAGATGCTAACAAAATGCCTTTAGTTATAGAAATAGTAGGCCCACATATTCTTTATTTATGCGATGCCTGCCTAACATCTTTAAGAGGACTACCATGTCTCCCTAATTTGTCTGAACTTTATTTACACAATAATTGCTTAACACATATACCCAAACATGCATTTACAAATACTCCAAATCTGACGCGACTACGTCTAGAATGTAATTCTATAACAGATATCGATGATGAAGCATTTGTGGGACTTAAAGAACTAAACGAGCTTCGTCTTAACAACAATAAATTAACAATTGCACGTCTGTGTGCCTTTGCCCCTCTTGTAAAGCTTAAAGATGTTGATCTGAGTTATAACAACATCACCATCATAACACGAGAAGATAAAACCCAAACAAACACCGTCGATTGTCCACCTGATACACATATTTGGAGACCTTATAAAGAATCAAGATATACTCTCGACTTAGGTGGTAACCCTATCCTCTCTACAATAAAAAACATCAGAAAACAATTACGATCTGATTATGAACCGAGAATAGAGTAGTAATTATTAAGGAGCGTATGAACAAAACAGTAACTGATACTTTGCCCCATTTACCCGGTATCTACCTCTTTAAAAAAGAAGATGGGACCGTGCTGTATATTGGCAAAGCAAAAGATCTCAAAAAACGGGTCAGCTCTTATTTTAGCAAGCAGTCTACAGACTGGAAGATTGATATGCTCCTGCAAGAAGCAACCGGCCTAGAACATATTCTCACCAAAACAGACACTGAAGCCCTACTACTAGAAGCGGATCTTGTAAAGCGGTACCAACCAAAATTCAACGTACTGTTAAAATCTGGGCAGCCTTTTCTTTATTTACTGATTACTAACGATCCATTACCAAAATTAGAAATTGTCCGTACCAAAAAAGCAAAGGGCACCTACTACGGTCCCTTTATCCACAAACAACAAGCGCGTGCAGTACACCGCTACTTGATTGATACATTCCAATTAGTCCAGTGCAATAAAAAAATAGAAAACGGCTGTTTAGATTACCACCTGGGGCGTTGCGCTGGCACCTGCCTAAAAAACTTTAATACCGCCGATTACCTGTTTAGAATTGATCTGATGCGCCAGGCACTTGATGGCAAACCAAAAGCATTTTTAGATGAAATTCAAAAAAAGATAAAAGAGTACAGCGCACAGATGGCGTTTGAAAAAGCAAAAAATCTAAAAAACTATGCCGATTCTATCGATCTTATTTTTAACACCATCAAACTCAAATTCTCTCCAGCTCGGTATAACAAAGATATTTTAATCGCAACACTGCCTCACCAGATTGACGAACTGTATAAAGCTGCAGGACAAGAACTGCAATCTGTACTCCAGCTGCCTACAATCCCCCGCTCGATCGATTGCTTTGATATCTCCCACTTTCAGAGTCAGTACATTGTTGGGTCGTGCGTCCGTTTTTATGATGGCATGCCGGACAAAAATAATTTTCGGCGCTTTAAAATAAAAACACTGATAGAGCAAAACGATTACGAAAGCTTAAGAGAAATTGTAGCCCGTCGCTATAAAAACCCTGATGAACTACCAGATTTAGTAGTGATTGATGGCGGCAAAGGTCAAAGAAACATGGTACTCCCCCTGTTACAACAGACACCCTGTGTTAGTTTAGCAAAACGGGAAGAACGGTTGTTTAGCGATACGCATCCTGAAGGATACGTACTTGATATCCATACGCCACTTGGTAAATTATTGATTTCGTTACGAGACTATGCACATCATTTTGCTATAACGTACCATCGACTATTACGATCGAAAGGGAACAATGAGAACGGAAAACTTCACCACGGCAAGCCAGGAACTGATCAATAACGCCGCCAAGATTGCACTCCAATTACACAACGCTATTTTACATCCATTACACACCCTAGCAGCAGGTTTAGAGAACGAATTTTGTGTTTCTTTTTTGAACGTAACTGATGTACCAACGCACGAACTTGTTGCACTGGTAAAACGGGAACTCACGCTTTTACCTCAAGCATACAACGTGACACAAATATCGGTTGATACAACCATGGAACAGTTTTTACAACTCTGCCAAAAAGAAGCTGATGCCATGGGCGATCAGTACATTACGCTTGAACACTTTTTAGTTGCCTGGTCAACAACACGCAGTTTACCCGAATCGGTCAGAACCTTTTTTGCGCGTACACAATTTACCGACACGCGTATTAAAGAACAGATGAAAAAAATGCGCAAAGGCAAAGGCGCTCAATCTAAAAACGCAGAAAGCCAATACGAAGTTTTAGAAAAATTCACGCAAAATCTCACCAAACAAGCAAAGGCGGGCAAGCTTGACCCTGTCATTGGGCGACACGAAGAAATTCGTCGTACCATCCAAATTCTTTCCCGTAGAACAAAAAATAACCCCGTGCTCATTGGCGAACCGGGCGTTGGTAAAACTGCCATTGTAGAAGGCATCGCCCAACGTATTGCAAGCGGCGACGTGCCAGAAGGTTTAGCTAATAAAGAAATCTTCTCTTTAGATTTAGGTCTTTTAATTGCCGGGACAAAGTTCCAAGGTGAGTTTGAAGAACGAATTAAAAATATTTTAAAGGCTGTTGAAGAAGCGCAAGACAGCGTCATTCTGTTTGTAGACGAACTGCATATGCTTGTTGGTGCCGGCGCAAGTGGCAGCGGTGGCATGGACGCATCAAACCTGTTAAAGCCGGCGCTTGCTCGTGGACAACTCCATTGCATTGGCGCAACAACCATTAAAGAATATAAAAAATATATCGAAAAAGATTCGGCACTTGAACGCCGTTTCCAGCCCGTGCATGTAGAAGAACCAACTCCAGAAGACGCACTTTCAATTCTACGCGGTCTGAAAGAACGATACGAACTGCATCATGGTATTCGAATCAAAGACCAAGCGTTAGTAGCTGCAGTACAACTAGCACACAAAAATATTGCTGATAGATTCTTACCAGATAAAGCAATTGATTTAGTTGATGAAGCTGCTTCTATGGTCCGTATGTCAATCGACTCCCAACCAGAAGAGCTTGATAAACTAGAACGCAAAAAAAACCAGCTCGAAGTTGAACGTGCCGCTTTAAAAAAAGAAAAAGATGCTACCTCGCAAGAACGGCTTAAAACATTAGAAAAAGAGTTAGCCGAACTTAAAGAACAACATCAAACGCTTTATAACCAGTGGAAAGCAGAAACTGCCCCGCTAGAAAAAATGAACGAAATCAAAGCAAAAATTGACGAAGCAAATTACCAATACCAAGCAGCAGAACGGAGCGGCGATTATGGTAAAGCTTCTGAGATTAAATATGGCAAGCTTGCAGCACTTGAAGAAGAACTTAAAAAACAACAAGACAAATTCAAAGACATCACCAGCAACTTGGTTAAACAAGAAGTTGACGAACAAGATATCGCCATAGTGCTTTCTCGATGGACAAAAATTCCTGCCGAAAAATTACAACAAAGCGAAACCGACCGCATCCTGCGCATGGAAGAATACATGCAAGCAAACGTGGTTGGACAAGATGAAGCGGTTGCAAAAATTGCTCATGCTATTCAAATGCACCGTACAGGATTAACCGATCCTAACAGGCCAATTGGGTCGTTCCTGTTTCTTGGGCCAACAGGTGTGAGTAAAACAGAAGTAGCACGCACACTTGCAGACTTTCTCTTTCACGATCCAAAACGTATCATCAGAATTGATATGTCAGAGTATATGGAAAAACATGCAGTTGCACGTCTTATTGGTGCTCCTCCAGGGTACGTGGGCTACGAAGAAGGCGGCCAATTAACAGAGCAAGTGCGCCGTAATCCGTACAGCGTTATTCTGTTTGATGAAATAGAAAAAGGGCACCCTGATGTGTTTAACATCTTCTTACAGATTTTAGACGAAGGTCATTTAACTGACGGACAAGGCCGCCAAGTATCTTTCAAAAACTGTATTATTATTATGACATCAAACATCGGTTCACACCTGATTCTTGAAGCAAAAACGGTTGACGAAAAAGTGCGCGCAGAAATTGATAAAGAACTACACCGCTCATTTAAACCGGAATTTTTAAACCGTATTGATGCGATCGTATTCTTTAATAGCCTTGAAGAAAAACAGATTATTTCTATTGCAAAAATACACATCAACAAACTGGTTAAGCGCCTACAAGACCAACATATTACGCTTGTTATTAAACCAAAAGTTGATGCGTTTATTGCTAAAAAAGGATACGTCAAAGAATTTGGTGCACGTCCCTTAAAGCGAGCGATACAAGAATATATCACCGTACCGCTTTCTCAGTTCTTACTTAAACATCCAGATCATAAAACTATTACGGTAGACGTGGAAAAAGACGCTATCAGCATAACCTAGGACATATATGAAAATCTTTGTAGCAAATTGGAAAATGCAACTTACGCTCTTTGAACAAATCGCATACATCAAAGAACATCACACAGAAATGTTAACCTGGAAGCATAAAATTATTGTGTGCCCATCGTTTCCTGCACTCACTGCTATTGGACACATAACCCATAAAACGGATATTGCCTTAGCCGCACAAAGTTGTTCAGCACACGACCAAGGTCCGTACACCGGACAAGTGTCAGCAATCTCATTATTACAAGCAGGTTGTTCTTACGTACTCGTTGGTCATAGTGAAGAACGAGCAGCTGGCGTAAGCAACGCTACTATTGCACAAAAAACATTACGGGTCATGGAAGCAGGGATGATTCCTATTGTCTGTATTGGCGAAACTGCTTCACAAAAAAGCCAAGGCGCTACCCGAGAAGTACTTGCGCACCAGTTAGAAGAAATTCACAAAGCAGTAGAAAAAGCCCCATTTTATATTGCATACGAACCGGTTTGGGCAATCGGCTCTGGTAAAACACCATCATATAAAGAACTAGAAGAAATCTTAGCCTGGCTTAAACATACCAACCCTAACGCAGGTCTTTTATATGGCGGCAGCGTTACCCCTGACACCATCAAAGAGTTGGCAACGTTACCAATGCTTCATGGCTTTTTGGTAGGTGGCTCAAGCACAGATTTCCAACAGTTTAAAAAAATAGTATCCTTGGTATCTTAAAACCATAAGATCTCAATTATATAAAGGGACATCTATGATTATCGGCATACTCACAACACTGTTTGTGTTTCTCTCACTTCTCCTAACACTCGTTATCTTCTTACAAAAAGGTAAAAGTAGCTTAGGCCTCGGCTCTATGGGCGGCACTAACCAAATGTTATTTGGTGGTTCAGGCGGCCAAGATATTTTCCAAAAAGTTACGTGGGTAATGGTTGCTCTATTTATGGGCGGATCACTCTTGATCGCTATGGCAAAATCTCGCGCACGCACTACCCCTCCTGCAAGCTACGCGCCAACCATGCCGGTAGAAGAAGCATATAACTAATGGTTTTATGGATGTTCCAGGCCCTGGGCCGACAAACAATTACGTTGTTTGATGACGTTGGTAGATTCAGCATGTTCTTTTTAGAAAGCATGACGGCTCTCTTTACGTCACGACCGCGCATCCATAAACTTTTTGAACAAATGACCGCAATCGGCGTTGACTCTCTTTCCATTATTCTGCTGACTGGTGCCTTTTCTGGTGCGGTACTTGCGTTACAAAGTTATATTGGCTTTAAACGCTTTGGCGCAGAAGAATTTATCGGTCCGGTTGTTGCACTCAGTTTAATTCGAGAACTTGGACCCGTGCTCACTGGACTCATGGTAACGGGTCGTGCTGGTTCTGCTATGGCTGCAGAAATTGGCACCATGCAAATCACCGAACAAGTTGATGCACTTAAAACATTATGTATCAACGTACAACAGTACCTCATGGTTCCCCGTATTTTGGGCGCAACCATTATTCTCCCCTTTCTAACACTCTTTTCTATGATCTTTGGGATCATTGGCGGATACGTTATTTCTGTCAGTGTACTCATGCTTAATGGCGAACAGTATATTTCTGGTATCCGCACATTTGTAGAATTTTCTGATATTACCGGCGGCCTTATTAAAGCAAGCGTCTTTGGACTTATTATGTCCGTTGTTGGTTGCTATAAAGGGTACAATACGCGCGGTGGTGCAAAGGGAGTAGGACTTGCAACTACCCAAAGCGTGGTTCTTAGTTCTATTATGATTCTGATTGCTAATTACTTCTTAGCCGCAATGCTGTTTAAATAGAGGCACCATGATAGAAATAAAACATTTAAAAAAACGCTTTACAGAAGACGGACCGTGGATAACGGATGACGTTAACCTCACTATTAAAGATGGTACGATGATGTGCATCGTAGGCAAATCGGGTGAAGGCAAATCAGTACTCTTAAAACAGATTATTGGACTCATTAAACCAACATCTGGCGAGATTGATATTGATGGTATCAACATTAGTACGCTACCCGAAAAACAACTTGAAGAAGTGTTTAAAAAAGTTGGCTACGTATTTCAGTTTGCGGCGCTCTTAGACTCGCTCAATGTATTTGAAAACATCGGCCTACCGTTACTTGATAAGGGCATGTCTAAAGAAGAAATTCTCCCATTGGTCAAAGAAAAACTGATGCTTGTCGATTTAAACCCCGACGACACTATGCTCAAATACCCATCTGAACTTTCTGGTGGTATGAAAAAACGTGTCGGCCTTGCGCGCACACTCATGACCAATCCAAAAATTTTACTGTACGACGAGCCTACCACAGGCCTTGATCCGATTACGTCCCATATTATTCATGCACTCATGGAACAAACTCAGAAAAAGTTAGGCCTTACCTCTATTGTCATTTCTCACGATGTTGAAATCTTTAAGTTCGCTGACGAAGTTGCATTACTTAACGAACGAACCATTAAATGGGTTGGTCCTGCAAAAACTATTTGGGAATCTGAAGATCCGTACATTTATCAATTTATTCGCGGTCTTACTAAAGGACCAATTCAAACAGATCTTGGTAGCTAACTTTCTACATTTTATTACGCAGACTCATACAGGGCAAAGGCTTCCAATAACTCTACCCCTTACCCCCACACATTAAGCTCACTCCTGTTAAAAACTCTAAACCCTTGCGCCTCCATACTTAACCCTGTTATTATATATTCAAATAGAGTAAGTAATGGAGATAAGTATGAAGAAGCTGATAATCGTAACGACATTAATTTCTGGCAGCCTGTATGGTTCAAGCTCTATGGATTGCGATAACAGCTCAAAAATCAATTTTAATATGCCGCTGTACGAAGATCCGCAAACAACACTGACACACGCCGTTCAATCCAATGACATAACTACAGCACGCACATTAATTCAAGAACAAGAAGCACAAGTTACCGAAGCTCTTTTACTTATAGCAATTCAAAAGAACGCTCTTGAAATAGCCGCGCTCTTGATCACCAAGGGAGCTATTAAGAATGTACGACCATTACTCTATAAAGCAGTTGAACAACAAAACACCGATATGGTTCGTCTACTTGCCGCTTATGGAGCCGATGTAAACAAAGCGACACCTACCAGAAACACACCATTACATCTTGCAGCATGGTTAGGCAATCTACACCTTGTTAAAATTTTATTAGAAGCAGACGCAGATAAAACTTTGACTAATAACGACGGTAACACACCTGAAGACGTTGCTCGCCAACAAGACAATTATGAAGTTGCGAACTTCATAAAACATTACAATCCTAAAAAATTGCACCGCGAGTCTGCAGCAAAACGTGCTCGGGTTTGTTAAAAAAAGCTAAACATATAACGCTTTTACAACGCATATTCTTGCCCTCATACGCCCGCTAGACTACACTATTCTCTTTAATAAAAATCTTACTCTAGCGAGCAAAACCATGAAACACTTGATCGCCGCCCTACTTCTTATTACAAGCACTCAACTGTATAGTGCCGCTATTGATAATCCATGGCAAGCAATGCAAGAAATTCACAAAGCTGCACGAACAGGCAACGTTGCCCAACTACAAACACTACTCGATAGCAACCCAGCGCTTCTAGAAGAACGTGACTACGAGTACTTAACTATTTGGTCATTTAGCCCTTTACATACGGCAGTATATTATCTACAGCTAGGTTCTGTAGAGGCTCTCCTAAAGCGCGGTGCCGATTGTAAAGCTGTTACAACGTCTAATTGTAATGCCTTACATCTATTAGCTAACAGAACCCCCTTTGATAAGCCAGAGGAAATAGAAGACCAAAATTCGCTTACAGAACCAAAAAAAGTGGCTCAAAGAGAATTAGCTATTGCTGCAATAGGTAAACTTCTTATTGCGAAAGGCACACCTCTAGATGCTATCTCTGACACAAAGCGCACTCCCCCACAAGAAGCTGCATGGGAAGGGAATTATGTACTTCTTGAACTACTTATAAAAATAAATCGGTCTCTTATAAATCTCCCTGGTAGAGAAAATTTACTGCTTAAAGTAATAGGACATAGCTCTAATGGCGCATATGGTGAGCAACGTAACGAAACAAACGCTGTGGTAACACTTTTACACCTAGGCGCACCAATACATCTACAGACAGATGGCCCAAACGGTGCTTTTTCCATATTAGATACAGCCCTAGCAAATGCAAACATAAGTCCTGCTAAAAAACTCTTACTTGCTAATGCACCTATAACAAATAATGGCATAAGATATGTTAAATTTTATGCTACACAAAACACAGAAACATTTAATGGTACAGATTTTCTTACTTTTGCACTTGCTTGCCAAGAACTGCATGGCAAAACTTCCATCAAAGAAACATTAACACCAGAAGAGCTAGAAAATTTGCGCCCAGCAATTGATTATCAAAAAACAGCAATCTTAAGTAACTCAGACAACGCATGGCTCTTGCATTATGGGTTTAGAAAAAAGAACCCACTTGCCCTAGTAGGCGCTATAAAAAGAGGCTTTACAGGATACCAGCTTAGAAAACAACTAGCGCACCGTCCTACAAAACAAGTAGGCAAAATCGATAATCTTAATACTAACCAAGAAGATGAAGGTGCCGCATGATCAAGATGAAACCCAAGCTACCGCTTCTGCTGCTTTTATACACCAAACCTTATCGAGTCTCTTCCATTAATTTCATTTCTAGATCAACATAATAACTCAACACGGTTCTGATCAACACCATAGCGCCCAATATTAAGGTTGTTTGATAATCGGGCATTAAGAGTGTGTGTACCACATCTCCAGCAATCATAAACTCTAAACCAAACACAATATGCTGACACAACACCCAACGTGCCTTTTTGTACCGCACAACAACCTGCTTAGGGTATAGAGCTATACTCGCCAAATAATACACAGACCGCACTACCCCCAGCGTTACAATAATCACAGCTATAGATACAAAAATACCATGCAAAACTTCTAAAAACTCCAACCCAAATATCATAACGCTTCTCCTTTTTGTGAACGACAACGCATAAGTGCAAATGCTACCATAGCTACATGTATTGCTACCGATATAAACAACATAACCATCAAAATAGTATGGGTAACACAACCTGCATCAAGCATAGTTTTAATGGTATAAAAACCTGTTGGGAAATTTAAAAGTAAGCTGACCACTAAGCCTGGGTTATAACAACGCTTTACTATCCCTACCATCACATGCGTAGCAGCATTACACATGCCAAACACAGGTAAAAAAGAACCAACCGCTAGATCAACATGCTGTGCGACAATAGCTGCAAGCGGAAACAGTATCCAAATAACCGGAATATTAATAAAAAACACATCAAGATCCGATAAAGGGCTGTTCGGCACTGATGAATGGAATATTTTTTTATTAATAAACGCTTTAAAGCCGCCCGGCCAAAAATGCTCTTCCGATTGATGTACTAAATAGACTACAAATTGCATCCATATAAGCGCCATTACAGGCCCAAGCGCACACCAGGATGACCAAACAATAAGACTAGAAAAAAAGGCTATCGGTAAACAAGCCGACGCCCAACTATACACATAGGATTGAAACGGCATTTGCAACATACGCTCTCCCTTTTTTTATCACCACAACAAGAGAACTAGCGTAGTTGTTTAGGACTTGTCCTGTAAATGGCTTAACCAACAGAAAGTATCATCCACGATTTTTAAGCTAACTTTATAAAAAATAAGCGTGTGTTACATCAAAATGATGCGTAAAGTAAGCAAAATTGAGTAGACTCTTAATAGGGCACCAACAAAAATAAAAAGGGTTTGTGTATGAAAAAGACGCTTACTACTATTCTTATGCTGATAACTCACATAGTACAAAGTGCAGCTACTTTTTCAGCACCCGATCAAGATAAAGACTCGCAGGAAGATCGTCCACCAACACCTCTTCTTTATGCAGGACGCCCAGCTACCAAACAAGCAACTTTGCAGCACCTCTTAGTTGCTCAACAGTCTCAAAAAGTTACTCACGACGCCGAAATGATTGATCTTTCTTCTGCCGACCCCCATGCCAACCCAAAAAAACCATCATTTTGGCATGGATGCTGTTGTCTGTTTTTTATAAGAAAAAGAGCGTCTCAAGACAGCGGGCTCCCTATAACCCCAAACACTAGCTCAAGCAGCATGGGCAGTTATGGTGAAGAATAAGAAATTATACGTACCGATCAATGACCCCGCGTATACAATCTAAAGGAACAGTTGTATCTGTGTAACCACCGCCAGGTTTAAACTCAGTAGTCTTTACACCAACATAATGTAACCCCACTGTTTGGCTCAGATACCAGAACGTCTCATCTTGATGCTCTTGGAAAATCTCGACAATTAATGCGCCCTGCTTACAAAAAAGCATATTCACCAAGCCTGCTCCGTGTGGCGCAACAATAACATCAGCACCATGAAACAAAGCAACTTGCTCTAACAAAGACAGGTCTTCTAAAAAGTAACGGACAAATCCTTGTGCTTTAAAAAGACTAAAGACTTCATCTTCGTTAATAATTCTGCGGAAAGAAGCCTTCTTTCTAGAAATAAAAACCTTCTTTGCGCCTGGCTTTATTGCATGTAATGCAACTAATGGAAGATAGGTAGTCCTTAAACAATCTACAACCCAATGCGGTGTATAAATTGATTTAGAAACTGCAGAAACAGCCACCATGGTATCTGCTTGAATATGAGTGTAGTCGGATGCGGGTATAATTTTTTCTTGAGCAATACCCCACAAACTCAAGCTCTCTTTCATAAACCGCAAGTTCTGCGGAACATACAACCAATCAAAATGAACACCCTGTTTTGCCAATAGTGCCAATTTTGGAAGCACTTCTGTCATCCAATGGTAATAATTTTCCTGTCCCTCTTGGGCAAGAGTGACAACAGTACCTGAATATCTTTCTGGACATGTTACACAAACAGGAACTTCAAAAGTTTGTTGCTTACGCAAAGGGCTCCAATCCCACAATAACTCCTTAATCATCAACCCCTGATGACACACATACCCACGCCCCCACACAGATCCGCCGGGGACAGAAACTATAAAAACGGGTGGCAATATTGGATGAGTCTCATACCACGTATCCTGTTGCGCAAAAGGAAAAGGCGCAAAGCTAAGCCATGCACTTGGCATAGATACATGATACGTTATGCCCGCACGCTGAACAGCAGGATTATCTAAAGCAACTATACTATTTTTAATAACGGTATGAGCATGTGTAGGAATAAAAAAAATTATGCTTATAACCAGGAGTAAAGAATGCATATTATCTTTCAAAATCTTTATATAAAAGGCTTGGCTGAATGCCCGTATTATGCTGATATTTACCACTGACATAATTGTCATAGTCACCATAAATGGTGTGGTAGAAAATCTGACAAATTTCAATACCCGTATAAATACGAATCGGGTGAATACAGAACATTTCTAATGTCCAATAGCCAGCAAACCCAACATCGCCAAAACCTGCTGTTACATGAATAAACAACCCGAGTCTGCCAATAGAAGAGCGACCCTCAAGCATCGGGACATACCCTTCTGTACGCGTATATTCCATAGTTCTACCAAGATACAGCTTGCCTGTTTCTAAAACTAACCCTTCTGGCGGAATAGTTAACGGCGACGATGGATTAGGTGATTTCATATCAAGAACTGGCGCATCATACACCAAGAGATCACTGTGTAAGCGTAAGTTATAACTGTTTGGGTTTAACTGCGCATCGCTAAACGGCTCTATAAAAATATTCTTACCTAATTCTTCTTTAATATGCTTGCCAGATAAGATCATAGAGAAACCTTTTTAAATACGTATTTTTTGTCTAGTTGCACGAAGATAATTCATTGTTAAACTGTGAAGAAAAAAAGTATAACCTTCAAGAGGTAGTCATGCAAAAAAATGTCTTTGATGAACGCGTGATAGCAGAAATTAAAGAAGCAAGCCAACGCTTTCAGGCTCTTTCAGCAGAGGTAGCAAAGGTAGTTGTTGGACAAAACAGCATTATTTCTTTTATAGAAATCGCCATCTTATGCGATGGTCATATTCTGCTTGAAGGCGTCCCCGGTGTTGCAAAAACAACATTAATTAAAGCTGTATCTAAAGCGCTTGGTTTACACTTTTCTCGCATTCAATTTACTCCAGATCTACTTCCAGCAGATCTTATTGGTACATTAGTATATAACCCCAAAACACAAGAGTTTAATACCCGCAAAGGTCCTATTTTTGCAAACCTTATTCTTGCAGATGAAATTAACCGTGCCCCTGCAAAAGTACAAGCCGCACTGCTTGAAGCTATGCAAGAACGTCAAGTAACTATCGGTTCAGAAACTTTTGAACTTGATAAGCCGTTCTTAGTATTTGCAACACAAAACCCTATTGAACAAGAAGGCACCTATCGTCTGCCAGAAGCACAAGTGGATCGCTTTATGTTTAAGTTACTTGTGCAGTACCCAACAAAAGCACAAGAGCGTGAACTACTCCACCGCAGCATTAATCTTGATGATATAAAAACGGTGATCAATAAACAGGCAATAGCAGAGGCACAAGAACTGATCGCCTCAATCTACATTGATGACAAAATTAAAGATTACATTGTAGACCTTGTATTTGCTACGCGTGATCCACGTGCATACAATCTTAAAGAACTTGTCCCGCTCATACAAACAGGCGTGTCGCCCCGTGCAACACTTGCACTACAACATGCAAGCAAGGCGCATGCATTTTTACGCGGCAGACACTTTGTAACACCTGATGATGTTAAATACGTAGCACCGGCTATTTTAAGACACCGTATTGCGTTATCATATGAAGCGCAAGCAGAAGAAATATGCTCAGATACTATCATAAGTAAGCTACTAGCAACCGTTCCTTCTCCTTAGGTTGCATGGGGGCGGACTCAAGCTTGACAAGATAAATCACAGCCAGGTAGTGTGGGTTCAAATATTAGTAAAAGGACGTTTGTATGAGATATCCGTTTTGGATTTTAAACAGTGCACTACTCGCGCTTCTTCTGATGGCCACACTCTTTATCGTGTGCACTCAACAAACGCCTTCAACTATTCGCACTCCCAAAACAAAAAAAACCGCTCTCAAAACAGCCGCCCCACTTACTACACATGTATTTCAAGGCAACGTTAAAGACATTTACGAAAACGATCTGTTTGGTACGTATTACGACAAAACAAGCACACCAACAGAACCAAACTATCAAGAAGCAGTATTACCAGCAGCACCAACCGCATCAGTACCAAACATTCCTGCTGAACCAACCATTCCGTTCTTACCTCCACTTAAAGTAACACTCAAAGGCATTATGATTTTGAGCGACGAAAGCGACAACCGCGCAATTATTGCGGACAACCAAACGCAAAAAGAAGAGAACTATAAAGTAGGCGCGCTCGTAGAAGATGCACAAATTATTAGAATCTTGGGCAACAAAGTTGTTTTGCTCCGTTCTAATGGCCAAATGGAAACGCTCTATCTTAATGAAAAAGATACGGTAAGCGATCCTCAATACGCAGCTACCAACCGCGATTGGGACACAATTATAAAAAATACAAAACCGAACTACTACGTGATAGACCCACACTCGTTTGTACAAGTGGTACCAACCGTTGCACAATGCATCGACATGCTCGATCTAACAACCGTGTATCATAAAGGTCAAAGTGTAGGATGCCGTGTAGGACAAGCAGCACACGAAACATTAGGCCAAGCACTTGGCTTTGAGCAACATGATATTATTCTCTCAGTAGCAGGACTTCCTGCAACCAACACGCAAGATCGTTTGGACATCTATCACAAACTTGTGCAACATCCGTTTGGCCAACCGTTCGTTATTAAATTAGAACGCAACAGTATGCCAGTTACATTAACCTACGAGTTTGGCAGTTTCCTGCATGAAGACGCGCAGGAACAGGAGATAGAGCGAGAATACCCAGGCATTCTGCAAGGGCCAACACCAGAAGAAATTGAACAAGAAAAAATTAAAGTATTAAAAGAAAAATATAGATTTGCTAAAACCACTCAGGACATCTTGATTGAACAACAAAAGAAAATGATAGAAGAAGGCAGTAAAGAGCGGTTAGAAGATTTTTCACTCTCAACTGAATTGTCACTATGAAAAAACTATTAAAAAAGACTCTTATTGGTTGCGCAGTAATCAGCATCACCAACCATATACACGCATCCCGCAGCATTATGGCATCGTTTGAAAAACCAACAACTTCAATGGTAGAACCAAAACAAAAAAAAATAGTTGCCCCTAATCCATCAGCACACACTGCACCAACATCTCATAAACCTGGCACTGGTATGCCGCAACCACCCGTGCTGACCGCGCATGACATACAGATTCCAGAAACTTCAACTCCAGAAGAAACAGAAACACTCACACTCACTCCAGCACAAGCAGCAAACGTTCCAACGTTTATAAAAGAAGCAACCAATACACCGCTGACCAGTAAAGCAACAAGCAATCCAAAGTTACCTGCCGAAAAGCCTATTGATCTTAAAACACCAACAGGAATACAAGCGGATACTAATGAAAAAGCGCAACAAACAATCCGTTTCTTTTTTGAAAACGCATCACTAGAAAACTTGGTTGCCTACATCGAAGATCTTTTTAAAATCAAATTCTTTGTAGACGATGATATCTCTCCTACTCCTGCAGGAGGTGCCATCTTAAAAGGCCACAAGATTACGTTCAAAACAAACAAAAGTTTAAGTAAAAAAGAAGCGTGGTCACTCTTTTTAAGCTTTATGGATATTGCAGGCCTTGCAATTGTCCCGGGCACATCACCAGACTTTTACCGCATCACCACACCAACTAATGCAAACCAAGAATATATTCCTACTTACTTTGACACACAGATAAGCGAACTTCCTGATAATAGCACTAAAGTGCGCTATGTGTTTTTCGTAAAAAATTCCCCCGTTGCAACCATTCAAACAGTTATGCAAGGGCTTGCAAGCTCTACCGCGCGCATCACCGTTATGCCAGACCTTAAAGCAATTGTTATTTCAGATAAAAGCTCAAATATTAAAAGCTTAATGCAAGTAGTTTCAGAACTTGATAAAGATCTTCCAGAGGCAATGGATATCATCAAACTTAATAAGGCAAATGCTGAAGATGTTGCCAACCTGTACAACTCGCTTGTACAAACAGAATCTCCTCAAGGCGCTGCAAAATACATGGCTCAAAGAAAACAGCCGACATCTTTATATTTTCCTGCAAACGTACGCATTATTCCAGAACCACGCACCAACTCATTGATCATCTTAGGACCACGCAAAGAGCTTGATAAAATTATCACCTTCATCAAAAAGAATGTTGATGTGGATGTTGACCTACCCTACTCACCACTTCATGTATACAACGTGCAATACTTAAATGCTGCCGATCTTGCACAAGTACTCAGCACTATTGTTACGTTTGGTCAAGGCACACCAGCTGCTCAATATGGGGGCGTACGAGATGGGAATCAGTTTTTTGCACCGATGACTATTACCCCAGAACCAAGCGGTAACAGACTGGTAATCCGCGCAAGTAAAAAAGATTTTGAAAAATTACTCCCAATACTTAAAGAGCTTGATACCATTCAACCACAAGTTGCTATTGAAGTATTAGTGGTCGATCTTCAATTAACAGATCAAAAAGTCTTGGGTAGCCAATGGCATAATAAAGTAGCCGGTGCACCGCTTAACAACCTTGATTATCAAACATCCGGTCTTCCTGCGACTGGTGGCTCTGCATCAAGCATCCAAACTGATCCAACTACAGGAAGCATCGTCACCTCACTTATTAGTCTTGCTCAAAGCAGTTTAAACGCTCCAGGTACAACACTCTTTACTATTGGTAATGCAGCAACAGGTGTATGGGGCGTCATTAAAACACTACAAACATCATCTCAATTGAATATTGTTTCTAACCCATTCTTAATTGCCACCAACAAATACCCTGCCACCGTATCAGTCGGTTCTAGCAGACGTATTCAAACAGGTACAGTACAAGGGAGCTGAAGCCCGGTATCAACCTACGGTACCATTCAAGCAAATTTGACCGTTAATATTACACCGCAAATTACTTCTGATAATAGAATCAACATGGCGATTTCAGTTAATATTCAAGATTTTACCAACGCTCTCAGCCCTGCTGATGGGAACACGTCTCAAAAAACAATTACCACTGCAGCATCGGTTAAGAACCGTGACATCTTAGTGCTTGGTGGGATTGTAAGAAACGCTGTTAGTGAGGCAGTTACCAGCGTACCAATACTCGGCGATATTCCTCTTATTGGCTGGTTTTTTAAGAATAAACGCAAAGTAGCTACTCGTAATAACTTGCTCATCTTTATTGCACCCCAAATTATTTCGCCTAAAATGTTACGTACGCTTGATGCTTATACTGATCAAAAGTTTGCATACACCCAAAATGAAATGAACACTATGGATGCTATTTCAAACCAAAAGGATCCAATCAGCCGCACCTTCTTTGAAGCAACAGGCGCAACTACAAAACAATTAATGAACTTTGCCCAAACAGATCCTTCTTTAAATAGACAAGCTCAAATGCGCCAAGCAGAGGCAAAAGAAAAAATAGAAGCCATTAAAAACATGGCCCAACAAGATAAAAAAACGTATCGTCGCAAGAGCCGTAAAAACTTCATCAATGATGATCCTAATGCGGATCCAGCGGAGGTTGCATGAAACTCCAAAATCTCTTTATCCCAGACGTCTTCCAATCATACTATGTGTTAAAAAATAGATGTGTAGGTATCCATGCAACAGCCTCACATATCTACGTCAGCATCATAGAAGCACACCGCTACGCACGGACACTGGTAAGCAGCACTACCTATCCACTAGAAACACTGGAAGATGGGCAAGAAAATAAATTTGTCACAACGTTAAAGAAAATAAAAACAGAACTAGGGAACTACGACAACCTGACAATAACTATCCCTGGCTCAAGCGTAGTGTTCAAAGAACTAACACTCCCGTTTATCTCTCGAGAAAAAATAGCACTTGTACTGCCACTTGAAATTGAACCTTACTTGCCCTTTGCAAGTACCGATGCCGTTATAGATTTTATGATAACGTCAGTCAATACAGCAGAAAAAAAATCAACCATCATGGTCACCGCAGCTCCAAAAACTGTTCTTACTGAAATCCTAGATCCATACCTCCAAGCAGGTTTTTACCCTAACCAAGTGGCTGTTGATATGTTGGCGCTCTTTAGTTTTGCAGATCACTTTGCAGTGCATCATACACATATGGCGATCGTCGCCTTTGATGAACGAAGCGTATCACTCGCCTACTGCCCAGAAAAAAGTTTAAAGGCTGTTAGAACTATAAGCGCACACCATCACGAGCGCGACACGCTAAAAGCAATTGCGTTTACCCTCCATGGATTTCAAGATGCGTATGGACCAGTTGAGCATATTATCGTTACAGGTACCAAAAACCAAGAACATCTAGAACATCTTAAAAAAGAACTTGGCGCGTCTGTAGTAAGTTTAAGAACAGAAAAAACGGATCATAAAAATACAAAAATAACATTTGAACATGGCACAGAACACCACGAAACATTCAGCCTTGCAGCAGCCATGCCAACACAAGAAAATACCGATTTTAATATCATTCCTCTTGAGATTCAGCAACAACAACTGGGTAAAACGTTCTCAAAACAGATTATCGCAGCAGGTTTTTTAAGCATACTTCTACTTGGTGGACTCACC
>CAZSHB010000002.1:26861-30615 GCA_964606885.1 uncultured Pseudomonadota bacterium | reverse complement strand
CCGTACTTAATATCAGAAAATTATCACGCGCTGCCCAAACAGTAAAAGCTGATACGCTTAAAGAACTCAAAAAACGATTCCCTAATCTTAAGACCACCAATATTAGTACAGCACTTAAAACTGCTCAAAAAGATGTGACCGCACAACAAGAGCTATGGTCAGCGTTCTCTGGCAGCACCAGCAACTACCTTCAATACTTGGCAACATTAAGCTCTGCAATAGATCGAGATTCACTAGGGCTTACGCTCACCAAGATGGCGATGAACAAAAAAACAATTACTCTTGAAGGTAAAGTACAAAGCTTTGAAGCATTAGAAGCGCTAGAAAAAAGGCTGAAAGAATCGAATCTTTTTGTACAAATACCCGACTTACAAAAAACGGACTTCTCGCTTGTGCTCACTATTAAACCGCAAGGAGATGCTGCATGAACATCTTAGAAAAAGTATCCCTCCTTCTATTATCAAAAGAACAAGAAGATTTTTATAAGTATATTGGCGGATACGCTCTTGGGCTTTTTATCATCTGTATAAGCATTATCGGCTACTACTACAGCGCAACATCCAACCTTAAATCAAACCTCCAATCACTCTATAAAACACAACAAGAATGCAAACTGCTCTTAGAAAAAGTGAAAACCATAGAACAACAAAAAGAGTCTGTTGATGCAGTGCTTAACACAGAAAAAAGCTTTAAAATAAAGAACTACTTTGAAGAACTTCTCAGAAGCCTTAATCTGACTCCAAACCAAAAAAGAGATGCTGAAGTAACAGAAGAAGAAATTCTTAAAAATCAATACAGCGAGATAAAACTATCAGCACAATTACAAGGCATAAGCATGAAGCAACTGTGCCAGCTTTTAGAAACACTAGAAAAAAAAGAACGGCTTTACACCAAAGACCTTATCATAACAAAAGGCCGCGGACCGACTATTGATGTAGCCATAACAATTGGGACTCTCAAACAGGTCACCTCAAAAGATTAAAAGGTAGCAAAACCAATGGTAAAAAAAACCCTCAAACAGTATGCTTTTTTGATAGCAAGTTTCTGTGCTTCCCCACTTATGAGCGAAAATATCGCACAACCGACCACAACAAAGTTATATACCAAACCAGCCTCACCTTCTAAAAAAATATGGTTCCAGTTTAAAGATGAACCGCTTTCTGAAGTGGTAAATTATCTTGCCCAAATTATGAAAATTAACATGGTCCTGCCTGCCGGCGACGAAGCATTAAGCCAAAAACTTACCTACCAATTACCAGAAAAAATTACCATTAGTACCGCGTGGGAACACGTATTAACCGTATTAAAAGTTGCTGGGTACTCGGTCATTAACCAAAACAATTTTTACTACGTTAAGAAAAATGGCCCGAATATAAATAAAGAATCATTACCGCTGTATATTCAAACTCCCGCTGAACAACTTCCTAATGATGATCAACGCATACGCTTAATGTACTACTTTAGTAATATTAACGTAGCCAGCAGTTCTGGCGGAGGCGGATCACCTATTGCAACGTTACTGCAAAATATGCTCTCAACAAGCGCAAGTTTTATGTTTGAAACAAGTATGAACGCGGTAATTATCTCTGACTACTCCCGCAACGTACGCTCTGCTATGAAGCTTCTTGAACGCCTTGATACTCATGGACCAACAGAAAGCGTTATTATCATTCCTTTAAAACATGTTAACGCAGCCATGGTTGCGCAGTTGTTCCAACAGCTGATTCCTGCAAGCGGTATCCAAACACAAAGTGATGCATTTTCAGGAGCTCCTACTGATGGCCCAACAGGCCCATCTACTGCAGAATCCCAATACTTCTCTCAAAGCACACGCATTGTCAGCATACCGCGCAACAACTCTTTAGTGATTATGGGCAAAAAAGAGGCCCTTGAACATATTAAAAACTTTATAAAAACAAATATCGATGTGCCTTTAAAAAAAGGCGAATCGGTTATTCATATTTATCCTCTAGAATATCTTGATGCACAAACACTTGCGCCTATTTTGCAAAAAATTGTCAGCAGCCAAAATAGCAGTAACGACCCAAATAGTGGCGGAGGAGCATATGGCTCAAGCACTGGTCAATCAACAACTACAAGTGCAACTCAAGGTAACGAACGTTTTTTTAATGGCGTAATTATTATGGCTGAACCTATTAGCCAAACCAATACAAATGGAGGAAGCGGTTCTGGACAATCAACCTGGTGGACAACTGGTGACAGTCTTGATGCAACATTTACCGCACCACCACCATCACAACGTGGAGGCAATAGACTTATTGTAGCGGCAACACAAGAAGATTGGGTCCGTATCAAAAAACTTATTAAGGAAATGGATATTCAACAGCCACAAATTGCACTTGAAGTACTAGTAGTTGATTTAACACTAAGCGGAATCAAAGTATTGGGTAGCCAATTACGTAATATAGATGGACTTAACTGGACAAGCCTTAACGCTCAAACTTCACACTTAGGTAGTTTAGTTGTAACGGGTGACCCTACTCCTACGGCGGCAGACGCACTTAAATCCGATCTTTTAGAGCCATACAACTCAGCAGGCGATACGCTTGCAAGTCAAGCAGATGCTGGCAGTTTAATTTTGGCTTTGCGAGATAAGGGCACTGATAGTATGTGGTGGGTTGCACAAATTCTTCGTAGTGCAAATTATGCCAAAGTACTTGCTCAACCTTTCGCTATTGCCCTTAACAACCAACTCACTTCTTTTGGCACACAAGAATCACGAATTCTTTCTGGTAATGCTACTGTGGTAAAAGGTGCAAACGTTGTACAACTTCAACAAATTAACGCAAAAATCAACTTAGCTATCCAGCCCCGTATTAGCGAAAATGGTAATATTAACCTAGGTTTAAACATATCTATCAGCCAATTTACGAGTGACAGCGCTAGCAACGGTAACCAGGACAACCGACAAATTACCACTAACGCCAACGTCAAAGACGGAGAAGTTCTGATTTTGGGTGGCTTAACCAAGAATAAACTTTCATCAGAAGAACTTGAAACTCCAATTTTAGGAAAAATTCCAGTTCTAAAATGGTTCTTTGCTAGAAAACAAAAAACTACCACTAAAGACAATCTCATGGTCTTTATCTGTGCAAAAAAAATGACTCCTTCAGCAAACGCTTTTTATGATATTTTCACTGCAAGTAAAATTGAACATGCAACAAATGTTCTTGAATCGCATGGTGAAACATTCGAATCTTTACGTGATCCAATTAATCGCTGGTTCTTTGGCGCAAAACATGAAAACGTCACCTCTTCACATATGACACACTTTGGCGACAAAAAAATGTTTAATAGCGATAAGCATTATAAAGAAGAATTCTTAGAACAATACCCAGGATCAGAAGCAATTGTTGAGCAAGACCCAGGCATTACTCAAGAAGCACTTGATCAAGAAGAAAAATTCTATGACTCATTAGTAAGAGAATATATCGGTAAAGCTGATGAAGCACCTACAACTACACCAACACACACAGTTGCTACTGCACCAAAAGCCCCTACTGTCACTAGCCCAAAGCAGATTATAGCAAAAGCGCCTGAAACTCCTGAGCTCGATATCCCAACGCGTACTGTTAGCGTAGAACCAGCAGCACCCGCACAAAAAAGCATAGCTCAAGAAGAACAGGACTTTAGGCAGATGCTTGCACAACTACCTATGCCAGTATAATTAAAAAGTGTTAACCAACTACCTGATTAAGAATGCCAAGTGTAAGCATGTCTTCGATAAAAAGAA
>CAZSHB010000002.1:0-26851 GCA_964606885.1 uncultured Pseudomonadota bacterium | reverse complement strand
AAAAGAAGACGATTATACTTGGCCATACGCTCACCACGACAACCCCCTCCAGCCTTGATTTGACCAGAACTTGTTGCAACCGCAAGGTCAGCAATAAATGAATCGTTTGTTTCACCAGAGCGGTGAGAAATAATAGGATTGATCCCATTTTTTTGACAATAAGCAATCGTTTGCAATGTTTCCGAAACAGTGCCTATTTGATTGAGTTTAATAATTGCAGCGTTAGCCGTTTCGTTCTGCACAGCTTCATAAATATTTTCTATGCGTGTGCAAAAAATATCGTCACCAACAATCTGCACGGTGCTAGACAAAGAATTTGATAAAGCCTCCCAGCCTTCTTTATCCCGTTGTGCAAAACCATCTTCTATAGAAAAAATAGGATAAGTCTTAACCATTTTTTGGTACCACGCAACCAACTCTTGCGTGCTCTTTTTTTGCGTACCAACCCAGCGATAATCTTGTGTATTCTGATTGTATAACTGATCAGCTGCAACATCCATTGCAAGCACAAAAAGATCTTCTAGGCCGGTCTTTTGTAACACGGTAACAACAATATCAAAAGCTTCTTCAACTGAAGAAAAATCTGAAACGTATCCGCCTTCATCACCAATACCAACCAATTTTTTTTGTCGAAGTAACTCATGCTTTAATTCTTGAAAAACCGTCAGGGCACATTCAAGCGATGTTCTAAAGTTTTGTGCGCCAACAGGCACCAACAAAAGCTCTTGAAGCGGAAATCCATTGTTTGCGTGAGCACCGCCATTAATTACATTTAACATAGGAAACGGTAAAGAAACTGAATCGGCACCATGTAAAGATGCAAGCAATTCAAAAAGTTCCATCTCTTCAACCACTGCTTGTGCTCGAGCTAGTGCCATACTGACTGCTAAAATGGCATTTGCACCAAGATTAGTTTTTTCTGGTGTGCCATCTAAGGAACACATTAATGCGTCCATTTCGATAAGATCTGGTTCTTTATCGACTAATTGAGGAGCTAAGAGAGAATCTATATTTTGAATTGCTTTTGAAACACCCAAACCGTGTAATCGTTTTCCACCGTCACGCAATTCGAATGCTTCGCAAAAACCTTTTGACGCGCCTGAAGGAACGGAGGCTTCAACCAACGTTCCATCATCTAAGACAACTTCACAAGAAACAGTGGGTAGCCCACGAGAATCAAAAATTTCGCGGCCGACTATACGTGAGATTTTCACTAGCTACCCCTTTTTTAAAGTTGGATATTATTCCTGAGATCCTTTTTTGCTTGATACACGCAAACCTATACCATACTCTTTTAGATTCTTTTCTGGAACAGTTGTTGGTGCTTGCATCATAGGATCATAGCCACGCTGTGTTTTTGGAAAGGCAATAACTTCACGGATCGACTGCGCCTTAGCTAAAATCATAATAAGACGATCGATACCAAGAGCGATCCCGCCTAATGGAGGGAAACCATACTCTAAAGCTTCAAGTAAGAATCCAAACTTTTGCTCAGCCTCTTCTTTTGAGATACCAAGTAATTCAAATACTTTTGCTTGATGCGCACGGTCATGAATACGAATTGATCCGCCGCCAAGCTCCATACCGTTACACACTAAATCGTATGCACGTGCTTTAACAGTTGCTAAATCAACCCCTTCCCAACTCCCTTTAGGAGAAGTAAACGGATGATGCACTGATGCCCATGATTTTGATTCTTCGTCATATTCAAATAACGGGAAATCAACAATCCACGAGAATGTTAAAACGTTTGGATCAATCAAACCTAAATCTTTTGCAAGTAGAAGGCGTAATCTGCCAAGCACTTCCCATGCTTGCTTATACGGACCTGCAACAAAGAACAACGTATCTTGTTTTGTTAGATCATGAAATACTGTTTTTGCTTGTTCAAAGAAGTTCTCTGGCAAAAATTTTGCTACTGGAGATTCTAGTTGACCTTGTTCGTTAAAACGAACATAAAGCAACCCTTTACCGCCCATTTCTTGCGTTTTTTCTACAAGCGTATCGAGTTCAGAACGAGTGAATTTTTTATCTTTAATGCAGATACCGCCCACTTTACCCTGCTTAGCAATAATCGCTTGCAAGAAAGATAACTGTGTATCTTTAAAAAGTCCGGTCACATTATGAATTTTTAAATCAAAGCGTAAATCTGGTTTATCGCTACCAAAATATTCAAACGCATCATCATACGTCATAGCCGCTAATGGCAGTTTAACTTCAATATCAAAAAGTTTTTTAAACATATGGGCAACCATTTGCTCAATCAACGTTCTAATATCGCTTTCGTCTATAAACGACATTTCAATATCAAGTTGAGTAAATTCTGGTTGACGATCTGCACGCAAATCTTCGTCTCTAAAACAACGAGCGATCTGGAAATAACGCTCTAAACCAGCCGCCATAAGCAACTGTTTATAAAGCTGTGGAGATTGTGGCAATGCATAAAAAGCACCCTGCGTTACGCGGCTCGGCACTAAGAATTCACGCGCACCTTCTGGAGTATTTTTAGTCAATAATGGTGTTTCTATTTCAATAAAACCTTTATGTAAAAAGAATTCTCTCATGCAAAAAAGAACCATACTTCTTAAACCCAAATTACGCTGCATTGCTGGACGGCGTAAATCTAGATAACGGTAGCGCAAACGCAACTCTTCATCGATAGTTTCTGACTCTTCTAGAGGGAATGGTAATGTTTTTGAACTATTTAAAATTCTAAGAGTTGTTACTTGAATCTCAAAGCCACCTGTTGGAAGTTTATCATTGACCGTTTCTTTTGAACGGCGAACAACTTTACCTGTAATCGATAAAACAAATTCAGAACGTAATGCATGCGCTGAATCATGTGCTTCTTTAGAGAAGTCAGGATTAAAAACAATCTGAGCAATACCGCTACGATCGCGTAAATCAATAAAAATAAGACCGCCATGATCTCGACGACGAGCCACCCATCCATTAAGAGTCACCTCTTTGTTGAGCATCTTATCTGTTACCAATCCACACTCTAAGGTGCGTTTCCACGAATTCATGTTTTTTAATCCTTTATCTATAAAGTACTAGTGTGTACTTCTTAGTGTAACAAAAACTAGTAACAACAAAAGAAGGGCTTTTCAGCTCCTCTTTTAAAATGAATAACCTAATAACCAGCTGGCACCAAAAACTATATCTGAGCCTAAAACCGGCAAATCTTCTGGTAATGGATTTCCAGAGCCAAGATATTTGTTAATAATTCGGCGTTGATCAGCAGTAAATGGTTTACCCTTAATATCTCTATATTGCTGCCCAGGCAAAAAGACAATCCATACAAAAGTAGACTTTAAAGAGTCTGTAAAAGTAACGGTACTAAACATGTTAAATTCAACACCTAAGTGATTACTTGCTTGCTCAGTAGTTATTCTACCTGTCGCCATATCAAACTTATTACCGGTGAAATCAGAATAATAAGAAAGAATATTAGGCTGAATAACAACCGATTTACCCCAGAACTTAGTAATAATCCGAAGACTACATCCGTTAAAAATTAAGTTAGTGAAAGAATCTGCAATAGATGCAATACCATTACCAGAATCTGGCGTATCTAACAATCTATTAAGACCACCACCCCCGAGCACAAAAGTACTTCTAATACGATCACCAGTATAAACTTCCTGAATTGGGATAAAACCTTCATAAACAATATCGGATCTTGTATCAGATGGGTCAGTTAAATTAACATTAGGATTCACATCACCACTTGAAATACCTCCACCAAAAGAAATCATGACTTGTTTAGGGAGTAGCCATAAACCGGCATCCATAACTGCCATATAGCCCTGAAATCTATTTGTGTAAGGTGCTCTAAAACGACTTAGTCCGTTATATAAAGTAGTTCCTGGAATCTCAGCACCATTAAATTCTAACGAGCGCGGCACTTCATTAACTGCCAATACTTCTGCAGAATTTGAGGTGTCATATACTGCTTTATACGCATCTGATACTGTAGTAACTGATGGATCTACCGTATACACATCACTGTACACATAGGTTGAAACACCTTGACGGTTAATATTTTGAATTCTGTTTCGGTCCCAACCTTTGACTCTTTGTTGTCCACGGTTTGCCGCACAATCAAAACCAAATTCTACTGCAGGAGCAGCAAACTCCATAGCCATACCAATGGTACCAAGATTACTTTTTGAATCCCCTGTAAACTCAATTGTTTGTTCCGGAGCGCTATTATATAAAGCGTAGGTTTCAAAGTGTAATTTATATTTTTCATTCTTTATTGGATCAGCATTTAAACGACCAGCCAATATCCAATTAATTTTACCAAACCCACGGAATGGATCATTTTTTTTACCAAATTCAGCATATTGTGTTTGAGCGCCTGTTTCTGAAATTGAATTACTCTTATTTTCAAGTAACGCAACATACGCATCATAACTAAACATATTTGGCACTATACCGCCAGAAACAAGTGCCCCATAAGCAAATTGATCAACAGAGAAATCTTGGAAGAAACCAAGTGATGCAGGACTTACTGCATACGCATCGCCAAGTGCAATACCACGGCCTAATGTAAAGGAGAATGACCCCATGGTAAATTCTTGCTTAGGTAACTTCATAGCAAATAAATCAGTCAGAATAACTTTAATCCAGCCTTCTCTGACCCACATAATACGAGAGCCAATATCATGACGATGGCTTAACCCAAGAGCGCCATTATCATTAAGTGTCACAAGGCTTGTACTTGCAGATTTATTGCTACCCCAGGTTGCTTTATTACGCAGTGTCACCTTCATTTCTGTTAAAGGATCAACAACATCAAAAGTCATATCGAACTTAGTTTTTACCACAAAACCTTTATCGTAAGGGATATTTTTATTTAACAAAAAAGTGCGAGTGTTAAAACCAGATTCTGTTTGAAGAGCACCAGAAAAATTCAACACGGTGTCCCCAAAGGTCCACTGAATTTTATCTTTAGCTCTTACAGGAGTAATTATTAAGAATAATCCCATAAGTACAATAAACGGTATTCGTCTTTTCATAACACCTTCTCTGCGTATGATATTTTTAAAGTAGTCGGATTTTATTTGCTAGAAGCTTTTTACATTGTTTGTAAAAGTTTTTTCTTCTGAGAAATGGCTTTGATTGTACTTATTGAGGTTTTTTTGTCAACTTCTTTACCTTTTGCACCAGACTTCTTATAGTCATGAAAAACCCTTATCAAGGACCCTTATGAAACAAAAAAAAGTTCTCCTTGGCGCACACATGTCTATAGCCGGAGACCTGAGTAAAGCCCTCCTGGAGGGTGCGTCCATCGGCTGCACAACTATTCAAATCTTTACTAAAAGTAATCGTCAGTGGGGAGCAAAACAGTTCACTAAAGAAGAAATAGCGCTTTTTAAAAAGACCCAAAAAGAAACGGGCATTGATCCTGTTATTTGCCATGCTAGCTACTTAATAAACTTAGCTTCCGCAAGCACAGACACCTACCACAAATCTGTTGCTGCACTTAAAGAAGAAGTAGACCGATGTGCACAGCTAGATATCCCTTATCTTGTGCTTCACCCAGGTTCTGCCGTTTCAAACAGCCAAGAAAAAGCCGAAGAACAAATTATACAGGGGCTTAATCAGGTTCTAAAAAAAGAGACTACTGTCACTATTTTACTAGAAACTATGGCAGGACAAGGAACATCTATAGGGTCAACCTTTGAACAGTTGGCACACATTAGACATGGCGTCACACATAAACATGCTGTTGGATTTTGCGCAGACACCTGCCATCTTTTTGCTGCAGGCTACGACTTAAGTACCCCTACACATTATCACGCCCTCTGGGAACTTTTTGATAAACAACTAGGATTATCACACCTAAAAGCTATCCATCTAAATAATTCAAAAAAAGAGCTCGGTTCTAAAGTAGATAGACACGAAGATATTAAAACGGGAAAAATTCCGATGAAAGCGTTTGAGCTTTTAATGAACGATGAACGTTTTTTTGATGTCCCAAAAATACTTGAGACGCCTAAAGAATCGTTGACTGATGACGAAAGAAACATAAAGGCGTTGCTAGAAACAATGTCCCCCCTAACCCGAAAGACATTCTTAATGAAAATATGAGAAGGGAAAAAGCGGCTAAGAAGAAACCGTTACACCACAGAAACTCATGTTTTTCCCTCTCATAAAAATACGCAGTGTTTTAATATAACTTTTGCTTTACGTAAGAAGTCATAGAAAACACAACCAATTCTGTAGATAAATAAAACTTTATCAAAACAGCGCCACGTTAAAAAAAAGCAACGCAAACGCAAATAGGCTTAAGGATAAACACAATTAACTGCTACACACAAAAAGCAACACTAAAAACAAAAAAGCAACATTTAAAATTAAAATAGTAGCGAAGTAAATATACTTATTGCCCAGAAAAAGCAGAAAACAACACCCGAAAGTACTATGCACGCAACAGGTACCTCATACAAAGCAACAAACAGCGCTATACAACTAAGACTTATCGCCACACATGCTGTAAACAATAAGACCTGATAAACGGACCAATTTTTGTTTTTTAGGTATAAACAGAAATGATGAGGCGAACCCAAATAGAATGGGATATGTAAATAAGACCGTATGACTATAAGAGAACTAACCTCTAGTAATGGGATAGCTAAGATAAGAAATGGGGCAAGAACACCCACAGGACTATACAAGCGCCACTCCAATAAGAACGGAATAGTCGCCATAAACCCACCGATAAATAAAGCACCTGAGTCGCCCAGATATAAACGAGCTCGCGGCTTATTGTACCAAAAAAATGCCGGTAATGTTCCTAAAAAACAGGCCAATAAAAGAAAAACTATAGGCGATCCAGACAAGTAGGCATAAACCATAAAACTTATTGTTGCAAAAAATGTAATGGTTGTTGTTAAGCCATCCATAACATCTATTAAATTGAAAGCGTTAATAACAGCAAGCATCCAAAAAAAAGAAACTGGCACACCCCATATATGATGGAAAAGACCCTCTTTTAAATAGAACCCCGCTTTTAAAAAACAAACCACAGCAACCGATTGGCCAAGTATTTTTTGTAAGGGAGAAAGAGGAATAAGGTCATCTATAAGACCTAAAAAAAGAAGAAGTGTGCATCCAACAAGTAGCAAGAAGAAGTTGTTAACAAAGGGAAACGTAAGGGCAAGAGCTGTGATAAACCCGATGTACACACCAAGACCACCAAGATACGGCGTTGCTTGTGTGTGTACTTTTATTCTACCATCAGGAGTATCGATAGCACCAATTTTAACTGCAACTTTTAAAAGAAGAGGAATAACGTAAAAAGTAACTAATCCCGAAATCCCGATTGCCAAAAAAGCTGATTGCCACACCGTACTTCCCTTTTTTAGTTACAGTTAGTTTTGGTTATTTGCTTTTAGGTGGCGCTGCTACTTCGATAAAACATTCTACTATGTCATCTACTTGCCAGTCTTCAAAACCTTCAACCATAAATGCGCACTCAAAGCCTGTATGAACTTCTTTTACACTATGTTTATCACGTTGCAAGCTTTTAATTTTGCCTGTAGCGATCTGTTTTTTATTGCGAACGATAGACACTTTTGCTTTATCAAGGAAGCGACCATCACGCACATAACAACCCGCAATAACACCAAGTTTTTTAATGTTAAACACTTTAAGAACGTTTGCTTCGCCAATCTTTTTACTTACCATTTCCACTTTGCGCTTTAATAAAGCTTCAGCTTCAAGGGCTTCAAAAAGTTTGTAGATAATATCAAAGTTTTTAACTTCAATACCCGAACGACGAATTTCAGCACTTGCACTTGGATTTGTTTTACAATTGAACGTGATAATTGCTGCACCTGCGTTTTCAGCAAGCATAACATCACTTTCCATAACATCGCCTATACCACTTTGCACAACAAAGTAAGCAATTGGAGAATCTTTTGAAATTTTCTCTATACCATCAAGCACCGCTTCTAAAGAAGAATGCGTATCTGCTTTAACGATGATATTTACCAATTCTTCGCGAGCCCTGCTTGAGTGAACATTTGCAAGTTGTGTGGCTTGAGAGAATGTTGTACGCCCTTCTTTATCTGCACGTTTCTTTCTGTAATCCACTTCTGAAATTACATTAAAGAAAGAGCCGACTGATGGGATATTTTCAAACCCTGTCATAACTGCAGGAATTGACGCTTCAACTTCTGATTGTAACGAGCCATCAGACATAGCAAGTGATACTACTTTACCGTACGCACCGTCAGCATGAATAAAATCACCAACATGAAGTACGCCTTGACGACAAAGCAATGTAGCAACAATACCACGGCCTTTTTGCATTTTAGATTCTAAAATATAGCCTTGAGCAGGCACATCGCGTACTGTTTTTAATTCAAGAACTTCTGCTTGAAGCGCAATAACCTCTAACAAGTTATCAACACCAGCGCCTGTTTTTGCAGACACAGGAACAAACACTACTGTCCCGCCCCATTCTTCTGGAGTAATATCATATTGAGACAATTGACGACGAATAGTTTCCATGCGAGTTGCATCAACTTTATCCATCTTGTTAACGGCTACCACAGGGGTAATACCAGAATTTTTTATTGCTTTGATAGATTCAACTGTTTGAGGCATAACACCATCATCTGCTGCAACAACCAACACAGCGATATCTGCAACAGCAGCACCACGTTTACGAACCTTAGAGAAAGCTTCGTGCCCAGGAGTATCTAAAAAGATAATATTACCATGAGAGGTTTGTGCTTCGTATGCGCCAATGTGTTGGGTGATTCCACCTTTTTCACGGGCAGCAACACGTGTTTTACGGATATAATCGAGCAATGATGTCTTACCATGATCAACGTGACCCATAACAACCACTACTGGCAAACGTTTTTGTCCGTGATCTTCGTTGCCAACATCCATTTTTTGCGGTTGAGCAGAAACAGCAGCTTGCTGTTTTACTATTTCAACACCAAATTCACGTGCTACATCAGCAACCTGCTCAATAGTAAGCATATGGTTTTTTGTGCACGGAACACCTTTTTTAAGCAAATGCACAATGACGTCTACAACTGATTTTTCTATTTTTTCTGCAAGATCACCAACGACTAATGGTCGTAAAATTAATGGCGATTCTTTTTTTGAAACAACGACAGGTTCAGGTTTTTTGTGAACTGTCGGTTTGCCAAATGATGATTGATTTTTTGATTGGTAATTTTTTTGAGTGCGAATTTGTGTACCCGAACTACGGCCCGAAAAAGCGGTTTTTTGTTGTGGCGAACTGGTCGACACCTTTTTATTTTTATCAATAACAGGTTGTTGCATTAAGGGCGCTTCCTTTGTTTGTTTGGTGACCTGTTCAGGTTTTTTTATAAGCTTTTCGCTTAATAAACGGTGTGTATCTTCAGAAAGCAAAGACATGTGACTCTTAGCTTCAATATTATGTGCTTTTAAAAAGTCCAAGACATCTTTGCTTGATAAACCATGCTCTTTAGCAAACTCATAGATACGAATACTCACTACACTCTACCTTTACAACGTCTCTCGTAGTTGCTGCTCAAGCTCAGCCTTATCGCTTTGAACAAGTTCAATATTCACTCCCGCAAGACGAGATGCTAGTTGAATATTTTGTCCCATTCTGCCAATAGCTAACGACCGCTGATCTTCATCAAGCCATACACGAGCTACACCACTATCATCTGCAATTTCAACCCTATTGATTTCTGCAGGCTTTAAAGCACTTGCAACAAAATCTTCAAGGGAATCTGACCACAAAACAATATCTATTTTTTCATTATTTAATTCTTTTAAAATCGGCTTTATACGCACTCCGCCAACACCTACACATGTTCCCACTGGATCAATGTTTGTGTCACGAGAAACAACCGCTACTTTTGCTTTATAACCAGCTGTACGAACAACTTTTTTAACTTCAACAAGTTTTTCAAACACTTCTGGAATTTCTAACTCAAAAAGACGTTCAACAAATTCTGCTGATGCTCTGTCTAAAATAAGTTGGTTTTCATTGCGAGGCACCTCTAAAACTTCTTTTAGCAATGCTCGAATAGGGTGACCTACGATCATTTTTTCTTCAGGGATACTTAAAGAGTGCGGTAAGAATGCAGTATATTCCTGGATCTTAACCACAACACCAGCACGTTCTTGTTTGTGAATAACACCTTGAAGAATCTCGCCCTGTCTATTTTTAAATTCGTTGTAAACTGCGCCAGCTTCTATCTGACGGATCTTTTGAGCGATAACTTGTTTTGCTCGTAAGATTTCAATACGACCAATTGGACCGCTGAACGGAACCCACAACCAGTCGCCTACTGTAGCGTCTTTATCTATCGTTGCAGCTTTTCTGGTTGAGATTTGAATTTCTTCATCATCAACGGTTTGAATGACTTGTTTTTCTACTTCGACCACAAGCTCGCCCGTTTTTTTATTGAGATTAACCCGAATTGAAAGATCAGGGTAACGTTTCTCATACGCAGCAAGCATACCTTCACAGACTATTTGGTCTAAAATGTCTCGGTTTATATCGCGCTCTTCTACCAGAGCTTCTATTACGTCTGTCAGTTTCACGAAGGTAGGTCCTACAATTTCATATACGTTGTTATAACTATTCTTAACAATAGGCCAAAGATACCACAGCATTTAAAAAAAGAGAAGGTACCTCTGCGTTTTAGGTGCCCAGAAAAAAAGACTTGGTCTTATTATCCTGTAATAAATATCTTTTAAGATACTAATAATAATAGGTGGAGGGCAAAATTGTGGATAACTCGCTCTTTTTTGCCAAAAAACATCGTATTTAAAAGGCTTTTCTTGTTTAAAGAAATTGTGGACAACTGGTGGATAAGTGGTGGATAAGTGGTGGATAACTTTTTTCAAGTTTCGATCTGGCAGGCTTTTTGGAAGGATGTCCTAAGGAATATTCCCTATAGGAAGGTCTTTTAAGGGGGTAGCCAAGGGGTACTTTTGAGTTGTCCACCACTTATCCACCAGTTGTCCACCACTTATCCACAATTGTTTTTTTTCAATATGTATTAAAAGGATTAAAGTAAAAAGCTATTTTTCACTAAGGTGAGATCTTTAAGAAGATTTTCTAGCTCTGAGGGTTTTCTTAAGATATAAGCGGGGTGAAAAGTCGGCACTATGGGTATTTGCAAGGTTGAAGCAATGATTTTCCCTCGTAAGTCTGCTAAGGGAGCCTTGGTGTTGAGTAAAAACTGAGTGGCAGTTGCGCCTAGTGTACAAATCACTCGAGGTTGAATGATTTTGATTTGGTGATTTAAGAGAGCGTTCATGCAGGTGGTTGCTTCCGCTGGAGATGGTGCTCTGTTTTGAGGGGGGCGGCACTTAACGATGTTGCTTATGTAGATCGTGTCTTGTGGAATTTCTAACTGATTAAGCGCTTTGGTAAGGAGTTTTCCTGATCTGCCAACAAACGGCAGGCCTTGTAGGTCTTCTTCTTTTCCTGGGCCTTCTCCTACTATAAGAAGGGTAGCGTCAGGGTTCCCTCGGCCAAAAACGACGTGTGTTCTTTCTTGAGCCAGAGGGCACAACATGCAGTTTCCGTAAGGAGCATATAATTCGTCAAGAAGGCTTTGTTTGAGTAGTTTTCTATTCATGTCATATGGCGAAAATAGGGGTTAGTTAGTCACCCTGAAGATATAGGTTTAAAAAAGAAAGCCAAGCTGTGCTTTGCCCAAACAGACTATCAAAGTAGGAATGGTGTATAGCATATTCTGGAAAGTAAATTGATATCCCATGGGCATAAGGCGCTTTTTTGCCTGTTTTGTTATAGAGCACTACTTTTTGTGTAATAAGTGTAATACCTTGAGTGACGGTATCTAGTAATTCTTGCCATAAAGCCAAAGATGTTTGATTGTCGGGTGTGTAGTTCTTTTGATGGGTGATAATATTTTGATAAAAATGAGTTAGATCAATAAAAGAAGGTTCGTCAAAATGAGTACAAAAGTGTTTGTTGCGACTTAATTTTATTAAATCTTTAAACGTTGCTTTGTTGCTTTGTTGTAAAAGCATGTTGCTTATGTGTGCAACGCGATCAGTGTTATTTTTAAGAGCGATTGCTTGTTTTGTATCAATAAGAGAGAGTGAGTAATCATCTAAAAAGTCGTACATTTTTGCGTAACAATTGACGATATGAATACCAAACGTTTTTGGTTGAATGCTTGCTTGTTTAAATGGTTTTAAAATGAATTCGTAGTTCCATCCCCATCCTAATTCTACTTCTTGAGAGGCAACAAGATATGTTGCGTAAGGCGAAATTGTTGTTGCAATTTCTATCATGCTCATCAAACATGCATCAAAACCTATAAGATCAAATGGTTTATGTAATACTGTGTTGCATATTATGGATAGTGCTTCTACAAGATCAGATTCGGTTAAAAAATTTCCAGATGTTTCATCAAAACAGATTGCTTTTTGTGCAACATTATATGTTGCAATAGGTAGTGCATGTATGTTGCTTTTTGCGAGTCGTTGTTTGTGACGCGCTTTGTTCAGTGAGAATAAATGTAAGTAAGGTGTTCTATTGTGAATAGTAGGATCTAGTATGCCTGTACCGTGGTTCCAGAATATAAGTGCGTTGTGATCAGCAGGGAAGTGTTTAAGTGCGTAGGTGCAAAAATTAACAAGTGTTTGGGGATCGCCCGTATCTACATTTGATTGGTCAGATGTGTGTTCTTGTAGGGTGATAAGTGACCCGTGTTGCACATGGTAAAGTGTGGATGTTTTTATGTCTTTTTTTATGCTGGCAAGATGTACGACGATATGAATATTTTCTGTGCTGCCTATGTTTTGCATTTGTGTTAAATTTTTTGTTGCGAATGATTCTAAATCATTATCTGCAGCCATATATACTAAGAGAAGCCAACTCTTTTTTTGTTCTTGTGCAACGCTATAATTAAAAAAGCAACAGCATGCGGCAAGAAGCCAATATGCTGTTGCTTTTTTGTTATATATTACAGAGCTTTTTGTAAAAAGCTTATCCATTTAGTTTCAGTAGCAAAAGGGGTTTTGTAATAAGTTTTGTCAATACTGTAAGAAGGGAAATAAATTGCAAGACCTTTTGCGTTTGTAACGTTAGTGCCTGTTACACTTTTTACAACAGCAATTCTTAGAGCGCCACGCAATGCGTTAATAGACTGCTTAAGGTTTTCTTTAATGTATGCTTTACCATTGCTGAGTGTCATAAGGGGGATGCTCTCAAAAATATTTTTCATAAAATGATCAAGGTCAATATATGAAGGTTCTGAAAAGTGGGTGCATACTTGTTTTGCGCGGCATGATCTCAAGGTGCGGTATACGCTATCATATTCTTGGTAGGTGAGTGCTTCAATAAGGTCTGAACATACGGTATTAAGTGCCTTTTCGAGCATGTTGATTTGTGAAAGATCGATACATGAGTAGGTGTAGTCTTGGGTAACGCCTTTGTAGAATGATTGGAATGCGTTAGTGATTTGCACAGCAAATTCTTGAGGTGTTAATGTTTTGCGTGTGAATGGTTCAAGTACTAAATCGTATGCCCATCCAGTGCCAAGTTCAACTTCTTCAGATCCAGCCATGAAGCTTGCATACGGCTTAAGAAGGTTTGCAATTTCTGTCATAGCCATTAAGCATGCATCAAAGCCGATAACATCGAACTTCTTTTTCGGTAACATTTTGATGATTTCTGAAAGTGCGTATTCCAATTTTTGGTTTGTTAAGAAGGTTCCGTAAGTGTCGCTAAAACAGACGCCTCGTTTGTGTTCACGGGCCTGTACGTAGCTTAAAAAACTGATTGAGCGGTCCAATTCAAGTAGGCCTGTTTCCGGATTGTATCTAAAGAGTTCGCTAGCGTTTACAAGTTTACCGCCAACGTTATCTAAAATTCCTGATCCGTGATTCCATAAAACTAATGCGTAGTTATCAGCAGGGTAGTTTTGAATGGCCCATGTGCAGCAGTCGATTAATGTTTGTGCGCTGCCTGCATCTTGTTTTTCAAAAGCAGATGAGTGGTTTGTATTGACTTGATAAATTTTGTTTTGCCCAATATATAATCTTTTCGTTTTGCCCGTTATACCTATTGGATCCATTTGTACGAGAATGTTGATGTTGTTGTTTGAGCCAACTTTTTTCATACCATCAAGATTGTGTTTAGTGAAATGGAAGAGATTGTTATCAGATGCCATGTACACAATAAAGGTCCATGATTTTTTTGGTTGAGAGTTTGCTGCTGGATCGATGTAAAAAATTTCTTTGGCACGTGCATCGTGCGGCTGGATCTCATAGCCTAGGAGGCGTGATGGACTGATCAGGTTTACGATTGTCAGCGTCAGTAATAATATCTTCTTCATAGAGCTCCTTTTTACGTTGAATAAAGCGGGGTCCACTCTAAGGATTTTATTTTTTGTAGATCAAGGTTTTTTTATCATTCATGCTTCTTGCATGATGGATATGGTTTATCCATAGGAGCGAAAGAGATAAAAAGAAGCTCAGTTGAAAATCTAAACAAAAGAGTTGTAGCGGATTATGCGCAAGTACAAGAAGTGCTGTTAAAAGTAGTATATGCACCGATGGCATAAAGAATGAAAACAACATAGTTGTTCGTAAAATTAAAAAACAACAACATGCACGTAAAAAGGGAATACTTGTCCAAGAAAGAAGCGCATAGATGCCAACCGTGGATATCATTAGCAGCTCTTTAATAAAAAATGGAAGGGGTAAAATGCTTACAAGTAGCACAAGCAGGGGAATAAGAAAGAGTAAATGTAATCCAGCACGAGCAAGTTGATGCGCAAGCCCCCAATTAAGAAAAAGTGGTCGGATATGTTCAAGCGACTGTTTTTGTTCGTCTTTATTGCCTAAAAATACGGATAAAAACAGTGCGTATGTTTCAGGAGAAAGAACATTTTTTGTAGAGGTGATGCAGTATTGTTTCATCTTGTGTACCCATCGTACAAAGCTAAATCGGGGTGTTTCGCGTGTGTATGCTTTAAGACAAAAAAGAAAGGCGGTCGCATCAATACCTTCTTTTTTAAAATATAAAGAAAAGTAAGGATCACCTGGGGGTTTAATCTGTAGTTCGGGAATTTTTATTACGTCGCCCACTTTAAAAAACGGTTTATATCTGCAATATAAAAGAAAAACATATGATGGTTCCCACCATTTTTTAGGTACTGTTTGGAGTGTTATTTTGTAGGGCCAGTCGTCACTTTGTGCTTTTTCCATATTAATGACGGTATACGTGTACCAGTTAAAGCTAGGCGGAAATTCTAGCGGTCTGTTTTTGTAGATGGTGATAGCTGCGCCGGCACAAAAAAACAGCATTAATAGACGAGCAGTTTTTTTAAAGGAGAGATGGTTTTGGCCTAAAATAAGACTTAAAGCGAGCAAGCATACAGCTGCACCGCCTACAGGCACTGTTAAAGGTAAATAGCCGATTAAGATGCCGGCTATTAATCCCAAAAGGGGTGCGTAAAGGGGTGTTTTTGGAAAATTGTAAAACATGCAATATACAATAAGTAATAGTATTGAAAATAAATAAATAAAGCGGAGTAAGTTATTTTAATATAATTTTTTTCATTTGAAAATAAACGTTGCCATAGGATGAATATTGTTATCTTTTAAAAAAAGATCCTGTTGAGTATACTGTTGCCTGCTTTTTCAGTGTTTATTCTCTCTAAAATTAGGATCATACGTATGCATATTCCTTTGGTTTATAAAAAAATACTCCTTAATGGTCTGACTGTTTTAGTTCGCCCGGTAACTGATATTCCTAAAGTGTCTATGCAGCTTTGGTACCATGTCGGTTCTAAAGATGAGAAATCTGGAGAAAAAGGACTTGCGCATCTTATAGAACATATGATTTTTAAAGGTACGGATACGCTTTCTGAATCTGATATTAACGTAGTCAGTCATAAATTATCTGCCTATACCAATGCTTTTACTAGTTATGATTACACCGCTTATGTATTTGATTTTCCAACACAAAATTGGCAAGAAGGCTTCTTTTTGTTGTCTGATTGTATGCGCAATTGTCGCTTTGATGAGCAAATGCTTAATTCTGAATTAAAAGCAGTTATTCAAGAACTTAAAATGTATAAAGATGACTATATCGACACACTTATTCATAAAATGTTTGCCGGTATTTTTTATGATCATCCGTATAAGTATCCAATTATAGGGTTTAAACAGGATCTTTGGTCAGTTGACAGGCAAATACTTTTTAATTTTTACCAACGCCATTATGTGCCAAACAATGCAACACTTGTTGTTGTTGGTGATGTAACTCCAGAAGAAGTATTTGCGCAAGCGGAACATTATTTTGCTCCTTTAAAGGCTGACCCTACGTATAAAAAAGAAGAGTTTTATCATGGTCAAGATTTGGTAGCTAGCTCAGTTACTGTGCGCCGTGATGTGCAACAACCCGAAGTGCTTAAAGGTCTCGTGTTGCCAGGTTTAAAGACCGGTAATAAGTATGCAGTTGACGTGCTTGCGTGGCTTCTTGGAGGTGGTAAAAGTTCGTTACTTTCTAAAATTTTAGTAGAAGAAAAACAGTTGGTTGATAGTTTCCAGACTTTTGCATATCAACTTGAAGATGCGACAGTATTCTTCTTTTATTATCAACCAAAAAATATAGAAGACACTGATGCTATTGATGAAATAATTACACAAGAAATAGAAAAGCTTAAAAAGTCTATTCCTAAAAAAGAGCTTATTAAAGCAATTAAACAAACTAAAATTGGGTTGTTAACATTGCTTGAAAAGACACATAAACAAGCAACAGAAATTGCGACTAGCTATCTCATGACAGGCGATGAAAACTATTTGTTTACCTGTCTTAATTATCCAGAAAAACAAGTAGAACAAGAAATTTCTGATCTATTACATACTTACTTCCATGCTTCTATGATGCATGATGGTAAGGTGGTCTCTCTTGCTGATGGCGACGGGCAAATATGGCAGGCATTACAATTACTTTCTGATCAAGAAGATGCCCGTATTTTAGATGGCCGTGTACGAGAATCGGAAGTTGAAGACATTGAATATGCAAAAACCATAACAGCAAAAGATCCTAAAGAGTTTTGTTTCCACAAGCCTCAAGAATATACACTCTCTAATGGTGTAACCGTATTTGCGTTTGATAATAAAAACTTACCTAAGATAGATATTTTATTATCTTTAAAAGTCCGTTCGTTTGACGAGCCGGTAGATAAAGCGGGTATTTATACGTTTGTGAGCGCTTTGCTGTTTGAAGGGACAAAAAATTATCCTGGTCAAACATTTGCTCAAGAATTGGAGCAGTATGGTATCTCTATGGGCGCACAGTCCGGGTTGATTTCTATGAGTCTACTTAAAGAGGATTTACCAAAAGCCCTTTTATTTTTAAGAGATGTTTTAGAACATGCAACGTTAGATGCTGCTGATATAGAAAAAGTACGTGCACGTTTACTTTCTGATCTGCGTAGTTATTGGGATGAACCATCCGAATTTATAGGACATATTGTTCGCCAAACTATTTATAAAGGACATCCGTATAGTAAAAATAGTCGCGGTTCTTTTGAGTCTTTAGCTGCTCTTAAGCGTGCTGATTTGGTTGATTTTTATAAAAAAACATTCTCTCCGGATGGTACAAGAATAGCACTGGTAGGAGATTGTAGTGGGTATGATGTACGTGCTGAACTTGAAAAAGCGTTAGGTTCATGGAAAGGGGATAAGATTGAAAAATCTATTATGACTCCGCTTGCGCCTATTAAGTCTGCTGTTATTAATCATGCTATTAACCGTGATCAAGTAGTAGTAGCATTTGCAGGACTATCGGTTGATCGTTTACATCCTGATCATGATAAATTGTTACTTTTTGATCAGATTTTTTGTTCAGGATCTATGAGTACGCGTTTGTTTGCGTTACGTGAACAGACCGGTCTTTTTTATACTATTGGTGGATCACTTATTGCTGGTGCTGATGAAGAGCCAGGTATGGTGTTTGTAAAAACAATTGTTTCTCTTGATAAACTACAAGAAGCAAAAGACGCTATTAGTAATACGATTAATACAGTGATTGATACTCTTACAGAAGATGAATTGTATGATGCTAAGCAGTCTATTATTAATAGCCAAACAGAGAACTTTTCTTCTAATGGTCGCATGGCAAACGCCTTTTTAGGTATTGATCGTTTTAAATTGGGTCATGATTATTTTGATAAACGAGCGCGGGTAATTAACGCTATTACGTTAGACGAAGTAAAAGCTGCCGCTCGCAAAATATTACATACTGATAAAATGATTATTGTGCAGGTAGGACGAGTATAAACATGATTCGTGTAGATGATCCGTTTATTGGGTTTTTGAGTGAGCACGCTTTTGGTTTGCAAAGGCGTGTATACACTCCAGATTTATACCAGGCTTTTTGTGATGCTGTATGGGATTATTATCATCAACATAAGCGTGCTTTTGTGTGGCGAGAGACAACTAATCCGTACCATATAGTTGTTTCTGAAATTATGTTGCAACAAACACAAACACTGCGCGTAGTAGAAAAGTATCTTAACTTTCTTGCGCATTTCCCAACATTTCAGGCGCTTGCACAAAGTACGCGCCAAGAGGTTTTGGCACAATGGGTAGGGCTTGGGTATAATCGGCGCGCGTTGGCATTGCATGAAATTGCGCAAAAAGTAGTGTATGAGTATGCGGGTGTCTTGCCTGATGATCCATTAGTATTACAAACGTTTAAGGGTTTAGGCCCAGCAACGTCAGCATCTATTGTGGCTTTTGCTTTTAATAAGCCAACTACCTTTATAGAGACTAATATTAGATCGGTGTACCTCCATGTTTTCTTTAATGGGCAGGTTGGGATTGCCGATAAAGAATTATTGCCCTTTATAGAGCAAACTCGGGATTTGGTTAATCCACGCGAGTGGTATTATGCGCTTATGGATTGTGGGGTTGTACTTAAAAAGCTGTACCCTAATCCAAGTAAGGCTAGCTGCCATTATGCCCGTCAATCAGCGTTTGTCGGTTCTGATAGGCAGGTACGGGGGGCTATTATTAGGTATCTAGCTCAAAATACTATTCTTGAGAAAAATAAGCTTAGTCAGCTTTTTCCCAAAAAGCAGCAGGAGTTACCTTCTATTATAGAAGGCCTGGTAAAAGAGGGGTTTATTGTCGATTTTGGGGATAAGCTGCAGTCAGCCTAACTGTTTTATAGAAATAAGCTCGGTAAGTAAATATGGCTTCCTTTTGTCAAATAGAAATTTTATTACTATACTAAAACTATAGATTTAAAATTTTTATAATGGTGCTGCTGTTATAAGTAGAAAAGAAACTAAAAGGAGGCTCTATGAGCTTATTTAAAAATAAATTAATCCGGTTGAGCTTAATAGCTTTATTGTTTAATCAGGTTTCTATTCAAGCGTCTGAGATAGTTCCATCAGAAACTACTATTGAAAAAGTGACTTTTGTGGAACATGTTAAGCATGGGTTTAATCTAGTTGGGCATTATGGGGTACGTGTTCTTGCGGGCGCAGGTGCTGCTTTAGGGGTCTATTTAGTTTGGAATAATGCTAATGAAGAAATATTTTTGCGAACAACAGAAGTTGCTCAGGTTGCTACTGCTGGTGCAGTAGCTGGTCTTGGATTAGGGTATATTACCCGAGGTCAAGTTGAAGATTTAAGGCAGGCTTATAAAAATAAAAATAATTTAGATGTTGTTACAACAGAACTTAATCGATTAAAGCCTAGATTGGCTGAAGCTGAAAAAGCAGAGTTGAGCGTTCATCAAACGCAGCAAGCCTTGATTACCTTACAAACAAGTTCTCAATTAGCTGCTGAACAAGCTAAACAACAAACTGCTATTTTAGAACAAGCAAGATTGCAAGCTACACAACATGCACAAAAAGCACAGCAAGAGGTAAGTCAAATTAAATTAGGATTAGCTTATTTAGGTGATGGTGTTGCGCAAACAGGTTCTGCTTTATTGCAAGCAGCAATCTTTCAAATAAAGGTAAGTTTACAAACTGTGTCTAGAGATAGTGAGTTAGCAATAGAAGGTGCTACTACACAACAAACATTAATAGATACTTTAGCTGCTGTTACAAAGATAAAAAGCATTAAAGAATCAACAACAAACCATATAACAGAGTTAACACAAGGCGAGTAAACTGTTTTACTAAAAGTACGACACTGATAGAATTATAAGCGTGGAGTAATAGATGCTCTGCGCTTATTTTTTTAGGGTGTTTTGTATGAAAAATTTTTATATCACATTACTTTGTGCAACTTTTTTTAGTTGTCATATGCAGGCAAGTTTTGCTGTACGGAAACTTGTGGGCGCTACTGCTATTGCTGTGCGACAAAGTGGTTTGTATGTGGGTAAAAAAATGCAAGATAATCCAGATATAGCAGCAGGCGCTTTAGTGGGTGCTTATGTTGGTTATAAAATATCACGAGATGATGCACGAGGGCTTGGCATGCTAGCAGGTGCTGTTGTAGGTGCGTGTTTAGTTAAAGATCATAAAGCCATGCACATAATTAAAGCGCAATTACAAACAAGTGCAGTAAAAGTATCAGAGCTTGAAATGCATGTTGCTCTTAAGGCTTCTGTATTACAAAACCAAATTAATGCATCAGCAAAGCAGTTTGGCAAACAGCTTTCTGGTTTAGAACAAAAAATGCGTCAGTGTGTAAAAAAAAGAACGCCAAAGCCGGTTACAGTTGAGACGCCTGCGCTTACAGGACCGCTTGTAGTACCAACAGCATTTGAGATCCTCAGAACGCATATGCGAACACAATGGGTAGCTTTTAAGTCGGCAAAATTATAAGTTTTATAAAAGTAAGCAATAAAAAAAGGGCTGTTTTTACGCAGCCCTTTTTTGTTTTCTAGAGTATTAGTCTAAATACTTTTGTAACAAATCATTAATAACTTTAGGGTTACCTTTGCCCTTAGTCTTCTTCATAGCTTCACCTACAAAGAATCCAAACAACTTTGTTTTGCCAGAGCGATACGCTTCAACGTTGTCTGCGTTATTATCAATAATATCTTTAATAACTGCTTCTAAAGCGTCAGCATCTTCTATCTGTTCAAGGCCTTTTTCTTTAACAACGGCTGCAGGATTTTTACCCGTTTGCGCAACTTCTAAGAATACTTCTTGTCCAGCGCGGGTGTTGATAGTGCCTTTATCTACAAGGCTTACTAATTCAGCAAGTTTTTCTGGTGTTATAAGAAGGGCAGAAAGGTCTTGTTTATATTCTTTTGCATAACCCATAACATCGCGCAATAACCAGTTGATTAAGAGGTTGCTCTTGTGATACCCTGTTGCTTGTTCGTAGTAATCGCATACTGCACGATCTTCAATAAGAATATCAGCTTCGTAATCCGACAATCCGTATGCCGTTTGTAAGCGTTCTTTCTTTTGTGCGGGCAATTCTGGCAGTACTTCTTTAATACGCTCAATCCATTCTTGAGTTACTTCTACGAGTGGTAGGTCTGGATCTTGAAAGTAGCGATAGTCAGCCGCTTCTTCTTTTGAACGCATTGGCTTAGAAATATGATTTTTGGTATCCCACAAACGTGTCTGTTGAATAACTTTTTGTCCATCTTCTAGTAGTTCAATTTGGCGTTCAATTTCATATTCAATAGCATCGCCAATAAATTTAAATGAGTTAATGTTTTTAAGTTCGCAACGGGTGCCTAGGTGGATATCATTTTTTTTACGTACTGAAATATTGGTGTCTGCTCGAAATGAGCCTTCTTCCATGTTACCGGTGGTAATACCTAAGTATTGTACAATCGCACGTAGCGTTTTTAAATACTCTTTAGCTTCTTCTGCAGATTCAATATCAGGGTGCGAAACTATTTCTAAAAGAGGTGTTCCAGCGCGGTTGTAATCAACAAAGCTTTCTCCAGCACCAGAGCAGTGGAGATTTTTACCCGCATCTTCTTCAATATGGATACGAATCAGATTAATCTTTTTTTGAGATCCATCAGGCATAGAGATCATAACATGCCCGTCAGTGCAGAACGGTTCTTTATCTTGGGTAATCTGATAATTTTTTGGCAGATCAGGGTAAAAATAATGTTTTCTTGCAAATGTGCTTACTGGAGTAATAGTTGAGTTGGTCGCAAGTGCTGCTTTTATCGCGCTGGTGACAACTTCTTTGCTTAGTACTGGTAAGACACCTGGGTACCCGCAACAAATAGGGCAGATGTGAGAATTTTGCATTTCTGTTTGTGCATTTGAGCAACTGCAGAAAATTTTGCTTTTAGTGTTAAGTTGTACGTGTACTTCAATCCCGATATCAACACGGTAATCTGGGTAACGTTCTAACGCTGTTAACTTTTCAGACATGTTATTTCTTTCATGCTTTATGGATAGTGAATGATCCAATAGGCAATGATAATTCGCTTTCAAGCGTAATCTTGCCGCCTAATTCTTTTTCAAAATTCAAAATAGTGTTGTACTCGGTGCGTGCTATGTAATCAAAGACGGAGTTGTTAAGTTTGATAACAATATCACCCTTGATTTTTTTGCTAATCAGTTCTTGATGTAGGTGGCGCAATAGAGCATAACTTTCAGTTTGTACTGCAGGTACTAATCCTGAGCCAGCGCAATGTGAGCAGGGGTCAGTAAGTTGGCGATCAAGCGTTTTGCCAGATCGTTTTCTGGTCATTTGTACAAGGCCGAATTCTGAAATTTTAAGAAGTACTGATTGGAACTTATCTTGTTCTTTAAGTGTTTTTTCAAAGAAGTTAAAAAGCCTTTGACGGTTGGTGTAGTTGGCCATATCAATAAAGTCGATAACAATAAGGCCGCCAATATTACGCACTTTAAGTTGGCGTGTAACTTCCTGTGCTGCTTCAAGGTTGGTTTTTAAGATGGTGTCTTCCATGTTAAATTTACCAATAAAGCGGCCAGTGTTAACGTCAACAACGGTCATTGCTTCAGTTGCTTCGATAACAATAGAACCACCAGATTTAAGATCTACTTTTTTGCGTAGACAGTCTTTAATCTGTTTTTCAATATCATATTTTTCAAAAATAGGTGTTTGGCCAACATATTCTTTTATTTTATGAACATGCTCTGGGCCAATTCCTTTAACAAATTTTACTAACTTTTTAATAGTCTCAGGATTATCGCACAAGACTTCTTCAATATCGTTATCAAGGTGATCACGTACTACTTGGAATGCTAAATCGAGATCTTCGTAAATTTTTGCAGGAGCAACAGCTTCTTTTTCTGCCGCCAAGATTGAGTTCCAGATTTCTAGCAAGAAAATAATATCGTGCGAGATGTCTTGCGGTGATCGGTGTTCTGCGCAAGTACGGATAATTGCGCCCATACCTTCAGGCAGTTGGCTCATAACAACGTCACGTAAACGATTACGCTCTTCGCGGTCTTCAATCTTTTTTGAAATACCAATACGAGGAATACTTGGCATAAGTACCAAGAATCTACCTGGTAAAGTAAAACAGGTGGTAAGCTTTGCGCCTTTTTGGTCAACCGGTTCTTTTGTAACCTGTACTAAGAGCGAGTTACCTTCTTTTAAGATTTTACCAATATCAGCAGGTTGTCTTTTTTCTGTTGGAACTTTTTCAGTTGAATCGAGCCCACCAAAACTGTGAGACATGCGGTTGATGGCAAGTTCACGATCAATTTCTGATATATGCAAAAAGCCTGCTTTTTCTTCGCCAATATCAACAAAGGCTGTTTGGATGCCGGGTAATACTTTGGAGACTTCCCCTTTGTAAAAAGCCCGTTCTAACTGGTTACTCGCGTGTGACCAGTAGTAGATATTTTGTAGTCCGTGCTCGTTGGTTATGGCAATACGCGTTTGCCAAGGAGCGTCATTAATGAGAATTTTTTTCATGTATACCCCACACGAATACGTCGCGTGTTAAAGACAAATTTTACGGTACAGTATACAAAAGATGCTTGTCTGTTGATAGTGCTAGATCAGCTAACTATTTTGGTTAAGCTTAAATTTCAAAGTTTGATTGTTTATTAGTAATAGATTTGAAAATTATTTTTAAGCTAAAGAAGAAATAGCAAAGAGCTTAAATGTGTGCTACTTTAGGGGCGTATTTTTAAAGCTATTATGAAAAGGAAAAAGTATGAAAAATAGTTACTCTATGACTCAATACTTCTCAGTTGTGTTGCTTAGTTCATTGGTTCTTTTGCCAGGCTGTATGAAGAAAAAAGACACTAAAGACACAAAAAAGATGTGCCAAATGGCTGGCGGTAAAATACCAACAGCAGGTAAAAAAGGTTCTTCAAAGTATTTTGACTCAAAGGTAGAAGCGTTGGTTCTTGAAGACGATGCTCGTGATACCTATGCGTATTCAATTAAAGACGGCAAAAAAGCTCCAGCTAAGTTAACTGCAGCAGACCAAGCGTGGGATGCTCATGACAGCAAAACATTCGAGCCAATCTACTTCAATTTTGATAAGTACGAAATCCGCCAAGACCAAGCTCCTGTAGTTGCTTACAACGTGGAAAAAGCACGTGAAGAAGTGAACCAAGGGAAAAAGCTTAAAGTTGAAGGCCATGCAGATAAACAGTATTTGAGCGAAGTATATAATATTGCTGTGTCTCAAAAACGTGCACACACTGTTGCTAAAAAACTTGCTCAAGCAGGCGTTGACTCATCTTTAATCAGCACTGTTGGTTATGGCGATAAACATCCAGCAGTTGATGTTGCAGGCAGAGAAGAAAAGAACAGACGTGCAGAAATTGTAGCACTCTAACTTTTAGAACATAATTAAAAAAAGCGTACCGTAAAAAGTACGCTTTTTTTGTTTATTTCCCTATACAAAACTCTTTAAAGACGGCATCAAGTGCCTGTTCGCTAACTGTTTTACCAGTAAGTTCAGTAAGTGTGGCAAGTGCATCGTTAAGATGGTATGCAATAAGTTCATATTCAGGATTATCGGTGATTTGCGCTTGAATGCTAAGTAATTGTTTTTCTAGTGTATCAAGTGATGCTATATGCCGTTTGTTAAGCAAAAATGGACAGGTATTAGACGCAAGTAGTGCGTGTACTTTTACTTCTAATGCAGTTTTTAGTTCTGTAATACCGTCTTGTTCTTGAGCGCTTACTGCAAAATTATAGGGCAGTGAGTCTTGGGCAGGCAGATCTTTTTTGGTTGCAATAACTAACGTTTTATCAGTGTATTTTTCTAATAAGTCTTGGTAGATTTTTCGTTGATCGTGCGTAAGCGCAAGGCTGTTGTCAAAAGCTAAAAGCACAATGTCAGCGTGTGCCGCTTCTTGGTACGATTTTTCTATACCTTCTTGTTCAATACAATCTTCTGTTTGGCGAATGCCTGCCGTATCAATCAGTGTCCAATAGAGACCTTGATGATAAAAGCCAGCTTCAATAACATCGCGCGTGGTGCCAGGAATGTGTGTCACAATCGCTCTGTTTTTGCCAATGAGTGCATTAAAGAGTGATGATTTACCAGCGTTCACAGTACCAATTAAAGCTATCCTAATGCCGTTTCTGATATGGTCTTGTTGACCATACGATTTTTTAAGATCAGTAATTTTAATGAGTATTGCTGTTAGGCGCGCAAGAATAGCATCTGATAGATCTAAATTTTCTTCTACAAATTCAAACGTTGCTTCGCATACTGCTAATAAAATAATAAGTTCTTTTTCTAATTGGCCTATCCAGGTTGAAAGCGTGCCTTGCAGTTGTGAAAATGCTTGGCGTAGGCCTTGTTGTGATTGTGCATGAATTAAATCGTTAATAGCTTCTGCTTGGAGTAAATCGATTTTGTTATTTTCTACCGCTTGTTTACTAAATTCGCCATTAAGCGCAGGACGTGCGCCACAGGCAATAATGCGTGCAATAATTGCTTCAATTAAAAAGGGATTGTTGTGACAACTTATTTCAACTACATGTTCGCCAGTAAATGTGCGCGGAGCATGCATAACAAAAAAAAGAACTTCATCTATTTTTTGGTGTTGCTTATCAATTATCCATCCATGATGAATGGTATGTGATGCTGCTTGTGTAAGCGATTGTTTACTTGATAATTGTGTGCATGCGGCACTGATCGGAACAGCTTGTGGACCGGATATTCTTAAAAGTGCTAGTGCACCACTACCAGTAGGAGTGCACTGAGCAATAATTGTATCTGACAACATTATAAACCCCCCATTAGGTCATAGATGTTTTGAATTACTGATTGGTGTCAGAAGAACCATCAGTAGACGCGTCAGGTTTCTTTGCAGAGTAACGACGTGAACTTGCTTTTAAACTCTTTTTTAAGCCAGTGCTTGCAGATGGTGCAGTGAATTCAAAAACAGGAGCGTTTGTATCAAGTACAGGAGCTGTGTGTTCATGAGGAGTTTCGTCACCATAAGATGGACGATCTTCGCGTGGTGTACGAGCTGGTCTGCGGTTGCCACCTTGACGACGGTTTCTGTCAAAGCGTTGTTCGCGTTCACCTCTGTCTGTCGAAGCCTTGGTGTAGTCGGAACCATTATCACGATCACGTTCTTGACGTTCTCTTGGTTCTCTTTCTTGGCGCGGCTCTGAGTGTTCAATGTGTTCTACGCGTTCTGTACGTTCCGGACGGCTGTTGTAATCTTGGCGCTCAACATGTTCTTGACGTTGCGGGCGTTCTACACGCTCAGGACGTTCTGTTCTTTCTGGCGCACGTTGTTCGTGTACAGGTTCTTGAATATGACGTTCTACACGTTCAGGACGAGCATGGTCTTGGGTGTTTGTGCGAGGTTGGAAATTGCGACGATCGTTGTTGCGCTCAGGGCGTTCGGTACGTTCCATGCGTTCTGGACGTTCCATGCGTTCTGGACGTTCCATGCGTTCTGGACGTTCCATGCGTTCTGGA
>CAZSHB010000001.1:54768-136923 GCA_964606885.1 uncultured Pseudomonadota bacterium | reverse complement strand
GCCCCGCCGGTTTTAATGGCGAGGCTTTTGGTGCTTTAAGAAAGCAAAAGAGCTTTTTAAGTGAGCGGCGTGTTATTTTGCTCGTCTTGTTTTTGCTTGTAGTGCGACTGCAGCTTCAGCTTCGTCTGGAGTAAGTGTTACGGTATTAAAATGAGCAGCTAGCTGAGAGGCTAAGTTAGCTGCGATTGCTGCTGTTATTTGCGCATCTTCTAAAACATTTGCAATACTTGGTGTTTTGCTGGCTTCTGTTAGCTTTGCTACTAATGCTGCTACTTGTGCTTCTGCAGTAGGTGCTGAAAATACATCTCTACATCCTTGAGTGGCAGCTTTTTGTACTACCGCTAAGAATTGGTCAGGAGTACTATTGCTTGTTGTAGCGCTGCGTGGTGTTTTTTCGTGGCGTTCTATAAGAGCTTTAATTTTAGCTTCAAGATCATCATGATCTTTATCTGAAAAGGTTGGTATTGGCGTAGTTGACCGTTCTGATAATCCATTGGTTGATAATTGTAATTTTTTTTCGCCATCAGCTGCTTGCAGATTGATTACTGTAAGAAGCAGTGCCAGTGTGAGTAAATGTTTCATGACTATCTCCAAAAGAGAGGTTAATAAAAAACTAGGGTAATTATATTTTTTTTATGCCCTATGTCTAATCTACCTAATTTTGTTGGTGGGGTATTCATTTTCTGCAATAAAAAAGCCCCGCCGGTTTTAATGGCGAGGCTTTTGGTGCTTTAAGAAAGCAAAAGAGCTTATAACGGTGTTATGTTATTTTGTGCTTCTTGTTCTTGTTTGCAGTGTGTTTTTTGTATGTGTAGCAAATGCTTTTTCTTCTTCAGTAAGTGGTATTGCAGCTTTGGCGGTGCTGATTGCTCCTAGTAGTTGGTGAACAGCTTGAGCTTCTTCTACCGTGAGCTTTATTTTTACAAAAGCAACTTTTCTACCGCCTCTTGTTGGAGCGCCAGCTTGAGCAGCAAGTCCTTTTTGAGCACCTTTGCAGCAACCAGCTTTTACTTTTGCTAGACCTTCGGCGTTAAAGTGCGGAGCTAGCTGAGCAGCCATAGCAGTTGTCATTTGTGCTGCGAATAAAACATTAGCAACGGTTGGTTCTTTGCCAGCATCTTGTAGCTTAGCCATTAATGCTGCTAGTTGTTCTGAACCGCCTGCGCCAAGTAGTTCATCAGCTGCACCGTTTGCACCTGCAAGTGTGATAGTAGCAACTTCTTGTTGTAAATTGCGTGTTGATGCTACTGCAGCAGCTGGGACAGGGCGACTTGCTGATGTTAGTTCAGTTTCATCAGTTGATGATTCGCCTGAAAATGCGTTTGCAAGTGAAGATACAGCGTTAGAGAGAATAGATCTTTGCTTGCTACCATCAGCTGCTTGTACCGTAACTGCTGATAAAAGCAGCGTTATTGAGAGTAAACGTTTCATAGGTATCTCCAAAAAATAGAGCGTATAATTAGTCAACTTTTTCTGTCTTTGGATCTTGTGCATCGTGCGCATCTAGATCAATTTCGTCATCAGCAGGGGTGGTGGTGTGTTCGTGTGCAGCTGTTAATAATGTTTGAAATTTATCTACAAATTCTGGGGTCAATGCTGCATCTGCTGGTAGTGCGCTTGTGCTAGCTGCTGCTAGAGCTTCTGCTGCTGTTACTACTGTGTCATCAGCTGTTGCAGAGTCAGAGCTTGCTGCTGCAAATCCAAGGTTTACTGCTTGCGGTGCTGGTGATGTGTGGCCACTGCTTGCTGTGCTGCTACCAGTTGTGCCTTCTTCGTCTTTTTCTGCAAACGGATTTTGTATGATTGCTTCATCGTCGGCATGCCAATGTCTGGCAGCAGTTTTGGGTTTCACGGCATTATGGCGTTTGCGTCTTGTTCGAGGGCTGTCAGTATATGGAACGCCAGCAGTTGCTAGTACTGATTCAGCATTGATAGAAGATTCGATTGCTGATGCTGAGTCGTCGGCTGCAGGAGATGCAGGAGCGTCTGATGCATATGTATTGAAAGCTGAAACAAGAAGTGTTACTGAGAAAAGGTGTTTGTTCATCGGAGATCCTTTATATAAAGGGGTGTTAAGAATCTCCCTGGATGTAGCATGGCCTTTTTTGTAACGTAAAGAGTTTTACCACTAATTATTTTTTTGAGCTCTAAGCAGATGTTTTTTTGTGTTTGCAGCAGCAAGAGCAACAATCTTTGCCATACCATGCTTTAATTAATAAATAGATAACGGCAACTTCAGTAAGTGTGAGAGCTTTTGCTGAGTGATGTGTTGAACATGCTGTTACAAGAGCGGCACACAAAAGTAATTTTTTCATATCGTTATCTTTCTTTTTTTTAATATTTTTTTCTGATGTTTGTGTATATCGGTTATGGCTTATACCTACTTGCAAAAACAGAAAGGAACCTCGTGCTTATTCAGTTGATGATTGACTTGATAATGCGTTTGCAATTCTTTGTTTGTTGTTATCAGATGCTTACGTTGTTATTTCTGAAAGTAATAGTCTGATTGAGAGTAAACGTTTCATACGAGGTCTCCGGTAAAGGGGATTGTGGTTTTATATTCCGTCTTCAGCTGGAGTGTTATGATAAGCAGGAGGAGTTTTTGGTTGAGCTGCAAGAGCGAGTGCTGCAGATGATTTTTTTGAGGGATTATAATCAAACGTTAATCCCAGCTCTTCTGCTTCTTTGCGATCTTCTGCTTCTCGTTCTTTGTATCTTTCTAGCTCTGCTGCACGTAGTGGACCTTTTGATGGTGGAAAGCATATTTTTACAACTATTGCGCTGTTGGGGACAGCTTTTTCTGCTTGAGCGGCTTGTTCTTGTTGTAACGCATTCATATTAGTTATACCCGTAGTAATAATAGGCAGTTCGTGTTCTCCAGCTATAACTCCTGTTGGACGTTTTTTGACCATTCTTTTTGTGCGAGATGCTCTGCGTAGTGGAATTGGGGTGTCAGGATATTCTTTAGGAGGTTTTGGAGATTCGGATGCTTGCGCAATCATGCTAGAGAGTAAAAGTGTTAGTAAGATGGGCTGTTTTTTCATTAAAAATCCTTTATTAAAAGGGGGTATCGAAAATATCTGTTTTTTAAAACTGGTAAAGAGTTTAAGAAAAAATATTTTTTATACGGTCATCTTTCTTTTTTTAATACTTTTTTCAGATGGTTGAACATGTCGGTTATGGCTTATACCTATGGTATCTATCAGGTAATAAAAAAAATCTCTATCAGGTCCTTGGACTACTGCTTGATGGTGTGCTTCGGCAGTACTGATGGGGTAGCCATTGCCTTTGTTTACTTGGTCAGCAACTAACGAAAGGGTAGTTGCCAGCATCTGTTTATTGTTGGCCACATACCAAGGGAATTCAAGGCGCACAAACTCAGTACCCGTGTTGTAATACATAAAGCAGGGGCGTACGTCAGATGGATAATCATGATGATTAATAGATTCTACGGTAAATATGGTTGATACCATGCCCGGTTGTAAAAAAAACGATAATAAGTGTGCATCAACAAGATGCGGAAACTGTTTGGTGTCTATGCTGGTAAACTGTTTGGTATACGCACGTAACAGATTAATAAGGTCTTTGCTTTTAGAAAGGCTGATATACCCAATAACGGGTATTTGTGCTTGATAAAACCCAAGCAGCGTTTTGTTGTATGCGGTAATAAAATACTCTTTTAATAATTCATCTTTATTTTCTAAGTGCCAAAACACAAGCGAGCCATCAAACATAAAAAGTAACGGAACTCCCGGATGTGTTGTTTGGAGTGTAATAGATTTTTCTAGCCCTAGAGCAAGTTCAAACTCTTCCCGTTTGCCGTTGACAATATCAATGATGGTGGGACCTTCAAGGTTAAAATCGTGGTCAACAAAGACAAAGGGTTCTGCGTCAAACCAACTTTGTGAACACGTGTCGCTGTACGCAAAAGAGACCGAACCGATATTAATTAAAAAGCAGCTGGTTCCTTGGTGTTTGTCAGGATAAATTTGGGAACCGTCTGTTGATACCAGATTATACGGTTTGTTCCATGTAGTAATCTGTTGTGTTGCATCAAGTGGCCCTGACCAGGTTGCTAGATGGAGTTGGGGGCGCGCCTGTACATGTGCAAGGGTGAGTGGGTCTTGGCACATACGGGTCCATGTGGTTTGTGCGTCGGCCAATTCTTGGGAGCAATCAAAAAAAAGTTGTGCGCTTTTATCGCGTAATGCTTTGGCAACTTTGGTTCGATCAAGCATGCTTAAACACTTTTACGATACGTAGCAAGACCGTTATGGAGCGCTTCAAGGGCAAGGAGCGCGCAACGCAAACGGGTGGGCCCGAGTGGGATGGCAACCAGCTCTTGCATATAGGCGGGAGTAAGACTTTCAATTTCGGTAAGATTTTTATCAACACACGCTTCTAATAATAAGGATGCTGCAGCACAACTTATGACACACCCTTGAGCAGTAAAACGTGCGTGCGTTAAAATGTTGTTGGTAATGGTACCTTCAAGAGTCACTGCATCGCCACACGAAGGATTAAAAACACCAGAAGAAAAATCGGTCCGTGCAAGAACGGTTTTATGTCGAGGATGGTTGTAATGATCAAGGAGTCGTTCTTGGTATAATTTTTTTAAATCCATTGTTTTTCCTATTTTTCGCTGCTTACAGTGTGTTCGATAGTATGTATAAGTCGTATCCTAAAGGAGCGTGTATGAAAAAGAGTTTATGTATTTTACTAAGTATTGTAAGTAGCTGCTCCGGTTTTTTAGTAGTAGATAAAAAAGCATCAGCAGAAAAACCAGTGTCAGTAGAAAAAAAGGTCACCTGTTTTGAGTTGCTCTCTAATTTAGAGAACTCTGCCCCTAAAAAAAGAACCTTATTAGTAAAACCAGAAGTTATAGCAGCAGTAGCAGCTGGCGCAGTGACCACGCTGTATGGTAAGCCGGTTGTGCAACCAGTGGTAGCAACGGTTGCTCCAAGTGTACAAACACGCAGCACATCGTTTTTGCTAGAGGCTATTTTATTTGGGTTAGGTGTTTGCGTAACTGGTATAGGCGCATACAGTTATATGGGGCATGAGATGGGTGTGATTGTGAGTTTTAAAGGCACCATTAAAAAACTTGCCGCGCAAATTTCTGAATGGCAAAACATTATTAATCATTTGCAAATTAACCAAACTGAACAAGAAGCAAAACTAGCTCAAGCACAGTTACAGATTCAAAAGATGTTACCGTTGATGCAACAGTTGGTAAAACAATCATCAAATGAACAAGTACTTGCTCAAACAGTAAGCCACTTATATATAGAATGTGCAGGCATGGTAGATCGCATTAAGGGCTTAGAAGATACGTTGCAAACAGTTATACAGCTCAGTGCAGAATCATCAGATGCAGCAAAAACTGCTAGAGCAAAAGAACTTAAAAAGTTGATTACTAAATCGAATAATATTTTTGGTAAACCAGTAACAAAAATAAGAACATCATGGTGGCACGCAGGCACCAAGTTCAGTGCTGCTTTCTAAGGGCTGATTAAGTTTTTTAAGGGCTAAACTTAGATACCAGATGCGCTCTTGTAACACAGGGTGCGTATACTTAAGAACCCATGACATGAGTTTAACACGGTAACCAACGGGTCCCATTTCTGGGACCTTTTGTTGTTGAGCCCTTTTAAAAAGTTTTATGCCTGCTTTAATAACGCGCGGATCGGTCGATGCATGCAGATCTGCTTGTTGTTCATAGAGATGCGCTATCATCCATAAGATACCAATTTGTGCAGCCGATCTGCAGGTTTCCCATTCAAGGTAGGCGGCAATAAACGGTAACAGATTATAATTTCTTAACAATTGTGCTGCTTGTTTAAAGGTCATATAAACCAAAAAAGGCGCGCAACATTGAGCAAACAGTAGTTTATAAGCATGATGACGTTCTTGGTGTACTCGTTCATGTCCGCAGACAAATCGACATTCATCAAGTTCTTGTTCAAGTAGTTCATATTCTGCGTGTAACTGTTTTTGCGTAGTAGCATTAATGCTTTCTGTTAATCTTTGGCGTATCTGTTCTTGTTGTTCTAAAAGTTTTTCTACACGTTTAATAAAGGGTAATCCAACGACAAGAGCGCCTGGTAGTTCTTGGGTATATACAACCACTTTTGCCATAAAAGAATCGTCAGGGATACGTTTTAAAAGTACCTGGTCTGCATCTTTTAACCCTTGAGCTTTCCAGGTAGTGCGAATAAAATCGGCAGTTGGTTGGCTGACATCTGGCCAATGGTGTGGAATGCGGTAAAAAATGTGCCATAAAATGGCAGAAGAAAGAGCAATAGGGACACCTGTTTTTAAGGTGTCGATACAATCGTGTGCAAGTGTGGTGGCAAGAGATGCGGTGTGTGTTGAGGCCTGTGGAATAAGCATGAGTGTACAAAGCAGTAATGTGTGCAATGTCTTCATACTATGCTCCTGATAGTTATGAGCCTAAAATCTCCTTAAGGGCAATCAGCACTCGGCTGATATCGTCGGGCGTAGTATAAATATGAAACGATAATCGTACAGAAGAATTATAACCAAGCGCAGCGCCAAGCGGTTGTGCACATTGATGACCTGCGCGTACGGCAATGTTGTACGAATTTAAGAGTGCTGCAATATCATGTGCGTGGATTGTGTGCGGTACAAAGCTGATCAAGTGTCCCTTGTGCTGTAACTGTTTTACAGGGCCAAGAATGGTGATGTTGGGTAGTTGTTGTAAGCCTGTAAGTGCTTGTTTGGTCAGTGCAGAACAGTGTGCTTGTATGGTAGGGAGTCCAACAGAGGTGAGATAGGTCATAGCAGCACTAAGTCCCCAAATGTCTGCAAGGGGCAACGTACCAGGTTCAAATTTGTAGGGTGCTTGTGCAAAGCTGGTACTACTTTCATCAACACTATAAACTGCGCTACCGCCAAACAGAGCAGGTTCCATTTCTTCAAGCGCACTGCGGCGTGCGTATAAAATACCAATACCAGTTGGGCCGAGCATTTTGTGCCCCGAAAACATATAAAAATCTGCTCCTAATGCTTGTACGTCTACGGGCATGTATCCAACTGCTTGTGCGCCATCAATAAGAACACGGGCACCATATTTTTTTGCAGTTTTTATTAGTGTTGTAACATCATGGTAGGTGCCTACTGCATTTGATACGTGTGCAAAAGCACAAAATTTTGTTTTGTGGGAAAAGTAAGTATCGAGTGTATTGTACGGAAGTGTTCCATCGGGAAGTACTGGAATGATAACGAGTTTGAGGTTTTTCTTATGTGCAAGCTGTTGCCACGGGACAAAGTTTGCATGATGTTCAAGCTGCGTTATAACCAATTCGTCACCTGCATGAAGATTATGATCTGCCCATAAGAGTGCAACTTTGTTACTACTATCAGTAGTACCACTGGTAAAGATAATTTCTTCTTTGCTGTGTGCGTTAATAAATTGTGCAACTTGTGTACGTACAGCTTCGATTTTTTCTGTTGCTTGTTCTGCAAGGTCGTAAATACCCCGCTGTGCATTAGCGTTGTATTGTGTGTACCAATCAATGAGTGCTTGGATGACAGTCTGTGGTTTTTGTGACGTTGCAGCAGAGTCAAGATAGGTAAGATCTTTGTGTGTAGTAAAAAATGGAAAGTCTTTTTTATAATTCATACTAATAACCTTGGCATCAGTTAGATGGTAAAGAGTGTAAGGTAATGCTACGTGTTGTTAGTTGTTGCGTCAACGCTCTGAAGTAACAGATACTATGTGTACAAAAAAATTTGGTAAAAGTGGGTAGTATACGTTATTCTACCCGTTCTTTTGAAAAATAGTATGGTAATAGTCAGTGGGTGTAGAGGGTTTTAATTATGCTGTGTATGTGGTTAGTTGGTGTGTTGTTTGTATTAGCAGATGTTGGTATGTGTTGTGCATCAGGACGTGGTCATCATAGTCAACGTGGTAGTTATGGGCAACAGGCTTTACCAGGTGCTCAGGCAGGGTACTATCAGTATGGTCAGCAGCCATATTCTATAATGCAGCAACCTGCTTATGCTGCTCCTGTTGTTCCACAATCTATGCAACAACAACCTTTGTATTACGGTTATCCACAGCAGCAACCAGGTATGCCTTCTTATGTACAACCACCTGTAGTGCAATCTTTAGAGTATAGTGAATATGAGTATGATCCTGCTACGGCAGCACAATGGTATGCATGGGATGTGCAGCAAACAAGATATGTAAAAAATAATCAGGTGTGTGTTCTTTTAACTCAAGGTCAGCAAAAAAGTATTGTAAAAGTGCCTGATGCCTTATGTATTATGGTTACTGATGAACAGTATCCGCAATACACCTGTCACATAACGCCATTGGATAGACTTTCTAATGCAAAAGATTTTACCGGAACTGAAATGTTGGTTATGAGTTATGGCAAGCCGTTTTATGTGTATGCAGTGTCGTATAGTGATAATACAATCCATTTTTATTATTTTGCTCAACAGTCTATTGATTGTGGGTGTGGCAAGCAGAATTCTATTTTAGAACAATACGCATATGAAATAGGTTTGTTTCAATACAAAGATGAGTGTCTAATATCATTAGATGAAACTATTGAAGTGCATCGTCCAAGTCAGCAATCAGTTGTACTATCTCAAGCAGCAGCAGTATCTTCTGAGCCAACACATGCAGCAGCAGTGGTTCAAGTGCCTACTCCAGCACACGAAAAAACATTTGATGGGTTGGTGAATAATTTATTTAAGAAACTTACACTACAAAGTTCAACGCAATCAGTAGTTTCAGCAATAGCACCAGTTTCTGTTGTACCAGGAGTTAATACGGTAGTTTCGCCAGCAGCACCATCAGAAAACATAGTGCCGCAATCTGTAGTAGCAGAAGTGCCTACTGTGGTATTATCTGCCGAAAAACAAGTTTCTGTATCAGAACCTGTAACAAAAACTGCGACCACAATTACTTTTGGTGATTTTCCATCACTGCAAGAAGCGTCTCAGGTGCCTAAAAATTATCAAGTACCTCAAGCATCATCTACAAATACTCAAGTAGTATCAAGTGACACCGTTCAAGAAGCGCCTAAAGTAGCACCTGTAGTATCAAAACCAGTAGTTGTAAAAGAAACTGCAGCACAAAAAAGACAAAGAGAAGAAAAAGAAAAAAAAGAAGAACAGATAAGAAAAGCCGCTGAAAAAGCAAAAGCTGATGCGCTAGCGGCTAAAAAGGTTCAAGAAGAAAAAGACGCAAAGTTGTTAGAACAACAAAAGGCTAAACAAGCAAAAGTTGATGCTGCAGCTGCTGCAAAAGAAAAAGCGCGTGCAGAACAAAAGAAAAAAGAACAAGGAAAGCTACAAGAAAAAAATTTGCCTGTAGCATCATCAACACAATCAGTACCTGTACAACAACAAGCTTCTGTAATAGTTGCGCAGCAAGAATCTGCGCCTGTACTCATGTCTCCGGTGTCGCCTGTGCAGGGTAATAACGATAAAGCAAAGCAACTATCTGATGAGTTCAATAGTTTGTATGAGTCGGGTGACTGTGCAGGCTTTGTAGCAAAGCTGCATGCTAAGGCAACTAAAAATGCAGGCGTTGTTTCACCGCACTCACAAAGAGTATTGTTATTACAAGGTTGTATAGCAGGTGATAAAAAATTATGGGAACAAGTAGTTGCTTTGGGTGGTGAAGCATCGTCTGAATATCAGTTAGCACAGATATTACTTACTCTACGTGCATGTGGCTTAAATACAGAAGCTTTTCCATGTAGACAACCACAGTATGACGCATTACTTGCAGAATTCCCCGAATGGCAAAAAGAAACAGTACGTATGGCGTTACTTTTTGAGAAGATTAAAAAGCATTCTGATTTTGCAGAACAATCGAAGCAAAAAGAAATAGCGCCTATGGAATCAGGGCCAGAAGCGTGGAAAGTGCAATTTGGAACATTTTGCCGACGTTTTAACACAACTTTACAAGACATACAACGTGTGGCCGAAAAAGAACAAAGAGTAAAAGAAAGAGCAGCGCAAGAAGCTGCTAGAAAGCAACGGAATCAAGAAGAATATCAATCAGAGCAAGCAAAAATTGCAAGCGAGATAGATACAGTAGTGGACGCTGTCCAAGCGCAAGGTATAGATGTTGATGTTGATAATGACGAGTCTCTTGATAGCGTTATTGCACAGATAGTGAACAGTAATTTAGTCTTAATGAGACAAACAATGGGAGAGTTGTTTGCAAGCTGTTCATTAGATATTGCTAAAAGACCTTATCAGGTAGATAAAATTGCTAAGAAATTATTAGCAGCATATGAACAACAAACAAAGACGCAACAAAAGCCTGCAGTTACATCTCATGACTTTAATATGTTACGCGGAGTCTTATTGGATAATGAGGCTGTGTTTGCGGGAGCAAAGTGTGAAGACGAATTGTTATTAGTACGTATGAAACGCGCAACTGAGAGCGAGCGTTTAGGTATGGTTACAAAAGAATTGCAAAGAGTGTGGAGAGATTCAAGTAAGAATATAAGAATATATAAAGATTTTTTAAAGTGTACTGTTGCATTTTTACAGCGCCGTCTTAATCCTCAAGATTGTTCTGAAGAATCGGGGTTACGTAATGCTGCTGGAAATATTAATAAACAACGTCTGACGTTGGATCAACTTTTGGAAAAAGTTAGGGGCGTAGGACCTTCTTTAGCGGCAACAGTGGCTGCTCAAATAGGGCATCAGTCAGCACAAGGTAGAGCGCAATCAACTCAAGCACAAAAAATTGCTTTCTCGTTAGAAATGCTTAAAAATACGCAGGTTATAACTTCTATTGATGATGTGGATGCATGTATCCCTGGTATAATAAGTAGTGATTATGAATTAATGCGAGAAATGATGTTGCAGTTGTTTGCAAGTGGTTCTCTAGATTCTCAAGAGAGAAAAGCTCAAACAGTTGAGCTTATTGAGAAAATAAAAAAAGCATATAAAGAATCAGAAAAACAACCTACGGTAAAAAAGGATGTTTTTGAGGCCGTTATTGAACAGGTGACTGCTTGTGAGACGAGATTTACAGAAAGTATGTTGCTCACAATGGAATCTATGAGTAATGCTGAGTGTGTAGCATCTTGTATTCAAGAGCGTGATAAAGCGTGGGCTCAATTTGAGGCTGCTGGTGCAAAACCAGTTGATAAATTGTATGCATATTTTTTAACATATGTTGTCCAGTCTTTGTGTATCAGGTTTAATCTTAAAGAAGATGAGCAAGTAATAAAAATAGATCGTCTTGATCTGACAGGTGAAAATGCAGGATCTATTTTGGCAGCAAAAGTGGTTAAAGCAGTTGCAGCGCATTTAGGTGCCGAATCTCCTTCTAAAAGACCTACTCCAGATAATAAAAATGTACAACGTGGAGTAGCGGGTGTTATCCAGAAACTTACGCATACAAGTGCATATGGTAACCCGATTTCTTTGTTAGATAATAGTATACTTCATCTGATGAATAGCAGACCGGTTGATCAAAATTTGGTTTCTGCGCTCGTGGTTCTTGTATGCGCTAGACCGTGTGATACATTAACATTATTGCACACGATGGACCATTTTGATGCTTTACTTAATAAATATCCTATGGATATAACACAGGAAAGTGTTGGAAAACGCATAGGCATTCTTAATTGGGTATTGCTTTCGATATCTGCTTATCTTCAGTCTTCTGAAACTAGCCAACGTCTTTCACCAGATCATAGAGAAGTTTTAAAGTCGATTTGGGATAAAATTGAGTTTGAACAAAAGACTATACAGAGACTTCTTCTTTCAATACTTACCCATGAGTGTGTTGATAGAAAACAAGCTATGAAGGCTATTCAGTCTGCAAGAGATGGGATAGGTGCTGAGCAGGGTCTTGTTCCAACACAGAAAAAACGTTTGCTTGAAATATGCGATCTGTGTAATAAAGCCTTGTTAGGGAAACGCGAGTTTCAAGTTGACAGCTCTGATAGCAGTTCTTCTGCAGTATCATCTTCAAGCTCTAGCTCAAGCGTTATGGCAAGTACAGCACCATATCGTTCAATAGTATCTCTTTCACCAAGAATAGAGCGTGTTGACTTAACAGATCTTGATGACGGAGATCACGAAGCAATTACAGCAAGAATACGAGAAGTAATCCAAGCTATAGAACAAGAAACCGGTTTGAAAAAACCTTTCGTTATAACAGATGAGAACAATTCGCAGTATTTTTTATTGGATTACTCTGAACCATCATCTTCCTCTTCTTCTAGCGCAACAGCAGCAGTTCAATCTGATAAAAAGGCTTCTAAAGAAGATAAAATTGTTGCAGCGCAGCGAGAGTTATTACAGAGGTTACCTTTAGATGAAATCCCAGGTGCTATCAATTTAATAACAGTGCTTGATGATAGTCATGTTACCTCAATGACAGAAGCAATTTTAAACCCACACATGCTTCCTGTTGGGGATACACAAGGAATGTATAAACATATGATGGACACTCTTGGGTTGTTGATAGCAAAAGAAAAAGACAATCTTTTTAGTAGAAGAAATTGCTTGCGGTTAATTAAAACAACTGCGCGTGAGTATATAGATAGACAGGCTTCTGGTATAACACCAGGTCAAAAAGAGTTTTTAGACTATGTTTACCGATGTATCAAGATGGAATGTGAGATAATGGAGCGCCTTGCAGATGTAAAGTCTGGTAACGGTAAAGAGAAGATAACAAAAGAGATTGAGAATATAGAATTTGGTATAAATCATCCCGGAAACCAGATGGTGCAATCTCAACAAGAACGTATTCTAAAAATGTGTAATGATCGTAAAACGTCATTATTAAAGAAAAAATAGTACCACCTAATAACGACAGGCAGTCATGAATTATAAAAAGTATTGGTATCGGAATTTAGTTGTAGCACTTTTGCTCAGTGTTACTGCAGTACAAGCGCAGATGATCGTGTCCACCGCATGGGGTGACTATGCGTGTGATGACGAATTAATAGAACAAGTGATTGCAAGTCCTGTTATGCAACGCATGAAGGATATTGCTGTTGCAGGGCCTACCTTTTATTTAGGTATGGTGCCCGATTACAGCCGCTATAACCATTCTATTGGTGTGTGGTGGTTGCTTAAAACAAAAGCATGCGCAGATAAAAAAGAACAACTTGCAGGTTTGCTGCATGATACATCGCATACCGTATTCTCACATTTAGGGGATATTGTGTTTGGTAAAGGGGACGGTGATAAATCGTACCAAGATACTATTCATTTGTGGTTTTTATCACACTATCAAGATCTTATAACTTTGCTTGATGCGCAAGGATTGATGCTTGAGCAGATGGACCCGGATCATCCAGATTACCGTGCGCTTGAACAACCGCTGCCCGATCTTTGTGCGGACCGTATTGAGTATAACTTACACACCGGTATTGTGTTTGGACGTATAAGTAAAGAAGATGCATGTGCAGTGATTGATGCTTTAGACTATCAAGATGGGTTCTGGTTTTTTACCGATCAAGATAAAGCAAAACAGTTTGCACAGTTGCCGTTACACTTTACTAAGCACATCTGGGGCGGGCACGAAAATATGTTTGTGTACTACTGCTTTGGTCAGGCAGTTGCTCATGCTCTTAAAACAGGGTTGTTGTCACATGAGATTATGCATTTTGGTGGCGACACGCAGGTTATGGATATAGTACGCAATGCGCAAGACCCGGTTATTAAGTATTGGTTTGCGCGAGCGGCTGATTATAAGAATCAGTATACAGTTGTTGATTATGGTAAAGGTACGATTAATAGTCGTCCTAAGTGTCGTGCGGTTGATCCGTTTGTACGTCAAGATGATGGTACGTATGCACGGTTAAGTGAAATTGATGATGAGTTTGCGCAAGAGTTATATGACCTTAAGGAATGGTGCAAAATTGGCTATGGAATTAGTTTTGCTTCATGAAACAAGGGTGTCTTGTGTTGGCAGCATAAATTGAACATGCAAAGGGTGTTGCTGAGCAGTTGCTTGCAAAGGTTGCGGGAGGCTGGTTGGTACTAAATTAAAATACCCTGTCTTAATAGTGGTTTCTAAATCAGAAGGAACGGTAAGGACAAGACCGAATGTGTGTGTTGCCTGCAGCCGTTCTTTTTCTTTAAAACTAAATCTGAGCATCTGCTTATCTTGGCTCCATGTGCCGTCAGCGACCACATTTTCTTCTAGCGGTACAAATGGTTTATCAAGATCGCAACGGAATAGTGTTGCATTCAGTTTGGTAAGTGGTATGCCTTGCCAGGAAAGATCGAGCAAGCTTACGTAGATATCATCGGCTGATTTTCTTTTGAACGTGATGGTTGCAGCTAAAATCCATTTACCACCAAACGCCTGTTGAGCGGTGATACTTTGGCCTTCGTCAAGATTTTGCCACGTACAGTGTGACTCTATTTTGCAACTGGCAAACATGGTAAACGTGTGTGTCAGAATAATGCCGGCCAGAATATAGTTCATACAGGTCTCCTTTTTTATAAACATGATATAAAAAAATAGCACACCGTAGTTACTAAAAAGAAGCGTTTAAAAGAATGCTTTTACTTGAAAGCGCGCAGTTGGTCTGTTGATAGATTCTGGTAAGGGTGGATACGGTGCGGCTGACCAAATATCAGCAATACAAAGTGAATCGAATGGCGTATGCCCGGATGAAGACAATAAGGCTACGTTTACTACCTGACCTTTTTTATCAATATCGATAGCAAACAACGCTTCTTTTTTAATCAGTCCTGCTTGTAACCATTGATGTACTTGAGCATCTTTGCCACCACGGCGGTTAAAACGGGCAGCATCGTTTAAATGGCTTAAGAATTTTGACCAGAGCGAATAATATTTTAAAGAACCTTCTGATATGACAATATCGCCCGATGGTCCGCCAGCATCTTGCGCGCTTACAACAACATCCTCTTTGGCAAACGATTTTTGTGCATTTCTAAACAGATCGGCAAGGTTGAGTTCTTTTTGAACCGGTATGCCTTTGTCTGAACTGTTTTTAATAATCTGTGCTTTTGTATCAGAGGCTTTTTTGATTTCTTGTTGCATAGTTGTCGCAGCCAGTTGTTGCGCTGCAGGTGTCTGTTCTGTTGCAACAGCGGGTGTGGTTTGTGGTGCAACTGGATTAATGCTGGTTGCCTCTTGTTTTATAGTTGGTACTGGTTGTTCTTTGTCTTGTTTAAGGCCTGGCTTTTTGTTTGCCAGTAACGATTCGTCAGGTAGCTGTGACATACTGATAGCAAGTCCTTTAGGCATACCTGGTGGATCGATATCAAGGGGCGATGTGTCCTGCTTTGGTGCCGCCGCAGGAGGTTCTTGTACAAACATAACAGGTGCAGGAATGTTGGCAGGTTGAATGAGCGGTTTAATATGCGCTGCAAGCGGTAATTGCTTATGGATAATGGCTAAAAAAAGACATACACAGATGAGCGTATGCAGGATAATGGAAAGACCAATGTACCGATTAACAGAGCGTATTTTGTTCATAAGCAACCTCTTTTTTGCCAAGTATACCCAGCAGACGTCTTTTAGGTAAATAAAAGATTGAACTGCTTTTACGCTGTCGGTTGTACTGCGCACGTGGTCTCTATATACGCATGTCCTTGTTTTTTGATCATATGCCAACCAGTTCCCAGTTGGTGAGATCCGCCGCGCGGACTGGCAATAAAGCGCATCACTTCATCAAGAAATGCTTCCGTTAGGGTAAACGATGGCGCACAGCTGACAATCCAATGTTGTAAAATGCGATACTGCAAAAAAGGGTCTAGGGCCATCAACTTTTTAATATCGATAGTGAGCGGTACTTGTGCAACCAGTAACTGCTTAAACGTTTCTTGGGTAAGTTTTTGTAAAAAGACTTCTGCTATTTTAACTTGTTCAAACGTGCGCATAACATTTTGCATAGCCCGTGTGTCGCACCGTGTAAAGGCTGGCACTACGTGTGCACGGATACGGTTACGTAAAAATTCTTCGTTACTATTAGATGGATCAATTAAGTAGGGCAGGTTGTTTTTGGTTAAATAATCTAAAATTTCTTCTTTGGTTACTTCTAAAAGCGGCCGCACATAGAGACCCTGTTGTTCGTGCATACCAGCAAGCCCGGTTAAGGTGGTGCCCCGTATCATACGGATAAAGAAGTTTTCGAGCTGGTCGTTTTGATGATGTCCGAGCATGATCGCTTTGGCATTATGTTTTTCTGCTAGTTGCTTATAAAACATGCGGCGCATTCTGCGGCCGACATCTTCTTTAGAACCTGTTTTTTTTACTAAGTCTTCAAAATCACGAGCGTGCCCACGTTCAAAAGGGATATCCCATTCGCGGCATAAATTTTGGCAATAATCCGCATCGTGTGCTGAATCTTCGCGCCATCCATGATCTAGATGTGCTGCTATGACAGTGAGGTTGCGTTCTTTACGTAACAAAGAGAGTTGATGTAATAGGCATAACGAATCGGGGCCACCAGAGAACCCTACAATGACGGTACTGTTCTGTGGAATGGCTTGGGGGTTGAGTAAGAACGGTTTGTTTTCCATGGTCTATCAACTCTCTTTTTTAGGTTTAATACTCTTAGGTACTTTAGAGTATATGCGGTTAGCTTTTACTTATTTGCTTTTCTCACTGCTGCCTGAGATGCTTTTTTCTTATGATCTGTGTGAGGAACCGTTAAACATGGTTCTGTGTGATTATCGTTGACGCCGCCAACTGCTATTGCAAGTGCCGCTGCGGCTGCTTTTGCACGTCGTGTTGCTGCATTATTTTTTTTAGTTGCATGAGCATCTGTTGCGCAAAGTGCTGCAACAATAAGCAATGTGTGTAGGTATATGGTGTTTTTGAGCATGAATAAGATCCTGTTGTTTGTAGGGGTTTAGCTTGGCCAAGGGTAGTGGTGTTGAGGAGTGCTATAAGAGCGGCTTTGTTGGCGTTTTTCGCTATGGGGCTTATTTTTTTGTGCTGGTCTTGATTTACCGGATGCTGTTATTGCGGCATATGTAGTTTCATTAGTTAGTTTTCTATCTGATACCGGTTGGCAGTCTGTACGTGTTGTGTTAACTGAGTCTTCATCCAGATTTGTGCAAAGTTTTACGAGGGATAATTTTTTACCAGCATGTACGCTTGTAGAAGCTGCTACAGCGCATAGAGCGAGCATATAAAAAGAGAGGTTATTTTTGGTCATAGTGATCCTTTTTTAAGTAAGAGTATTATTTATTTTTTTTGCTTCTTTGGCCGTTCTTCTGACCAAATGTTATAAGTTTTGTTTCTTGGCCAAGTCTAGATCTTTCTTGTTGTAATGCGAAAGCTTCTGCTCTTGCTTTTTGTGCTGCTGTAACTGCTATTGCATCTGGATGATACTTTTGATTGTCGTTATGTCCAAATTCTCGTGCAAGCTTTTCATCAAGCGTAAGTTTTCTGCCAGGTTGTTCTTTTTTGCTTGCATGCATAGATGGTGTAGCAATTGCTGCACAAAGAGTGAATATTGCAAGTGAAATTGTTTTGTTTGTCATTGAGCGCCCCTTGTGTTGTTAATGGGTTGTTTAAAAAATTTGGTTTTTATGGTCTTTAAAATAGTCTTCTTCAGCGTCTAGAGGGTTAACTAAGTCTGGTACTATTTGGGGTAATAGAGGGCGCCATTCAGCAACTGTGTCTTCTACTGCAGCATCACGTTTTTTTTGGCTGATCAATGGTCGTATTTTTTCTTCCGGCGTTAATTGATAATTATTAAGTTCTTCTTGTGATAAAAAATCGTGTGCATGCATAAGAGCTGCTTTTTCTTGTTCTTTGGCGCGCAGTGGTTTATTAAAGAGTTGTATTTTTTCTCGTATTCTAGCTGCTATAGCGTGATCCACTTTATCTGGTTGTTCTTGCCATGTACTTGCTACATACCCTTCAGGATGTGTAGGGTCGAATCTTTCTGGGTCAAAAACGCGGATAGCACGAACTGCAGGGGGAGTGTTTAGTTTGTAGTGTTCTCGTATTTTTTGTACTTGTGCTTTTCTATCTTTTTCTGAAAAAATCTTTTGGAGTCTTTCTGCCTTATTATTTTTATCAGGATGCTGATTTTCACAAGCATGGCATTCGCATAATTTTACTGAAAGAGGATCTTGATAGGTCTGGTTGTTTACTTGACAGGCAGTACATGTACAATGTGGATCATAGTTTTTCCATGGTGTAAATGGGTTATATTCGGGTACATCTAGATCATCATGTACTGCTTGCCATATTATATGTCGTGCTGCTTTCCATGCTGTTTGCCATGCGGCATCCCAGGGTGTTTTTTTTTGTGCTGCTTTTAAAGCTGCGGTAGCGTATGGATTGTGAAAAAAATTGTTAGCATATTTTTTTTGGAAAAAGCCGTTTACGTCTTCAGTTGTTTTTTGAGATACGTGTACTAGATTGACAATATGACCTTCTGTAATTACTGCAACTGCATGTGCACCACACAGCCAGCAATATGTATGTACGTTGTCTTGAGTGACAGTTTGCGTTTTAGGAAGAAGTGTGTTTTTTGAGTCGATAGTACCGTTAATTACTGCTTTTACTAAATCGCATTTATACTGTGCGCATCGATAGTTACAATCTTTTTCTGCATCTGGATCATACTTTACAGAAGCCAGTACTACTGGAACCGGGTCAGATAGGTACGGTTGTGGTATTAATTGTCTTGGGTGTTTGCATGGTTTTACGGTACGAGCATCTTTTTTAGATTTTTTTTTATCTAATACATCTAAAAGTTCTTGTTTGGCATTCGGTTTTTTACTAGCTACAAGAGCTGCGAATGCTGCTTGCCTAATATCAAATTTTTGCTGTGTTTTATCGCCTCTTTGGTAAATCTCTGTTCTATCTACAGGCGCTTGGTCGTCTTTGATGCTGCTTGTATGAGTTGAGTAATTGAACATCAACCCTGTGATAAACATCAGTACATTTTGTAACTTCATGCACTACCTCTTTTTATTATGACAACCTAAAAAACAAAACTGGCAAAAAGATACGTTAAAAGCATCTTTTTGCCAATAATTGTTAGTTTTTATTATTTGTTATTTAGACATCGAGGTTTCTTGCAAAACGTCCATTTGTTTCAATGAATTCTTTACGGCCTGCAACATCATCACCCATAAGTGTAGAGAACCATACGTCAGCTTCAAGCGCATCTTGGATAGAGACTTGTAATAACGAACGGTTGCCAACATCCATAGACGTTTCCCACAACTGTTCAGGGTTCATTTCACCAAGACCTTTATAGCGTTGAATATGCATATACGGTTTGCTGATATTTTTTAACCCAACCATTAATTGCATCAATCCTGAACCGGTAAGTGAACGATTTCGCTCTGCTACTTCCAGCGTCCAGTCGTGTTCTAATGGTGCTAATGGCTCAAGAAGCGCCATGAGGTTTGGTAACTCTTCAGATGCAAAGAAGTTACGGTCAACATCCCACGATTTGTTTAACACTTGGAATTTGAACATGGTATTTGCAATGTCATCAGGCATTAACCCTGGTTCTTGTTCAATAGTTACGGTGTACTTTTTAAAGTAAGTGCGTAAATGGCCAAGAATCATTTCCGTTGTTGCGTCAGGTGTTAATGGATGTTTGCGCAAGAAGGTTAATAGTTTATGACCTTGATTATTAGAAAGTTTAAAATTGATACAGATCTTTTCTAAAGCATTCTCATACACGGTCACATGGCTGAGCAACTCTTGCCAGGTTTTTTGGTCTAAGCGTTTACCATCCATGGTGCAGGTAAGTTGATCTTGTGCCCAATCGAGTAAGAATTCTCTAAATGCACGTTCATCTTTAAGGTATTGCTCTTTTTTACCCAGCTTTGCTTTGTACAATGGTGGCTGAGCGATATAGAGATAGCCTTTTTCGATCAGTGGTTTCATATATCTAAAGAAGAAGGTAAGCAGTAGGGTACGAATATGGGATCCGTCAACGTCAGCGTCTGTCATTAAAATGATTTTGTGATAGCGGGTTTTCAGAACATCAAACTCTTCTGCAATCCCTGCGCCAATGGCAGTGATGAGCGTTTTGATTTCTTCGTTTGATAACATTTTATCAAGACGCGCTTTTTCTACGTTTAGAATTTTACCCTTAAGAGGCAAGATTGCTTGCGTAAAACGATCACGGCCTTGTTTTGCTGAACCACCTGCAGAGTCCCCTTCTACAATGAACAGTTCAGTTTCTGCAGGATTTTCGTTGGTACAATCGGCAAGTTTGCCCGGTAGCACTGATCCATCAAGGACAGATTTGCGACGAGTGATTTCGCGCGCTTTACGAGCAGCTTCTCGTGCACGTTGTGCAAGTTCTGCTTTTTGAATAATTTTTTTGATAACAGAAGGATTTTCTTCAAAATACGTATCAAGCGCTGCAAACGTCCAGGTTTCTACCACGCCTTTTACTTCTGAGTTACCAAGCTTAGTTTTGGTTTGACCTTCAAACTGAGGTTCTGGAACTTTGATATTAATAACAACAACTAAACCTTCACGCACGTCTTCGCTTGAAAGGTTTGCGCCACCTTTAAGGATGCCAAGGGATTGTGCACGTTTGTTACATACTTTTGTTAGAGCAGCTTTAAAACCGGCAACCTGTGTACCACCTTCAATAGTGTTGATGTTGTTCACAAAAGAGAACAGTTGTTCGCCGTATGAATCGTTATATTGCATAGCGATTTCGAGCATGTACTGATCATCTTCTTGTTCAAATCTGATGACTTCAGGGAAAAGTGGCGTCTTTTTTTCGTTAACATGTTGAATGAATGAAACAATACCACCTTCAAAAAAGAAGCTGTGATCTTTGTTGTTCATTTCATCAATAATGCTGATACGTAAACCTTTGTTTAAGAAGGCAAGTTCACGAAAACGAGATGACAAAGTATCAAAAGAGAATTCGGTTGTTTCGGTAAAGATAAGAGGGTCAGGGGTGAAGCGAACCATGGTGCCACGTTTGGTGGTTGTACCAATAGGTGCTAGCGGGGCAAGGGGATTACCACGTTCGTAATCTTGTCCGTAGGTGACGCCGTTTTTGTAGACTTCTAAATGAAGTTTAGAAGAAAGAGCGTTGACTACCGAAACACCCACACCATGCAGACCGCCAGAATATTTGTAGCTGTCTTTGTCGAATTTACCACCAGCATGGAGCTTGGTCAGTACTACCTGAGCGGCAGAAACTTTTTCTGTAGGATGGATATCAACGGGAATACCACGACCGTTATCAAGTACTGAGCATGAACCGTCAGTATGAAGAGTCACCTTGATGGCATTACAGTGGCCACCAAGAGCTTCGTCAACCGAGTTATCTACTACTTCATAGACTAAGTGATGAAGGCCGGCTGCGCTTGTTGAACCGATATACATACCAGGTCGTTTGCGAACAGCTTCAAGCCCTTCCATCACGCGAATGGATTTGGCACCATACTCTTTGTTGTCAGCGTCATTTGCCATAGGAATGTCCTTTTTACGTTCGGTGTGATAGTCCATATGATTATTCTCTTTGGTAATAAAAAATTTAAAATCTTCTTAATAACGTATCGATCAAAATTTGTTGTTTATGCAACGTTTTTTTAGATACTTAATGATACATGCTTAAGTATACCCGATAATGGGCATGCTGCCAAAAATAAAGCGCCGCTTGCAACACAAAAGACTACCAGTGGTAAAAACCCTTAATACACGTAGAATAGTAGTTATGGATATTATAAAAATACAGTCTGATTCATGGTATATGCAGCAAGCCTTGTTGCAGGCCGAACAAGCTTTTCTTCAAGATGAAGTGCCTATTGGTGCGCTGGTGGTAGCATCAGATGGAGCTGTTCTTGGTGTTGGTTTTAATACCGTGGAACATAATCATACACAAACTGCCCATGCGGAATTGCAAGCCTTGTCACAAGCGGCAATAGCGCAAAAAGATTGGCGCCTTGAAGGGAGTACTCTTTTTGTGACACTAGAGCCATGTGTTATGTGTGTAGGAGCAGCCCGACTGAGTAGAATAAGCCGCATTGTGTTTGGCGCAAGCTCACCGCTTTTTGGATTTCGACTTGACAATGATTTAGGTCTTTGGCTATACAACAAAGACTCAATGATAATACAGGGTGGTATTGAAGAAGAAGCATGTAGTGCAGTATTGAAAAAGTTCTTCCAACAAAAAAGGAAAAAAGGTGAGTGGAAAAAGAACGGCAAAGGACCTGGAGAAGATAAAAACAGTACTTCTTAATCGTAAACAACAGCTGCAAGAAGAGCTGAACATGTTGCAAGAAGAAGGTCCTTCTGACGAACAGTCACAAGATGCTGCCGATTTGGCAACATCATCAGTTTTAGAAACGCTTAAAACGTCATTACAAAATAACGAGCTTGAAGAGTATCGCATTATTATTAAAGCGCTTGAAATGCTTGAAAATGGCACCTATGGCGAATGCGCAGAATGCCAACAGGATATTTCAGAGCGTCGTTTAATGTCGTATCCTAATGCAACGCGCTGTCTGGCTTGCCAAGAAATTTATGAGTCTGGTGCCGGCAATAATTTCTAATTTTTTACTGTTGGCCTGCAGAGTCTTTGAGCTTGCTAGTCGGTCTTCTGGTCTTGACGCAGAAAAACCTACTGTTATCATCTAAGCAATCAATACTTTCTGTAGGCCGATGTAGCTCAGCTGGTAGAGCAACTGATTCGTAATCAGTAGGTCGTCGGTTCAATTCCGATCATCGGCTCCAGGCATTTCCTTTAGAAATGACTGGCAGGCCAGTTTTTTAAAAGTAGAAAAATGAGTTTTAATAAAGCCATCAAAAGTTACGCGTCGAAATCTAGATATGAATACAACAAATAAAAAAATGCACGCCGGTGAAATAGACATTACACAGTCTCTTATTCAGCGACTTATAGCTGAACAGTTTCCAGAGTGGTTAATGCTTGAAGTCAAGCCGATTCAATCTTTAGGTACTTCTCATGTGATTTATAGGCTTGGTGATGATATGTCTCTTCGTCTACCGCGTGTTGCAAGTGCTGTTGATGGTATGATGACAGGCGGCGAGTGGCTTTCAAAAATAGCTCATTATTTACCATGCCAAGTTCCTACTCTTATTGCAAAAGGGATGCCTACCAAGGACTATCCTTTCTCATGGTCTATTTGTCGATGGGTGGATGGTAAAAACCCTGTAGAGGGTCAACTTGTAGAGCCAAAAAAGTTGGCGCTTGATCTTGCAAGATTTATTAAAGCACTTCATACAATTAATCTTATTGATGGTCCGTTATCAAGACGTGGAGTGCCCTTATTTTTTCAGGATAAAGAAGTTCGCGTAGCGCTTAATGCTTTGAGCAATAAAATAGATGTGCAAGCGGTTCTGGCGCTATGGGAAAGGGCACTTTTAGTGCCTGCATGGGATAAGCGGCCTGTTTGGGTGCATGGAGATTTAATGCCAGGTAATATTTTGCTTAAGAATAATCGGCTAAGTGCGATAATAGATTTTGATTATCTAGGTATGGGTGATCCAGCTATTGATTTGATTCCTGCTTGGAATCTTTTGCCTGCTCAGGCTCGGCCTCTATTTCGAAATGAACTACAGGTAGATGATGCTACGTGGGAGCGGGGTCGAGGTTGGGCATTGTCTATGGCTTTAATTCAGCTTCCATATTATGAACATACTAACCCTGTGATGGCAGCCAACGCTCGATTTACCATTAATGAGGTTCTCTTGTCATAGCTTATTTAAGCTTAAAAAATAAATTTAAGCTCTCTGTAAGCTTATTGGGTAAGAGAAGGCTTGATTGACAAGGGTTCTTGATCTGATATGCTTACTCAAGCGTAAAATTCGTAATCAAACGTCATAAATAAGGTATCGTAGAAGACTATGGTAAAAGCTAAAGAAGAAAAAAAACAAACCAAATCTTCTCGTGTCATTGGTGGTGTAGGCCGTCGTAAGTCATCAGTCGCTCGAGTATGGGTTCGTGCTGGTACAGGCGGAGTAGCAATCAATGGACAACGTTGTGCTGATTATTTTAACACCGATGAAACACGTTCTGACGCTATCAAGTCTCTTGTAGTGTGTGACGCAGTCTCTCGCTACGACGTTGTTGTAAACGTTAAAGGCGGCGGTAAAAATTCTCAAGCAGGTGCAGTTCGCTTAGGCGTTGCTCGTGCATTACTCACAATTGACGAAGGTCTTCGTGGTACGTTGCGTGAAAACGGTTTATTAACTGTTGATGCACGTCTTAAAGAACGTAAAAAGCCAGGTCAAAAAGGCGCTCGTCGTAAGTTCCAGTTCGTAAAACGTTAATTCGTTTTTATAAGCTAGTAGGAAATGAGGGTATGTGTAGCGTTGTTGGGTACGTAGGTACCAATCCCAGTAAGCAAGTAGTGTTAGAAGGACTTTCAAGACTTGAGTATCGGGGTTACGACTCTGCCGGTTTTGCCTGTATCGATGCTTTAACTCAGAATATTCAGATTGCTAAAGCAGCAGGTCAACTTGAAAAGCTACAAGAAAAACTGACCGCATTTCCTATAGATGGCTTTACCAGTGTTGGTCATACCAGATGGTCAACACACGGTCTTTCTACCGAGCAAAACGCTCATCCTCATATTGACTGTAAAAAAGAAATCGCCGTTGTACATAACGGCATTATAGAAAATCATGCTTCTTTGCGCACCACACTTGAGCAAGAAGGGCATGTTTTTTTGTCTCAAACGGATACTGAAGTTATCGCCCATTTGTTAGAAGATGCGGTTAAGACCACAGCAACTCCACTTGCGGCATTAACTACGGCTATTGCATCACTAGAAGGTGCGTACGCTTTTGTTGCCTTATCATCCCATTTTCCAGAAACATTATTGCTTGCACGCAAAGGTTCGCCTTTGTGTATTGGGCTTGGGGTTCAAGAATGTTTTGTAGCATCAGACGTACTTGCCTTTGCAGGTAAAACTGATCGGGTTATTTTTATGCCCGAAAATAGTGTTGCGCTGGTTACTAAAGATGGCGTGCAGTTGTACGATTTTGAAAGCAACCGTCTGTCTATTCCTGCACAAGTTATTGATGCGCAATGGGTGTTAAGTCACAAAGATGGCTATGAACATTTTATGCTTAAAGAAATGTACGAACAACGTGCAGCTATTATGCGTTCAGTGCAATCGTATCGTGTAATGCAAGATCAGATCTGGTCCAACATTGGTATCAGTGCTGAAGTTATTAAAAATGTAGAACAGATTGTGTTTCTTGGATGCGGTACTTCGTGGCACGCAGGCAGCATGGCAGAGTTCTTTTTTGAAGATCTTGTGGGCATATCTGCACATGCACAGCTTGCATCAGAATTTCGCTACCGAACTTTTATTCCTAAAAAAAATACGCTCTATATTGCAATCTCACAATCTGGTGAGACTGCCGACACGCTTGAAGCAATCAAGTTGGTCAAACAACATGGTCAACAAACATTGGTCGTTACTAATGTGGCATCAAGCAGTTTAGCACGAGAAACTGATGGTGTTTTATTGACGCATGCGGGTCCAGAAATGGCCGTTGCCTCAACAAAAGCATTCTCTACTCAGTTAGCAGCGTTGTACTGGTTGGCTGCAGCTATGGCGCACGAGCGTGGCCTTATAACTCAGCAAGAGTTTGAAAAAAAACAGGACGACATACTGGTAGCGGCACACTTGTTGGATACTGGTTTGAGTCGTTATGAATCTACGTTGATTGATACGTATGCTCCGTTCTATGCGGAGTTTGATACCATGATTTTCTTGGGTCGATCAATCGCCTATCCGTTTGCTTTAGAAGCAGCCCTTAAATTAAAAGAAATTGCGTACGTGTTTTGTCAGGCCTATCCAGCTGGGGAACTTAAACATGGTGCACTTGCACTTATTGATAGTAAAACACCAGTGATAGTCTTTTCACATCCGGATCCTGTGCTGTATCAAAAAACGTTATCAAATGTGCAAGAAGTAAAAGCGCGTGGCGGCCGAGTGCTCGCCTTTGTTTTTACCGGTCAGCATGAACTGAAAGCGTTGGCTGATGATGCGTTGGAATTTTTATCGTGTGGTAATCATTTGTCGTTCTTGGCAATGACGGGTGTGATGCAGTTGTTGATGTACCATTGTGCGCGTGTTCGTGGCTGTGCGATTGATAGACCACGCAACTTGGCAAAATCTGTTACGGTTGAATAACATACTCTTCACTCTTGACCTCTCAGAAGCTTAATGCAGCTTATTTTTTCTATTAAAAACTAACAATATGTCCATTGGGTCGACTTGCGCTTAAAGGAATTATTTTTGCGCTTATCTAAAACAATTCCTTGAAGGACGTTTTGGTAATTTTTTATACTGGGGGTAAGTGAGGTTTTTAATCTAAAAAGAGGTCAAAATGAAAAAAATATTAATGTTTATCGTGCTAGCAGTTAGCGCATGTGTGCAAGCAAAAACTATTAATGTTGTAGATGCAAAGGGTAAATCGATATCAACAAAATATGGTACTTTGCAGGTAGGAGGTCCGTTTTTAGATTCATGTAAAAAAGTAACAGCAAAAATAGGTCGTGCAGGAAATACTATTATTGTTACGGGTAATTGTCTAAATACGTGTTCGCGTAATAAAAATGAAAAATGTATGTTTTATGGTGCGACATATACTTATCCAAGCACGGTAGTTCAACATGCATTAGATTATGGTAATTCAGTGCTTACCCAATTAACTGTAAATCAGATGACTAATAAAAAGTAGGTAAATACTATCCTACGCGTAGTTCGTATTTAGTTATAAAGAGAAAGGGCCTCGAAAAAGGCCCTTTTTTAAAGGAGGTTAAGATGAAAAAGTTATTAGTAGCTCTTGTTGTGTTAGGGGCGAGTGTAGAAGTTCAAGCTAAAAAAACCTACAGGGCTATAGCGGTTTTAGATAGTAATAATCAGTTAGTCATGATGAAGAATAGACAGCCTTTGCACGTGGGCGGTTCATTTTTTAATACCTGCAAAACGGTAACGGCAAGATTGCAAACCAGTGGTGAAGTGCTTGTTCAAGGTATGTGTTTATCTAAACCGAGTGGATACTATGAAGCTCGAGAATATTGGTATGCAGCAACGCTCGTTCAAAATGCAAGAAATAACAACATATCATTGCCAGATTTAGTAACCGTTAAAGGTACATTAATGACAGTGCAAGAGCAGATGCAAGATCCAATGCAGCAGCAAGATCAGTATTATGAGTGTGTAAGGTCGTGTAAGCGTAATGAAAAATGTATACACAGTTGTCCACGCTAGTACATGAGTTGATCATATAAAGATAAAGAAAAAGGGCCTTTTGCGAGGCCCTTTTTTAATTGCATACACTGTTAGAGTGAGAATTCTAAGAAACTTTAGAATTTAACGAGATACTGCTTGGAACAGTTTGATTTCTTTTGTGGGGGATTTTGATGCGTAAGAACTGCAACAAAAACAAAGAACAAGCCACACATGCTAATCGATGTTAATCGATTTTTATAACCGCGACTCATACGATCCTTTTCTACAAAATTACTTATTATTCGTATGAGTCTTAGTATGCCAAAAATGCCCTTATTAGTCAAAAAGTGGCCTTAGTTAGGTACTTTTTCGAGCTTAAGTTCGTTATCCAACACAAAGTTTTTTTGTAGGAATTCAAGCTGTTTTTTTCTGCTTTTTGTTAGATCTGGATACGCTTTTATACCAATATGGCGCAGCCGGATTAAGTCGACCGTGTTTTGTACCATATAGTCTTTTGCGATTAGTTCTTTACGTTGTTCTTCCCAGCTCTTTTTGGCTTCTTTTTTCTTAGCATCTTTTTTAGGTTCTTCTTTGTGGCCATGAGGCTTAATAGAACCTTTAAGTGATGCTTCGCGGCCATAACGGGAGGTCATCCATTTAACCGTTTCACTTGGCGGGGTGCGTGGCTCAATATGGAAATCGGGGGTGATGCCTTTGCCTTGTATGAGCGTATCAAATGGTAAAAAGTAGAGCGCGGTGGTCATACGCAGAGCGCAATGGTTAGAGAGGGAAATTACTTCTTGGACTGACCCTTTACCGAACGTATCAATACCTACGGTGAAGACAAACAGGTTCAGTTTTTCTCCATTATTTTGCGAGTAGAGTGATAGTGTACCGGCTAGAATTTCTGCTGCTGAAGCGGTGTAGTTGTTGGTTATGAAAAAGATTGGCATGCCTTGTGGACGATCAAGCGGTTTCTTTTTGGTTTTCCAGCTTTCAGTTACTTTGTTTTCTCTGTTTTTGGTTACTACGACCAGTGAGTCTTTTGGTAAGAATAAACTTGCGATATCAACCGCTGCATCAAGCAGACCGCCGGTGTTGTTGCGTAGATCGATAATTAAACCTTCAGCTTTATTCTTGTTTGCAACTTCAAGCAGTTTGCGTACATGAATAACCGATTTTTCGCTAAATACCGAGAGCATGAGGTAATAGATGTTTTGTTCAGGTAAATGGAACATTAAGAACATATCATCAGACTTGATTACATCCCGTTTAACATCAAAGGTGATTGGTTCAGGATATTTTTCGCGCATAACTTTGATAGTAACTTGGCTGTTCTTTTCGCCCTTAATAGCTGCAAGCACTTCTGACATGCTCATGCCTTTAACGATGATGTCTTTAATTTCTATAATTTTATCACCTTGTTTTAAACCAGCTTTATCAGCAGGGCCGTTAGGGATAATTTCAATAGCAGGAACATATTCTTCTTCTACATCTTTATCACCCGGAAGCACGATGCCTATGCCATAAAATTCACCAGCCATTTGCTCTTGTAGAAAGCGACATTCTTTATCATCAAGAAATCCTGTGTGTGGATCAAGTTTGGTAAAACCACGGATAGCATTTGAGAAGGCTTTTTTAACCTCCTCTGAATTGAGGCTGTGGTAATAACGGTTGTGAATGCAGTTGATTGCTTCAGTGAGCGTTTGGGACATGGCTACGATTTCTTTTTCTGCATCGGTTAGATCTGTTTTAACGGTGACGCCCGTCGCTGCAAATTGAGTGGTGCTGGTTGTAAGAGTCAGAGCGCATAATAAGACTTTTTTCATAGCTATCCTCTAGTAAACCATGGTACTTGTTTAAAGCAGTACCGTACACTGATTAATAAGCTAAAGTGAAGTACTTTAAGATAGACTTTTAAAAATAAGGAGCCATATGCTGCTAACAAAGCGTTCTTTTTTACGATTTTTTTTTGTTCTCGAGATTGTGCTTTTTATAGGCTTATATTTTTTTGGACCATCAAGCATGTATGTTGCGCGTGGTCTTAAAAAAGAAATAGCCGATATTCATATTGCAATTGCAGATGTTGTAAAAGAAAGTAAAGCTTTAGAAGAGCGTATTCATCAATGGCAAACGACCGATTTTTATGCAGAAAAATTTGCTCGTGAGCAGTTGCAAATGGCGCGTCCATCAGAACAGTTGTATGTTATTACAGAAACGCCTCCTGAAAATGTCGTGCAATCTTAAAAAAGAAAGTGTAACTATGAAAAAATTTGTTTTGCTTGGTATCAGCAGTATCTTAGTAGGTGTAGGAGCTGCTGTAGCAATTACTAAAGCGTGGCAGCAAAATATAACAACAACTAATCCTAAGAAAGATATTAGTATGCATGTATTACCCCCCTTACCGTATGCGTATAATGCGCTTGAACCGTATATTGAACAAGAGATTATGGAACTGCATCATAAAAAACATCAGCAAGCCTATGTCGATGGTCTTAATGCTGCGCTAGAAAAGCATCCTGCATTGTTTGCAAAACCATTAGTGGCATTATTAAAAGACCTTGATGCTGTACCAGCTGATATCAGAACAGCAGTGCAAAATCATGGTGGTGGTGTAGAGAACCATACGTTTTTCTGGAACTGTATGCAGGCCAATACGAGTAACACGTTGCCAGAGCCTACAGGTTCATTAGCAGCTGCTATTGCAAAAGATTTTGGATCGTTTGCTCATTTTAAAGAGCAATTTAATAATGCAGCAAAAACACGTTTTGGTAGTGGTTGGGCATGGCTTGTCGTAGATCCTCACACTGCAAAACTTTCTGTCGTTTCTACCGCTAATCAAGATACGCCATTATCCCAAGGATTGGTGCCGTTGCTTGGTCTTGATGTGTGGGAACACGCGTATTACTTACAATATAAAAATAGACGTATGGATTATACCACTGCTTGGTGGTACGTGGTTAACTGGCATTTTGTGCAGATGAATTATCAACATGCTTTAAATAAGTAATTTCTTCATTACGTACACAAGTTAGTTAGGGTAAAAGAAAAAGCTCCTGAAATTCAGGAGCTTTTTTGTTAATCGTTTTTGTTTGCTGGTTCACGTAGTGGATCTGGCGTGTGGTTGCGAATATCCAGCATTTTTTCTTTGTGGCGTTTTACTTCGTCAACCAGAATGTCTACCGCCTTATCAAGTGACTTATACAAGTCGGTGCCACGGTTGTGTGAGATCAGGTGGTAATGGTGACTTTTAAGTCTGATTTCTACCATAAAACTCTGATTACCATGGATCGATTCTGTAACGATATCAATATTGGCAGGGCTTTCTTTTTGAATCAGCTTGGCGAGCTTACGCGTTAGTTGTTGGTGCGTGTGCTCTTCAAAAGGTACTGAATGGTCCATGCCTTTAAAGACGATACGAATATTCATAAGGACTCCTTTTGTAAGATGATCTCTTGTCGCAGAACATAGCTTACTTTTAGGAATTTGCCTACTTAGTTAAAGATCATTTTTTTAACTGCAAACATGACCGGGATACTCTTGAGGTTATATTTTTTACGTAAAATATTTTCAAAGAATGCTCGTTGACTGTCGCCGTACATTTGTGGATCGTTAACGTTCAATCGTACCATGAATGGTCCATCACCAATCTGTTTAGCAGAAAAGAGTTTTAAGCGTTGTGATTGCTTAAAGAGTGGTGTACGTTCAAGTGCTTCTTTAAGTACTACAGTCAATTCTGCAGAAGAAACCTTCATGGTGTATCGTTCCCATACATCTTTAATAAGAGGCATAACTTTGCCGATATTATAACCTGTTTTGCAGGAGATATTTAAAATATCGATTTTCTTAAGAATATAGTCGTACGGTTCAGTTTCAAACGTCCATGATGTCTGAATATCAGAATCAACTAAATCTTGTTTATTACGTAAAATTATAACGGCTTTACCTTGTTCAAAAGCGTACGAAGCAAGTTTTAATTCTTGTTGTGAGATCATACCTTCTTCACCATCAAGCAGGAGAAGAATAATATTTGCGTCTCGGACTGCGGCAAAAGAACTTTTTACCATTAGTTCTTCAATACCTTCATCAACCGAGCGCTGACGTCTAATACCGGCCGTGTCAGTTACTTGAATAGTTTCTCGGTGGAATTGAATTTTATCGCTGATAGCTTCTCGTGTTGTACCAGGAATATCGGCAACTAACGAACGTTCTTTTTCTACGAGTAAGTTCATCAGTGATGATTTGCCCACGTTTGGTTTACCAAGGAGTACAATTTTGAAACCTAAAGGCTCTTCTTTAAAATCTTGTACTGGTGGTAACATCCCAATCAGTGTATCTAAAAGTTCTGCAATACCCATGCCGTGTTGTGCTGAAATTTCCATAGTGTTAGAAAAGCCAAGCTGATCAAAATCATAACGGTTAAGTTCGGCCTGTTTTGTATCGCTTTTATTGAGTAAGAGAAGTGTAGGCTTGTTAAGTTTGTGCACAAACTTTGCAAGTAATTTGTCTTCGTTGGTGACGCCTACTGCAGCATCACAAACAAACAAAAGTACGTCTGCTTGGTTGAGCATTTCAACAGCGCGGTCACGAATCGCTTCTGTAAGGACGTTAAGCCCTTTTTTGAAATCGATGCCGCCTGTATCAAGCAGTTCAAATGCACGGTCTTTCCATTGCACAGTATCAACTAAAAAGTCGCGTGTTACGCCTTCGTAATCTAAGGTCATACTTTTTACATCGGTAGACAATCTGTTAAACAGTGTCGATTTACCAACGTTGGTTCTTCCAATAATAACTACTTTATTCAACATAGGATGTTTCCCCCTTTAATTCACGTACGGTGCCGCCAAATTGCTCAAGTAATTGGTGAGCTTTTGGCCATTTTTCTTTGTCTTGTATATCAATTGCTACACTAGGCGGCATGAGTTGTGCACTCGATGCCGTAGCAGGTTTTTTACTAAATTTTTGTTCGTAAGGACGCGCTGCCTGTGGATTATTCTGTGTCGGTTGTTTTGCATGTCCTGACGATGACGGTGTGCTGATAGGCATATCCCGTCGTGGTGTAACTTGTTTTGGAATGCTGTTTTCTTTTTCAAAACGAGGATGCATATCTACAACGCTATCAAAAGCTTTGTGGAGTAATGGATTCCAGACAGTTTTTGTTTGGGTTAACCATTGGCCAAAAAATGCGGCTTCTTTGCTAAACAAGAGTTCCACTTGTTTGGTATTCAGATCGCAGCTGCTAAATTCTGCCTGTCTAAAAATTGACAGTAAGAGTGGATCACTCAGCTGTTCAATCGATTGTAAAAATGTTGTCCAGCGTTCATCAACAGGTTGTGGTGCTTGAGCGGTAGCTTGTACTGTTGGCTGTGGTGCTGCTGTAACCTCTTTGGTAGCCATTATTGTAGGTGCCGTAGCTGGCTGTGTGTAGACAGGTGGTTGTGTTGGTTTTTGTGCTGCCGCTGTAGGAACTACACTCTTTTTTTCTGGTGTATATTTTTGAGGTGTTGGCGTAGTGGCTGGTGTACTACTTGGTACATCAATCAGCTCTAACAGCATGAGTTCAAACACATCCGCCTGCACGGTTGTTTTTAAGAGTGTTTGCTCGTAGCCATACACATGGCGTAACGCTTGAGCTATCCAGGTAGGTGATACTTGTTGTGCGAGTGCTTGTAATCGTTCTTGGTCTTGAATGCCTGTCACAGGTGTCCCATAGCGGCTGTAGAGTAATGCTTTTAAAAACAGCACTACTTTTTGCCATAAACTTGCGATTGCATATTTATTGAGATTGAGTGATGCACATTGAGCAATAAGGGCTGCTGGATCTTGTGCAAGTATGTGTTCTAAGAGTTCAAAAAAGGCTGGCTCTGGTAGATGGCCTACCACTTGCAGTACCGCTTCTTGCGTTACTTCTGTGTGAGAAAAACGGACCTGTTCTAGGAGATTAAGGGCATCACGGGCAGAACCTTCTGTCTCGTGGACAATGGTATACAGCGCTTGAGGTTCAGCTTTAATGTTTTCAGCTTCACACACGTGCATTAAATGGCGTTGTAGATCGTCAGCAGGAATGGGCCCAAAAAAGAGTTGGAAACAACGGGATCTAACCGTATCGATAATTTTATGAGGGTCTGTTGTGGCGAGCATAAAAAGTACGCTTGCTGGTGGTTCTTCTAAGATTTTTAAAAACGCATTAAAGGCTGCTTTGCTGAGCATGTGTGCTTCGTCAATCAGGTAGACTTTTTTGTTCCCCATAACGGGCATAAGCGATGCGGCATCAATAATTTGGCGGACGTTATCAACCCCTGTATGTGAGGCAGCGTCAATTTCTATAAAGTCAGGATGGCTGTTACTGCCCATTGCTAGGCATGAAGGACAGGTTAAGCAGGGTAAACTGCAACTGCGAGGATCTTTTTGGAAGGTGCTTAAGTTGTGGCAATTAACGGCAGCTGCAAAAAGGCGAGCGCTTGTTGTTTTGCCGCACCCACGTTGGCCGGCAAATAAATACACGGGGAAAAAGTAATTTTTAAAGAGGCTGTTCTGTAAAATACGTACGGCAAGGTCCTGGCCTACCATCTGATTGAAGGTTTTTGAGCGCCATGTCCGGGCTAAATTTGTATGAACGACTGTGTTAGCCATTACCGCACCTTATACTTATTTTAACGTCTTAGTTGGTGCTAGTATACCCTAAAAAACATAGATCAAGAAGCGCCATCTCGAGAAACTTGTTTTAGACTGTCACGTGGCTATGGTATCTTAATTTAGTATCAAAAATTTGGTGTCATTAAAGGATAAAGTATGAAAATGCGTAATCTGCTAGGGCTTGCTGTTGTGATTATTGGGGCAGGGGGTTTGCTGTATAAGCATGGGATTTATGAGATAGTACGTTCCTATTGGTCTTGCACATTGCCTTATGGTACATCCTATAACGCCCATTTTTTTGCAGATGATTATCCTTGGACAGAAAAATCGGTGCTTAAAGGCGGAGCATCGGATGCAAAATTATTTAAAGTATCAGATGGAAAGCAGGCATACGTAATTCGTGATAATAGCGTTGCAAGTAAAAGCGATAGGGTTAGAGAGATACATGCCCAGTCTATTGCCAGTCAGCAGGGGTATGGGCCGCATCTGTATGCGTATGATCTTGCTAAAGGGCAGATTATGATAGAGTTTTTGGAACAATCATCAGAACCTGTAGATCCAGAATCTAAGGCATTACAGTTGGCTCAGTTATTAAGAAGTATTCATGATGGACCGAAGTTTTGTTATAACGTTCCGATTATAAAAATCATAAAAAGTGTCTTTTATAGAATTAAGCAGTTTCCTGCACCAATTGATAAAGAAAAGATTGCAAGACTTATTGCGTTTTTAGAGCAGATACAACCATTACAAAGAACGGCAACGCATCGAGATTTAAACCGTTTAAATATCATGTTTACTCAAAGTGGATATAAAGTGATTGATTTTGAAGGTGCAGGGTTTGATGATCCATTCTTTGATATTGCTACTATTATTCTTTTTAATTTTAAGGATGGCGTTTATGAGCCTGCGTTTTTACACTATTATTTTTCTAGAGACCCATCTCAGGAAGAATTACAGCATCTTGGCTATATGAAAAAAGCGACAGCTCTTTTTTATGGTTGTGCCATTATTGCCCATCAAATTCATGCATCGATGCCCTTTGCTATAAAAATTCTTCAAGAGGCTTTAGAAGAAGATAACTAGGCCATACAAAAGAATCTGGTATAGTAAGTGTTTTACGTAAAAACGCTTACAGGTATAGATTTTGTGAAGATATTTCAGTTTTTTTTATTAGTGTTCATGATCCCGTTTGCTTTGCAGGGTGCGTGTGGTGGTACAAAAAGACACAACACTATGGTTAACGACTCTGTGCAGAATAGTTTTAAGGGTTGTGTTTTTAAGTATGATGAAGGTCGAATACGTGCTGAAAAGTATCGTCCAAAAGAAAATCAGCAGTCGCTATTGCTTGCAAGTGGTCGATCAAATGATCCTGTACGTCTTTGTTATAAGGCACTTAAAGAGGGAAACTGGTCATTGGTATCTGGGTCAGATGCTGCAATCTGTCATAGTTATAGTGAGTATGGAAATATGACCTACTTGCATTATGCAGCAGCATTTGCAGATGAGCATATGACAAGAAAGGCTCTTGAAGACCGTCTTAATCCTTGTGCTGTAGACCCTAACGATTATGATTTAAAGAATTCTTCTTCTGATAAGGGTGTAACGCCTTTGATGTATGCTGCTCAGCATGGCAATAGTGCTATGGTTAAAGTGCTACTTGAAGATGGACGTGTAAATCCAAATACTGTGTGTTATTGGGGCTGGAATGCTTTGATGTATGCAGTGAAAAATTATAGTGTTGGCCGAAAGCCTTTAGAGGGTGTTCCACATGTGCATGATTATGCAGGAGTCATAAAATTATTGTTATCAAAAACAGATCTTACCGTAAGAGATAGCAATAACCATACTATTACTGATATGGCGGCTTGTACAAAAAATCAAGATGCATTAGATCTTTTAACAGCTGCAGGCACTGAATTGTAATAAGTTTTGGTGAAGGTGTGAAAATTAAAATGTTTAGGGGCATGTATCTATGAAATTACTCTATGGTTTTTTGGTGATGGTGTCTGTTGTAGAAGGTGCAGATGTTCCAGGTAAACAACAGCTTAGTTTGCGTGCTAGACGAAAGCTTCCACCATTACCTTTGTTAAAGATCGTACAAACAAATTTTAAACAAGAAAAAGGATATAAGTATGCAGATGAGCATGCTTTGTATTGTGTGGCGGCATTTGAATCTGCTCAAGAAATAGAGCGTATGCTTTGTGATAAAGATACTGATCCTAATGTTGTTGATCCTACAAATGGCATGACTCCACTTATGTATGCTGCTATGCATGGCAATCAAGCTGTAGTTAATTCTTTAAAATTGGATCCAAGAGTTGACTTTAATCAAACTGATAAATTGGGATATAATGCGCTTATGCATGCGGTGGTGCGGTTTCCTGATAAAAAACCAATGTCTTATCAGTATATTGTTATTCTAAAAGTATTGGCAGCACGAACAAATCTTGATCATGTAGCTGGTAATGGCAAAACAGTAAAAGACATAGCTGTGCAGATGGGCAGGGGAGATGTTGTAGAATTGTTGTCTATGGTATCAAGTGTCGTTGTTGAACAGGTAATGTTACAAGAAAAATGACATGTATATGAGTAGAAAGTATCTACCGTATAAAGCTGGTTTACTCAGCCGTAGCGCAACAGCGCGTAGGCTGGTGGAGAGAGAGGGATTCGAACCCTCGATACCCTTTTACAGATATACACGATTTCCAATCGTGCTCCTTCGGCCACTCAGACATCTCTCCTCAAAAAAAACAGGACCAGCAACATAAGCCCCGGTCCTGTTAGTAATGCTTATTGCAGTTGTAACACGTTACAAAAGAACAAGATTATTTGATTACTTTACTTAGAAGCAGGCTTCTTAGGTGCAGATTTTTTAGCTGCCGGTTTAGGAGCGGCTTTTTTTGCTGCAGGCTTTACTTCTTCAGAATCATCAGTAGCTGCTAGTTGTGCTTGAAGTTCTTCAGCACGTTCTTGTGCAGGAGTAGCTTCTTTTTTAGCAGCAGCTTCTTTGCGTTCTGTTTTACGTTTTTCGCGTAACAATTCTAATTCACGTTCTTCATCAGCTTTGCGTTCTTTTGCAAGAGCTTGACCACGTTCCGCAGCTTTTGCCAAGTAGCTTAATACTAAACTAATAGCGCGAGGTGAATCATCGTTAGATGGAATAACATGTGTAGCTAAAAGTGGGTTTGAGTTGGTATCAACTAAAGCAATCACAGGAATACCCATGGTTGCAGCTTCTTTAACAGCTGAAGCTTCTTTATTGATATCGACAACAATTAACGCACCAACAGGGTATTGCAAGTTCAAAATACCACCAATGTTCTTTTCTAGACGGTCAACCATCTTTTGGAAAACACTGAATTCTTTTTTGGTGTAATGCTTACGATCTGCTTTAGTAAGAACATCTTGTAGATGTGCATACTTAGTACGAGACTTCGTTACTTCTGTGCTGTTAGTAAGTGTACCACCAATCCAACGGTGAGTTACATATGGCATATTCAATTGATCAGCAGTTGTACGAATAGCTGCTTGTGCTGGTTTTTTTGTACCAATCCACAGAACACTTTTACCTTCAGCAACAATAGCTTCTAAAGCTTTGCATGCTTTTTCAATTTGTTGTGCAGTTTTTGCAACGTTGATCAAATGGATATTATTACGAACGCCCCAGATATAAGGAGCCATACGTGGGCACCAGCGAGACGATTTATGTCCAAATTGGACGCCGGCTTTGACTAACTCTTTCAAATCTACCATAACGGTATTCCTTCTACAGGGTTGTACGATCACTTTTTAACGCTTACTTTAAGCGCACCCTGATTTCAAAAAGTGAGTGTTTTAAGATGTAAATACTGTACTAGAACTGTAATTTTTTGCAATAAAAAAGGGCCGGGATACGGCCCTCTAAGCTTATTATTCTGAACCTATAACTTCGCCACGTTTAACGGTATTGTGGAATTTGTTGCCAAGCAGGTAAGAAACACCTACCCAGAGAACAATAATAGATCCAAAAAAACCGACATACAGTGGCCCAGTTAATGCACCATCAGCAGCAGTTGAGGCAAAGATATTAAAGCCTGAACCGGTTGCTCGGGCCATTTTACGACCAAACGTATCGATCCATGATTTTGTTTTAAATTTCATGGTCTTAACGGTTGGAATATACAGTGCTTCTGTTACTGGCTGGTTAAACGCGTAATAGAGAGAACGTAGGCCCACAAAAGCAGCAATCAGCGCGCTTGGCGAAGAAGTGAATGCTAAGTAGAGCAAGAGCGATCCCATTACAACTGGCATAACCATGAGTGAGAGTCGTTCATCAAGGTGTGAATAGATAATGCGTGTACCAAAAACGGAAATAATTAATCCCAAAAAGTGGGTGAAAAAGACAAGCTTAAATAAGAAGCAGCTGACACCAGAAACGTCGCATGATATCTCTTGAGCGATGCCTAGGCGCATGTAACTGAGTACGGCACTAATAATTTCATAGAAGAAATAAGAGCAGAAAATACCAAAAGCGTACGGATACTTAATCAGGTAAGAAAGACCGCTCCACATACCCGTTTCATCTTTGCCGGATTTGCTTTGTTGTTTTTCAAACTGATATCCTGCTTCATAACCATGTAAATAACGTCCAGGAACGTATTTCATCATAAGTGTAATAATAAGGGGGACTGCAAGTAAGAGCGCAGATGATGCTACCATTAATACCAAGTGGATATTTGTTTCGGTAAACTTTAGGCTTGTAAAGCGATGATTTTGCGCAAGCAAGAACCATGCAGTACCAGCGGTAAACATACCACCTAATTTTGAGCATGATATTAAGTAAGCATAACTCTTTTTAGCGCCATCAGGTGAGGTAATTGAGTTAAGGAATGCCCAGAATACGGACACGACAAAAGGTGAGAATGTTTCGATATAGAAAAAATAAACCCAGCCGAAAACCCAATAAAAGGGTGACTGGGAAACATTTTCTGCGCCAATGCCATAATAGCTGACAACGCCGGCACACATAAAGCCAATGATGCTATAAGCAAAAGCAAATAGGCAGAGTAGCTGGTAGCGTCTTATTTTATCAACAAGCATACCGTACAGAAGAATCATAGGAACAAGGCCAAAGAGAATACCTAGCTTTGCGATAGGTATGTAGGTTTTGTCGCCTACGATATTAATAAAGAGAGAGTCTTTCAGCTCTTTAATAATGGTGTAAGAAGCAATAATGGCAAAAAAAGCAGCGCCTAAAAACTTCAGTTTTAAGCTTTCATAATAAGAATGATCTGAATCTCGCACAACCTGCATAGAGGACCTTTTTGTTATAACGACACTATTAACAACAAAATAAGCTTTCCGCGTTTAAGCACGAAAAGCTTATTAATTTTTTATCTCTACTACTCTCAGGACATGTTGACAGAAGATATGATGTGGCAACTCAAACATCGTTATTCCTTGGCGATTTTTTACACTTTTTAGTATAGAAAGCAGTGTAGCATAAAGGAATAAATTGCCATAGCGAAAATTAAAACAAATAAGGCAGGGCAAAGGGCACTCTATTATTGATCCAAATAGGATTTATTATGAATATAATTATTGTTAATGTTGTTTGATGTTGTATAATCGACTGTCGGTAAACGTAACAGTAAGATAACATTCCTGAAAGGAAAAATATGAAAAAAATGCTTATTATAACGGCACTGGTTTTGACAATGCAGGTTTGTGCAAGCTCAAATGATAATTTTCAGCAATTAGAAGCTTTGAAGGCTCAAGTGGAAGCACAAACAAAAGCCTTAGAACAGTTGCAAGCAAGTCATGATCGGCAGTGCCGAGAGGATGAGTATAGAAGAGAGTGGGTAGACAGAAATATGTATGAAGTGATGGGTTTGGATCAAGAAGCATATGTACGCATGAAGATAAATGATGAAAAAGGATGTATAATTCTTTAATATGCTTTTTAAAATTAGATAAAAAAATAAGGCAGGATTTTTTCCTGCCTTATTTTTTTATATCTAAAAATGCTTAAACTAAAAGCTTAGCAAACAAGACGGTCTTCTTTGACTGCTTTTGCATGAGTGCGGCCCAAGAAGAGAGCTGCAAAAATCCAAACACCAATCATACCAAGAGAAGCAGCTGCGCTGATGATCATGAACATTTCTGCGCCAGCAATACCTTTGAATCCATTTACAATAGAACCAAGGCCTTTTGATGAACGAGAACCGAACATGTCGATCCATGCTTTAGCTTTATACTTCGAGTCTTTGCTTGTTGGAATGTACAATTGTTCTTTTGCTGGTTGGTTAAGTGCGTAGTTAATACCTTTGCTGATAACCATGATCATGAATGCAATATTCAACACAGGGTTAAAGCTCATAACAAGTACTGCTACTGCAATTAAAATAGGCAAGAGTAACAAGGTGCGAGTTAGGCCAAGCTTACGACCAACTGCGCCTGCACCAAGTAACAATGAAGCTAATGCAACACCGTTAGTCCACATAGCAAATTGTGACAAGTAAGAAGTCAATGCATCACCAGTATATTCTGTTGCTGCAAGAACTTTGAATTGATAGTCAAGGATAGTAACGATAATTTCGTAGAATGAAACAACTGCGAAAATACCAAGCAAGTATGGCTTAGTAAGTAAAAGACGTAGTCCTTCACCAAAACCAGGCTTAGATTTAGTTTCGCCAGCTTTGCTTTCTAATGGTTTACCATGAGCTGCAAAACCTTGCATTTCAGTTTTTGGCATAGAACGCATGTAGTACCATACTGATACTGTTAATGCGATAAGGCCAGCTGCACCAAATAAAAGTGCTGAACCTGTGCCGTAATGGTCAGCAATGTAACCACCAGCGAATGGCCCCATAAGACCACCAAGTTGACCACCAAGCGCGATTAATGAATAACCACGTTTAGCTGAATCTGGAGTTGTTGTATCAGCAACAAAAGACCAGAAAAGTGCAACCATAACTGATCCAAAGCTTTCTACAAACAAGTACCAGGTCCAACCTAGTAAACGCCATGGAGAAGCTTCAGTATTGGCAATACCAATAACAGGGTTTAAAATTAAAAATGCGAAAATAACGGTTGCGATTGCATAGAATACAGACAAACCGTACAGCAATTTGTGACGAGGGAATCTATCAACAAGCTTGCTGTAGATGAAAACAATAGGAACAACCACAAAGAAAGACAGAATCTTAACTAGAGGCTGCCAGTCAGTTCCAACCATGGTTAAAAACACACCGTCTTTTACTGGACGAAATAGCCAGTAAACACCAATAGTTAAACTGAAAACAACCGCTAAAAGACTAAATTTGCGTCTTTCTTGCTTGCTTTCAAATCCGCTTAAAAAGCTTATCATACGCTGATACCTTTCTTTGTAGGTGGAAAAATCTGATTAATAAATTACTGTTCAAGTACCAATGCCCAACCTACTTACACTAGCCCTGAAATTACGATTCTTCGTGTTTTGCATTTCATCTTTAAGTTAAGCTTTACTTAAAGGGAGAATAATCAAAATAAGAAGAACAAATCATTTTACGGATTTTTTTTAAAAAAGCCACTTCTAGGACGGGCTTTGGTCGCATTTACTAATTGCATAGCCTCTGGTAGGCTAATGAGCGCCCTATATCAAGATATTTTCTGGTATAATAAGCTTAACTTTATCTAATCTGACCACATGGTAAAACTCTAAAAACTTCATAAGCTCAGGAATTCATTATGACAATACCTAACGAAATGGAACAAGCTCGAGGAGCATTTTTAAGAGAAGAAAAGGAAATACATCCTTTATTGCCCCTTAAAAATGTTGTTCTGCTTCCCAAAAGTATCCTTCCTGTGATTGTGGGGCGCCCAACGTCTATTAAGGCGGTTGAAGCGTCTTTAAAAGATGGGAAATTAGTTTTTGTTACTGCACAAAAAGACCCGGATCTTGAACATCCAACGGCAGACGACGTATATGCGTATGGTACAAAAGCGACCATCTTGCAAGTGATGCGTATGCCTAATGGATCACTCAAGATTTTAGTTGAGGGGTTGTGTCGTAGCCATATGGTTGAAAGCGATGATACAGAAGGTTTTTTACGAGCTCATTGTGAAGACATTGTCTACGATGATAGCAAGCGCGACGCATCGTTTGAAGCTTCATGGAGGACCTTTCAATCATTATATACTGCGTACGCAAAGTTGAATGAAAAGGCTCCGCAAGATTTGTTAGCGCTTGGTAAAGAAATTACTGATATCGATTATGCGGTTGATACTATTGCAGTTCATTTGAATCTTACGTTTGATGAACGCCAAGAGCTCCTTGAAATGGCAGATCTTAAAAAACGTTTAGTTAAAGTAAGTACCTATCTTAAAAAAGAGATGGAAATTCTTGAAGTAGAAGTGCGCATTCGTGGTCATATCCAAACGCAAGTAGAAAAAAATCAACGCGAATATTATTTAAACGAACAAATTAAAGCGATTCACAAAGAGCTTGGTCGTGAAGATCAGCAGGGTGAATTTGCAGAACTACGTAAAAAAATAGAAGCCCTTAAACCGTCTAAAGAGGCGCTTGAAAAAGTTGATAAAGAATTAAAACGCTTAGAACAGATGCCACCACTTTCTTCTGAAGCAGTAGTCAGTCGCAACTATGTTGATTGGATTGCATCACTTCCTTGGTCAAAAGAAAGCAAAGATAGAGTGAGTATTGTTCAAGCAGAAAAGATTTTAAACAAAGATCATGCGGGTTTGAAAAAGGCTAAAGAACGTATTATCGAATTCTTAGCAGCAAAGAAGTTTTCTAAGAATTTAAAACGTTCGCCAATTATCTGTTTAGCTGGTGCTCCTGGTGTGGGTAAAACATCATTAGCAAGTGCTATTGCTCAAAGTTTAGATCGTGAATTTGTGCGTATTGCGCTTGGTGGCATTAAAGACGAAGCTGAAATTCGTGGTCATCGCCGTACGTATATCGGTGCATTGCCAGGTAAAATTATCCAAGCTATGAAAAAAGCGAGCACGATTAACCCGGTTATCTTGCTTGATGAAATTGATAAAATGGCGATGGATATGCATGGTGATCCTGCATCAGCATTACTTGAAGTGCTTGATCCAGAACAAAACAAAACATTTGTCGATCACTTTCTAGATATTGAATACGATCTTTCTAAGGTTATGTTTATTGCAACAGCAAACCATGTTGAAGGCATTCCGTATCCATTATATGACCGTATGGAAGTAATTCATTTGTCTGGGTATACCACGGGTGAAAAGCTTGAGATTGCTAAATCGTTCTTGATTCCTAAGAATCGTGAACAGTACGGTTTAGATGCATCTCAATTTAAGATTTCTGATGACGTGCTTCATATTATGGTTGAAGAATACACTAAAGAAGCGGGCGTACGTAATCTAGAACGTTTAATTACTAAAGTTATGCGTAAATCAATTCAGCGTTTACTGAAAGATAAAAAGCTTAAGAGCGTCACAGTTACGCTTGAGTTGTTGCGTGAATGGCTTGGTAATGCAGTTTATAAGAAACAAGAATTAGAAAAAGAAGAACAAGTGGGTCTTGCAACAGGTTTAGCATGGACCGAGTTTGGTGGCGATGTGTTAGAAACGGAAGTGTCTGTTATTCCTGGTAAAGGTGGCGTAACGCTTACTGGTCAACTTGGGGATGTGATGCAAGAGTCTGCACAAGCTGCGCTCAGTTATATTCGCTCACGTGCACAAGAACTCCATTTACCTAAGAATTTTAACAGCACTAAAGATATTCATATTCACTTGCCAGAAGGTGCTACACCAAAAGATGGTCCATCAGCAGGTATTACGATGTGTGCAGCTGTTGTTTCTGCGTTAACTAAAAATCCTATCAAACCACATGTTGCTATGACGGGTGAAATTACGCTGCGTGGCCGTGTGATTGGTGTTGGTGGATTAAAAGAAAAGTTACTTGCAGCAAAACAACATGGTAACACGCTGGCAGTTGTTCCGTTTGATAACAAAGATGATATTCAAGAAATTATGAAAGAGCTTGATAAGCCTTTAGGTCTTGAGTTGGTCTATGCAAAACATATGGACGAAGTTTTAAAAACGGTTCTTAAGTATGATCCGTTTAAAGTTGCTCCTGTTGGTAGAAAAGAAACAACAACTGTTAAAAAGACGGCTAAGAAAACTACGAAAAAAGCGGTTAAGAAAAAGCCTGCTAAAAAGTAGTTGAATATAAGTCGACCCAGCCGTCGCTTGTAGCTATGGCGGGTTGTTACTAAAGTAACAAAAAAGCGCGCTGTAAAAAGTGCGCTTTTTTATTGAATAGTCCTATTAGTTCAGCTTATCCAATAATTTGACCTTTAATGCACAGAAAGTTTTTTTTATTAAAGTTATCCTGTCTTATAGAAGTATAATCATAGTTTATAAGAAGGATTGTTATATGAGCTATATGAATAAAAATAACTTTATCAAAGCGGTAAAGTTTATACATGATAATATTGATCGTTCGTTTGAGATAGCTGATATTGCTAAAGAGGTAAACATATCAGAGTCTTCGCTTAAACGACTTTTTAAAGAAGCTGTTGGCCAATCTGTTGGATCTTTTGTGAGAAAAATGCGTATGGAATATGCGTTCAGTGAATTGGTCAGACAAAAAAGTACTATTATTGAAGTTGCCTTAAATAGTGGGTTTGAAGATCACTCAGCATTTTCTCGTTCTTTTAAACAGATGTTTGGTTATTCTCCCTTAGAAGGAAAGAAAAAGCTTCATCTGGTACATGAACTTGAAGCAGCTATTTTGGAAGAACCTGAAATTATTGAATTGGATGAAATGATCGTTCAAGGGGTTACTAAAAAAGGTTTATATTTTGAATGTGCTCCACAAGCGTGGGCTGCCTTTAAGAAGATTGTACATCCATCATTGTTTGAAGATGATGCGATCAGTATGTTGGTGGGTATCTCGCATGATAATCCTCATGATGGTGCAGTTGTAGATGATCAGGTAAGGTTTAGTGCTGGTATAGCTTTAGCTAACCCTATAGCTGGACTTGAGAAATTAACAGTGCCTGCTGGCTCATATGCTCGATTTCGTTTTTCTGGTAAACCGCATAATTTGGGATCAGCGTACCATTATATTTATGGTGCATGGAGAACAAATAATTTAGAATATCCAATCGATGATAAGCGTGCTCCATTTTTAATCTTTGATGGAGTTCCAGATGGGTTTTCTGAGCAAGACATTATGATTAATATACCGCTTATATTGAACTAAATGTATGGTTGATTACACATATAAAAGTGCAGATTATAATGCTTGTAATAGATGAAAGTAAACATGATGAATAAGTATTATCGTATCTTATTGGTAACTCTTTTAACTATAAGTAGCTTTAGTGTTGGGTGTACTATGAAAAATGAGCCATTTTCTTTTAAAGAGCTTTCGGAAATTCCGGAATTTGTTATGAAAAAGCCATCTTTTTCCCAAGCAACAGATGGTATACCGTTAGCTTATTATTCTTTTCTTCCAAAGAATCCATCATCTTTAATAATTTTTTATCATGGTGCAGGTCTTTATAGTAATAAAAGCTATCAGTCTATTGGTATGCGATTAGAGAAAGATTTTAATATTGGTAGTTACTTTATTGATATTCGTGGTCATGGTTGTTCTGGAGGAGCACGTGGTGATGCGCCTACGGTAGAACAAGTGTTGCAAGATGTCACAACAGTTATTCAAGCAGTTAGAGAAAAATATCCTACAACATCTATTTATCTAGTTGGTCATTCATCAGGGGCTGGTTTGCTTCTTAATTACAGTGGGTATGAAAAGCGAAGAGATGATCTTTATACCGGGTATGTTTTGTTATCTCCTTATCTTGGACCTAATGTAGGTGTTGAACGTGTTGGTGCTCATTCTTTTGTTAAGAGTGTACGAGTATGGATTTATATTCTTAATCAATTATTTAAAGTTCCATTATTTCAACATATTCCAGCAGTTTTTTTTGATTATCCAGAAAGTGTACGTAAGAGTGACCCACGTATAGTTACAAGTTATTCTTATACTATGTCTTTGGTCACAACGCCTTATAAACCGGCTATGCTTTTTGAGCAGTTAGATAAACCCGCTTTTATGTGTATTGGTGATCAAGATGAACAATTTGATGCAGAAAAAGTAACTGCTTTTGCTTCTTGTAATAAGAAGGGAATGGTTAGGGCAGAAATTGTTCCGCATGGTAAACATCTATCAATTCTTATACAAGCTCCAGAATTAATTTCCCATGCTGTAGGGGTTATTGGTAAATAGTAGTTTGATGACGTGATACAACAAAAAAGCGCACTTTTTACGGTGCGCTTTTTTCATTATCTATTTTTTACTGTGTTATACACAGTTTTCTATAAATGCCTTAAAGAGTGGGTGAGGTTTACCAGGACGGGATAAAAATTCTGGATGGAACTGACTTGCCACCATAAATGGATGGTCTTTAAGTTCCACAATTTCTACTAATAATCCATCAGGTGATAATCCGCTGAGTATAAGACCAGCATCTTCTAACTGTTTTCTATAAATGTTATTAAATTCGAATCTATGCCTGTGCCGTTCTTGGATTAGGTCTTGTTTGTACGCAGCAGCAGCTTTAGTCCCTGGTAGTAGTTTGCAGGGGTACACACCAAGACGCATTGAGCCACCTTTTTGTGTGACATCCTTTTGCGATTCCATCAGATGTACAATAGGGGTAGAACTTTTTGGATTAATTTCCGTGGTGTGTGCGTCCTTTGCAATAACTGCGCGTGCAAGTTCTATGCACATAACTTGCATACCAAGGCATAAACCTAAGTACGGTTTTTTATGGGTGCGAGCGTAGTGTGCTGCAACAATTTTGCCTTCAACAGCACGATCACCAAAGCCACCTGGAACTACAATACCATCACAATCACCAAGTAACTGACCCGCAGTTTCTGCAGTTACATCTTGTGCATCAATCCACTTTATATGAATGCCTACATCAACAGCGCGTCCTGCGTGATAGAGTGCTTCAGTTACACTAATATACGCATCATGAAGTGACACATATTTACCAACTAAACCAATAGTGACTGTTTTAGTTGGCGTTTTTTCCATCTGAGCAATCAGCTCTTTCCACACGTTCCATGATGGATAGGTAATACGTGGGTGTAGATTAAGCAGCTGTACAATAGCGTTACCAACGCCTTGTTCTTCTAAAATTAATGGAACTTTATACGTGGCTTTTTCTGTGTGCAGTGGAATAACATGTTCAGGTTTAATGTTACCAAACAGCGCTATCTTGGTGCACAAGCTTTTATCTATATGTTGATCTGCACGTGCCACAACAATGTTGGGAATAATACCAATTGAGCGGAGTTCTTTAAGTGAGTGTTGCGCAGGTTTTGTTTTTAGTTCTTGTGTTGCTTGCACATACGGGAGCCATGCAACATGAATAAAAATAAGATCTTCTTTTGGTAGATCGTGTTGGAGTTGGCGTAATGCTTCTAAAAAAGGTCCGCCTTCAAGATCGCCCACTGTGCCACCAACTTCAATAATGAGTACTTCACAACCGGTATCTGTTGCTGCGTGTTGTACGGCACTTTTGATTTGATTAGTAATGTGTGGAATAACTTGAATGGTGCCACCGAGATAATCGCCTTTGCGTTCTTTATCTATAACTTGTGCGTACATCTGGCCTGATGTGACGCTGCATGATTTACGTAAGTTTCTGTTAAGAAATCTCTCGTAATGTCCAAGATCAAGATCAGTTTCTGCACCATCTTCGGTAACAAACACTTCACCATGTTGATAGGGGGACATGGTACCTGGGTCAACGTTGATATAAGGATCAAGTTTTTGAATTGCGACGTTAACGCCTCGCTCTTGTAACATCTTACCAACTGATGCTGCTACGATGCCTTTGCCTACAGAACTGAGTACGCCACCGGTGACTACGATATATTTTGCCATGTATTACCTTTACAAGAGTTTTCTTTAAAGTTACTGAAAAAAAACTATTACGCCTAGTGCCCTCTTGTTTTTATACAGGTAAAGACGTATTATTTCAGGGTATTTTTAATTTTTTACTAAGGAGCTTTTATGCACTTATTATTAGCTGTCAGTTTGTTGTCATTGGTTGTTCTTCCAGGTTGTTGGAACCCATTCTCAAAATCAGATACAACAGCAACAGAATGCTGTGGTTGTTCTTCATCAGATGATACTACTGTTTGCCAAGACGTTTGTGCACAAGCAACAGATGATACAGCAGTACAAGATCCTATGCTTGATGCAGCTCGCGTAACTGATGAAACTGATTACTCAGCATCAGACAAGCAATAACTTGCAATATTAAGACAATCTAACTATAGGTAGATACCAGTAGTTTTTAGTGTCTAACCGTTTATAAAAAGGACGTGTAATGAAGAATATAGTATCGCTCTTTTCGTTGGCTGCTTTAGTGTTATTGCCAGCTTGCTGCTGCAAAAAAGACAGCACCAAAGCTAAAACAACACAAACAGCACCAAAGCCATGCGATAAAAAAGCTGTCAAAAAAGACACTTCTAAGCCAGCTGCAAAGTCAACAAAAAAAGCTGACCCAAAGAAGCAACAAGACTCAAAAAAAAAGTACAGTCTTGTAAATCCTGCAGCTTCTAAAGCGCAACGCGTGCAATTTGAAGAAATTCCTCAATTGCCGTTAGTGTAATTGCGTTCAGTTAGCACAAAATATAAAGGGAGCCCCGTAAAAAAAGGCTCCCTTTATTAGTTTAAAAAAGGAAAAGTATGAAGTGTTATTTCTCTATTTATAAGCGTATCGTGCTGCTTGTAGTTTTTAATTTGTTTTTAACCCCCTATACACAAACACTTATTGGCCCAGCAACAACTATTGATGGTTCTACAGTAAATACATTTACAGGTACATTAAGAGTTATTACCTGTCATAAACCAAGCGGCACTATTCTTGCAGGTGTAACGGCGGGAGCAGGAGATAATGCTTTAAGTTATGCACCTCGGCCAGCATCAATAGATACGGTTCCAACTTTTACGGGGATTGCAGGTAGTACAATATTAAGCAATAAAGATACGTCTCAGTTAATTGTTATTACAAATCCTGCTAGTCCTGCAAGTTTTACCAGTGCATATATTATGTCTACAACTGCAACAGCACCAACAACAGTATGTGTTATAACTGCGACTGCACAAAATAATAATCCACAATCAAGAACGCTTACAGATGCAAGTAATACTGCCGTTACAGGTAAAATTTTATCATTAGCTGGTGGTACTTATAACAACACAGCATATGGTTTTGCCGCAATTAAAACAAATGGAGCAACAACTAATTTTGCTGCAGGGACTAATGACGCCTTGTCTCTGTTAACCATTAATCCCACAACGCTTGAAATGGTTAGTTCATCTTTATCGACAAGAGCTACAACTGCAGGAGGGGTGTTTGTTTCGGGTAATAATGGGACCGCTACAGGGAGTACGCCGCTTATAGTGTATGATGAAACTCTTGGTAAATTGTATGTTGGGCTTAATCAAATAGTCAGTGGTGGTACTGCAGGTAATGCTGCTACAAGTGTTGGTATGTATGCTATAAATGATGGGGTGTCTCCTGCTGTGCTGACCAATATCCCTATGTCAGGTAACGCTTCAAGTGGTATTGCTCCTCTTTCTACTGTTTTTAATAACAGTGGTACCAGTATTATAGGTGTTACTTCTCCAGGTGGTACACGAACATTATCTGTTAATAAATTAGGAGTAATGCATAGTTCAACAAAGCCGGTTGGTGCGTCGATGAATTATGCGTATCTGATTGTTAATGGTGGGAATAATACAACTGCGTTAGCAAGTAACCAGGTGTATGCATTACCTCTGGTGGTTAATAATGGAAATACATTTAATAATGGTAAATTAGCAGATGTTACTAATCCCGGTGTTTATCCGTTTGATACCCCTGCAAATACAAATACAAGCTTATATACTTCTGCAAGTAGTCCTGCGCGTGTTGGTAATGGTGTGTTGCCAACATCAACTACTACTAATACGGTAACCGACATGTGGGTTGATGGAGATGCGGTGTATTGTTCAATTATTGGAACAATATCGGCTGTTATTTGTACAGGGGTATGGAAATCACAAGCGGTGTTTGATGACTTAGGAAGAATAGTTTATTGGACTGATTGGGAAAAAGTAACTCCTCGAGGATATAGTTCTGCTACCAACTCATATACTACGGTTCAGTTTTGTGCGGTTGATGCTGTTACAGGACAAATTTGGGGTAATCTGAGTACTAAGATGTTTTTAACAGGGTGGACAAATAGTAGAATACCAACAGATGGTCTTGTGGGGTTTATTAATAGTACCTTAAGCGATGGTTGTTTTTCTGTACTTGATATGAATGCATCAGTTACTGGGTGGGGCGCGAGCACGTCGCAACGGATGGCGTTATTTGGGGGTCTTAATACGGTTTGTTTTGCAATAACTGGGTCGGCTTCATATGGTCCAACTACCTCTCCAGCACTTTCATTTGCTAATGGTGCAGCATCATCGTACACAAATACGGCAACAACAATTTTTACATCCGCATATCTCACTACCCTCAATGATTATACGGCAACTAACACCAATATTGGTCTTGTTACAACAGGTTTACCAGGCCGTGTCAATTGTCTTGGGTATACTGGTTGGTCAGTTAATAACGCATCAAATACAACACCAGCATTTTTTTTAGCAGGTGTACAACCGCAACGTGATGCTGATGGGAGTTTATATGTCTATGCAACAGCAGCAGGTAGAGGTTTTAATCCAGTAACAGATATCACTGATCTTAAAGGCGGATTCTTTGCAACGGCAAATAACAATAGCTGGCAAAAACTTAACAGTATAACAGGCACACCGGTTAAGATTATGTCACGTGGAGGTGCGTTATATGTGCTCAGTCAAAGTGTTAATGATGCAGGACAACGTACGGATTATATTTTCCGTGCTACTTTAACTGATACAGTAACCAATCTGAATAATTCTTTTAGAGCTATTGCAACAAGCGGTGTTGCGCCATCAGGTAGTAACTCGTCATTGGCAACAGCAACACGCTTTTATGATTTTATGATCACATCAACAGTGGGTGGTACAACGGCAGTACCTACAGGATCAGAACAGTTGATGTTACTTACCAATGATGGTATTTACACAACTACTTGTGCAGATGGTACTCAGACAGACTATGGCGTTGCAACAACAGATCTAACACTGCAATTGAATGCAGGTTGGGTACAAATACCAGGATCTGATGAGTCTATAGAAATGATGGTAAGTGAGCCTGATCGTCAACGTAATCCGCATACATTTTGGTACTCAAGCTTTATACCAAATGCAGATACCCCGTATTATAATAGTCAGGTTATGACGCAGCTTAATAGTAATTATACGGGTGTAACGGGTACGTTTACTGCTAATCCAGCAGTAACAAAACCGGGTATTTTTAACAGTAATTCAACAACGTCGTTTGCTCGATTACCGTTAATGCGCAGTATTTATTCTGATGGTAGTCGGCGTTTTTTTATACAAACCAATACGGTTGGGCAAGAGTATCTAACAGTGCTGCCGTATAACGTGGGAGTAAATGAATGGAACGTTACTGATCCAGTTACACCGTTGGTAAGTAGTGCGTTTGCAGGAGTAACGGCTTATTATTGGATGGCTTTAATTGGCTCAACAGGCTACTTAATGGCAGGAACCAATACAGGAGTAGTTTCGTTACAGTAAACATACACAGTAAATAATACAAAAATATAAAGGGAGCCCCGTAAAAAAGGCTCCCTTTATTCTTTACTCTTTTTTTAAATAATTATTGTTTGATCGTATCAATAATTTCTTGAACCACCTGATTGATGCTTTTATTGGTCGTGTCAATTTCTTTAGCATGTTCCGGTTTTTTTAGTGGTGAGAGTGCGCGGTTCGTGTCTTTGTAATCACGGTCTTGGAGATAAGCGCTAGCTTCGTGCAGCGTATAATGGTTGCCCCGTTTTTCTTGGTCTTGTTGCCAACGGCGAGCACGTTCTTCAAGCGATGCGGTGACATAAAATTTATAATGAGCGTTTGGGAACACAACAGTACCAAGATCTCGTCCTTCTGCAACGCTGTCATGCTGATAGGCAATTGTTTGTTGCATGTGGACCATGGCGGTTCTAACTACTGCTTGTGGGCTGATAATGCTGACTATCTTATCGATAACCGCATCCTTTAAAAAGGGTGTTATGTTTTTGCCTTCGTACAAAATTGTTGCGCCATCTTTAGCTGTGTAGTGGTATGCCAAGTGATTATGTGTAATAATTTTTTCTACGGTTTCTTTAGAAAGATGCGCAAGTTGTGCTTCGTTCATACCCATCTGATAATGTGCAATATACGCAAGTGCGCGATACATAAGCCCTGTATTTAGATAGTAAAAACCAAGATGATCGGCAATAAGTTTACTGATAGTAGATTTGCCACTTGCACTTGGTCCATCGATAGTAATGATCATGTCTGCTCCGTAAAGGCTATATCAACACCCATAAGTTCAACTGAAGATTTTCCTTGCCAGCTATTTTCAGAGACATGTGCAAGAACGTGAAGAGATGCTGTTGGTTTTTCTAATAATGCTTTTGCTATATCTGGTCTATTAAAGAATACGGTTGGTTTAATAACGCCTTCAGAAAAGAACATACATTTGACATGTACGTCCTTCATAATCTGTGGCTCGCCAACCATGGATACGTTATCAAGATAAAAAAGAGGTTCAGGATTTTCTGCACCAAACGGTTCAAAGTAGGACATATCTGACATCAATTTTTTATTTACTTCAGGCAGGGTGAGCTGCGCGTCGCAGTTCATTTTTTGTTCCATGTCGGCAGCAGTTAGTTTTGTTGCAGCTTCGTGCTCTAACAGTTCTTTAAGTGCATGAATATTATCAACCGAAAGTGATAACCCTGCCGCAACAGCATGTCCGCCAAACTGATCAAGCAGGTGGCCTGCTGATTGAAGCGCTTTAAAAATATTAAAGGTACGGATCGATCTGCATGATCCTTTTGCTTTGCCGTCTTTGGTTAAGTGTAACAAGATCGTTGGTCTGCCATATTTACCTACCACGCGCGATGCTACTAATCCAATAACGCCAGCTGGCCAACTGTTACTTGCGGCAATAATAATGCGTTCTTTATCTAAATCTATCGAGCCATTTTCTACTTGTTGGCACACCTGTTCAAAGATAGTTTTTTCTATATCTTTGCGCGCTTCATTAAGACGCCATAACACGCTGCCAATACGTTCCGTTTCTTGTTGATTACTACCAAGCAAAAAGAGCACGCCTTCTCGTGGGTCATCAAGCCTGCCAAGTGCGTTAATTTGAGGTGTTATTCTATAACCAATGTCGGTTGCAGATAAGAGCGGCTTAACAATTTTACCGTTAGATTTTAAAACTTTAAGCGACATGCTTTCTTGTTTATTAATCCATTGTAATCCTTGGCGCACCCAGAATCTGTTTTCTCCAAGCAACGGTACTACGTCAGCAACAGTTCCGAGTAATAATAGTTCGTATGCTTTTTCTGGCATGGGCAGGTTGCGGCGCTCGTACAATAACGACAGTACTTTAAAGGATACCCCAACACCGGCAAAATCTTTAAATGGATAAAGACAGTCTGCTTGGTGTGGATTAACGATGGCAAAGGCATCAGGTAGCGTATGGTGAGGTTTATGGTGATCGGTGATAATGAGATCGATACCATGTTTTTTGGCAAGCAGTGCAGGTTCAAATGCTGTTGTACCATTATCAACGGTAATAATAACTTTATAGCCGTTAGCAGCTGCACGTTCAACCACTTTGCTTGATAGGCCGTAGCCTTCTTTTAATCTGTTAGGCAGATAAAAATTTACTTGAGCGCCTAGTGGCATAAGACAACTCATCATGAGTGACGATGAGGTAATACCGTCAACGTCGTAATCGCCAAAGACTAAGATTTTTTCTTTATGGGTGATAGCCCGTTCTATGCGTTCTACTGCTTTTAGTGCGTCTTTAAGAAGTACAGGATCGGCAACATCTTTTTCTAACAAGCTAAACAGGTAGTTATTAATTTGTGCGTCAGTTATGTACCCACGTGCTAATAATGTTTGGGCAAGTGGGATAGCAATATTGTAGGTTGATGCTGTGGCAAGGATAGTTGCGCGATCTATAGTGGGAAGTTGCCATCTATACTTGGTGCCGATAACTGTTTTCATTGTTTTATAGTACCGAAGCAATCGCTGCACCAAAGGCAGAAGCGGCTGATGGGCCTTGAGCGGTAACTACGTTGCCATCGATTACTACTGGTTGATCAACAAATGTGACGCCGTAGGTACTAAAAATTGGTAACAACTCTTTGTCGCCATTCCACCCGGTAGCTTTTTTATGACGTAATAAGTTGATGTGTGCAAGAATACGAGGCGAAATACAGATTGCACCATATGCACTACCAATAGCATAAATTTCGGCTAATTTTTGATGCATAACAGGAGTATCTAAATGTTCCATGGCTTGTGGGCCACCAATTAAGAATATGCCATGATAGTTACGTACAATCATAGCATCGATAGTACCATCGACGTGTGCTTGTGAACCATCGTGCCCTGTTGCAATACCAGGTTTGTCGCTGATGGTAGCGACGTTAATGCCTGCAGCTTCAAGAGCTTGTTTGGTACTATTATATTCTTCTGCTTGAAATCCGTGATGTGCAATAACAAGGGCAACTTTTCTCATAATAAAAAAACCTTCTATCTACCGTGGTAATGCATGATAAATAGAAGGTATCATTCAAAAAAAGTATGGTCAATTTAGGCAGTAGCAACCGGTGTTTTTTTAGTAAATGTTGCTGAGTATTGTAGTGTGTCTGCTGGTAAGAGTGGCATATTATTCATTTTGCGTATGGTCTGTTCTACGGTTGCCATGATCTTTGACTTCATGTTTTGTACAGCGCATGACATATGGTTTGAGAGACTTTGTACATCCTCTGGTGTGTAACTGAAGTTAAAGGTTGAACATGCAGCTTTGAGGCACCCTGTTAGTGAGAATGGTTCGTCGTGTGTTGCACATGCATAGGTGTTATCAATAAGTGGGATATAGAACACGATAGGGAATCGTTTATCGGTTGGTACTGAGTCGTCAAATTGATCAAACACGGTGAATGGACGCGTGCTTGCATTTTTATATAAGCTGCTATTTTCTATGATAGGAAACGGAATACCATGTTTTTTTGCCCAGCGTTCTGCGCCTACAATTGCAGAAAGTTGCCCATCAGAAACGTCTGCAGAAGCATCAAGAGCAATAATCATATCAATGTTACGTTCAGGTTTTAGTAATGGTGGGAAGGGTAAGTTAAACGCAATACCAGCATCTACGGTAACTAAGGTTGTATGATCGACAAATGGTGAATCGGGAAATACGGCAAAGTTGTTAATAACGGCTGGTAGGAGTCTAAAGTCGCCGTATGCGGTTAATGCACCAAAGCCTTTATTGGCTAATTTTAGAGCTCCACCAAGTGCTTGTTTTGTATGTTTCATGATAACAGAGTTATTTGTATTATCTTGTGCATCAATATCTACATGTGCAGGATCAACTGCATCTTCTAATCCACTGCCATTTAAAATGAAGTTGATTGAAATACCAAATGCTGATCCCCAGATACCCATGAGATAATCAAGGGTGTATTCAGGTGCTCTATTAACTGCACCATACCCAATAGTCTCTGGGTTGGTTAAACGGTACCAACGTTTAGGATGGGTTCTGACGTTATCAAATCTTCTGCCAAGATATTGTGTCTCGATACGTGCGCCGCTGCGTATGCCTTTTCTATCATAGAAATCCATTTCTACGTTAAACGGTGTGTAGGTAATCCATCCATATCCATCAAACGATTTTTGTTGGTCGCTTACTGTTTGAGCAGTACTCCACCAAGTACCATCGTACTGGGTGATTGATGTTGCAAGTGGTAATGGACGGCTTGCAATACCATCGGGGGTTTTTAAGAAGTCCCCTGCTTGTGATAAATACACCGTTTGGCGGGATTGTATAGCACTAGGTCCTGTATAGGGTGCCATTTTCAGGTTGTCTATATAATAGTCTGTTTCTTCTTGTGCTTCTTCTGAAAGACCAGCTTTGATAATTTCAGGATCATCAAATGCTGAAAGTGTCATATGGCCAATTAAGTTACCGTATGGTTGGACCATGTTGTAAGGAAAACGCCAGTAAAAAGCTTGAGCAAATTTATCGTTAATAATGTTTCGTTCTGCAAATAAACAGTTTTGATTTGTTGGATAAGTTGTTGCTTGCGGAAGTATTAACGGATTGTTTTTAAGTTTATTATAGACTGATGGATCTAGAGGAACTAATGCATATTTTTCATAACCAGCTTGTAGTTGTGAGATCTCTTTACCAATACACCAGGGCATGGTGAACCAGGTTGATCCAGAAAGACATGAGGTCATGACTATCAGATTATCAAGACCTGCGTGTTTCATGCCATCCCAAAAGCCCATGGTTGCAATCATTGCTCTAAAACCACCACCACTGGCACATACGGCAATACGTGGTACGGTATTAAGATTGCTTGGGTTAATAGTGTTGAGTATTTCTTTATTACTAAATTTTTTAGTTGCGTGGAAATAACGGGCTATGTGCTGTAACCGTGCATCTATAAAAGTTTGTTCTTCGTTAGATAGAGTTGTTGTTTGTTGTACGAAAGTTTTTGCAATGTCGCCTGTGTTAACCGTTTTTTCCATTTTCTCTTTAAGGGTATCTGGAAGACAATTGGGTAGAATTTGGTAATAGTTTTTGTTTGTTTCAAATGTGTTGCTTGGCCATTTTTCCGCTACGGTATGCAGCGCACTGACTGTTACATCTAATGAGCGCGTACTATCAAGACCGGGTTTGAGTTTATTGAAAATTGCTTTAGGGCTGGGTGCTGAAAGAGGATGTGTGGTTTGGGGAAGTGTGATAAGAAGGGCAAAAAACCCTAGATAGTGTATTGATTTTTTCATAATTAACTTTCTTATAATGTTGGTTTTTATATAAGAAGCTGTACCGAAAAAATGGTTTACACGTCTAGGGTTTTTTTACTTAGTCTTTTCTTTTGAGCGTAGGGAACAGAATTACGTCTTTGATAGAAGTGCTGTTGGTTAACAACATAGCAAGACGATCGATACCAATACCGCAACCGACTGTTGGTGGTAGGCCATGCTCCAACGCTTTAATAAAGTCAGCATCAAAACGGTGTGCTTCGTCATCGCCAGCTTCGTGTGTGGCAACTTGTTGTTTAAAGCGGTCTTCTTGGTCAAACGGATCGTTCAACTCGTTAAATGCATTTGCCAATTCCATGCCAGCCATGAACAGTTCAAAACGAGCTACCACTTCTGGGTTCTTATCATCTTTTTTAGCAAGAGGAGAAACTTCAAGCGGGAAATCGATGATAAAGGTTGGTTGAATCAAATGTGGTTCTGCAACTTCTTCAAACAATGCAAACATTTTTTGCGCGTAAGAGATTTGCATGCCGGCCATTTTTGAACCATGTTTTTTGAGTTCACCATCAATTTTTGTTGGGCTGATATCGCTTTTTTGATACTTACCATAATGAAGTACTGCTTGTTCAACACTCATGCGGCTAAATGGTTTTGAAAAATCTAGTGTATGTGTGCCAAAAGGAATAGTCAGCGTGTTATGTGCTTTGCTAATAACATGTCTGAATAAGCCTTCTACAAAGTCCATCATGAAATGGTAATCATGATGTGCAATGTAAAATTCAAGCATGGTAAATTCAGGATTATGACGTGTTGAAATACCTTCGTTACGGAAGTTTCTATTAATTTCATAGACGCGTTCAAACCCGCCAATAACCAGTCGTTTTAAATAAAGTTCAGGTGCAATACGCAAGAACAGCTCACTGCTTAATGCATTGTGGTGCGTAATAAATGGTTTTGCTGCTGCGCCACCAGGAATAGGGTGGAGCATAGGTGTTTCCACTTCCATAAATCCGTGGCTTTCTAAATAGCGACGAATTTCACGGATCATGAGTGAGCGTGTCATAAAGGTATGACGGCTGTGAGCATCGCTCATTAAATCTAAATAACGCTGACGATATTTAATTTCGATATCTGCAATACCATGGAACTTTTCTGGTAGTGGATGCAGGCATTTGCTTAAGAGGGTAAACTCTTTTACTTGCAATGTAACTTCACCTGTCTTGGTGCGGAAAGTAGTACCAGAAACCCAGATACTATCCCCAAGGTCGATATAATTTTTGAGTAGTTCAAACTGTTCTGCGCCTAACAGATCTTCTTTAAAGTAGACTTGCATTCTGCCAGATCTGTCTTGAATAACACCAAAAGCGGTTTTACCATGTCCACGCATAGCCATAAGGCGACCAGCAGCGGTATACGATTGCTCTGTGCCATCAACAAAACCATCAACAATTTCTTGTGCTGTTGCAGAAACGCTTTTAGCAGCAGGCCATGGTTCTATGCCCATTTCGCGTAATTTTTTTACTTTTTGTACACGGACATGATGTTCTTGCGATGCATCGGGGGTTAGCGTAGGTAGTTCATCATTAACTTTGTGGCTCATGGGCTACACCTGCTTTTAGAAAGACTGGGCAATTTTTAACATTTTTAACAATGTTTCTTAGTTTACTGCTTTTTACTTTTTTTTCTACGACTGCGCTTTTTGCGGCATGGCAGGTAAAAAGTATGCCAATATTGTGTATGGCAGGCAGTTTTGCTGGCAGCTCTTGATTTTTTTGTCCTGCTAAACGTAGGCTGGCAATAAGAAAGAGCGCAGTGTGTGTTCTGTAAAGCGATAAAAAAAGGGATGCGTATGAAAAAGTTTAGAGGATTCTTATTAGTAGCGTGTATGGGAGTAGGAACTGTTATAGAAGCACGTGGTGGCGGAGGCGGTGGTCATGGAGGAGGATATCATGGTGGGGGCAGTGGTAGCCGTGGAGGGCATTCTTCTGCAGGTCGTTCTGGCGGACAAGGTGGGCGTGGTAGCCACAGTGGGAAAAATAGTGGTAATCATAGTCATAATAACAGTCATAATAATAACAGCTCACATACCAATAACTTTAATGGCAGCGGTGGTTACTATGGTGGCGGTTGGGCATGGGGTGGAGCATTTATGTGTACTGCGTTAGTTATGACAACTGCAATGGTTGCAAGTTCTGCTGGCGGTAGAGGTAATGGTGGTGGAGATCAAGTTACTAATAATTACTATAGTGTAAATCCTGCGTATTTTAGTGAAATTCTTGATCAAAACCCGCCGAAAAAAAAGGTTGGAAATCAAACATTCTTTCAGTGTACTGCATATGACAAAAATGGTAACCCAGTACCTAATGCATGGTGTAAGTTAGATTCTTCGCTTAAGCATCCTAACGAAGAACAAGATAACAAAAATGGTGATGATCAAGATAATAACGATGACAGAGATTAAGATGGGATAAAAACTCAGCGTAGTTTTTTATAATCTAAAAAATAAAAGAGGCCAGTAAAAACCGGCCTCTTTTTGTTAGCTATGTATACGTGTGTTACAGACTTTTTGCTTGTCCGTATGCAGTCAGCTCTTCAATAATTGCAGATTTTTCCATGTCATACAATTCGCTTGACCAACGCTTTAATGCCTTATTGTTTGTTGGGTCAACAATAATAAGTGTTGGTACGCCTTGAATATCATAGCGTGAGCGTAATGTTTTGTATGGTTCAGTATTGTTATCAGAAGCGTCAACTGTCAGTACGGTGTAGTACTGATTGAGTACACAACCTACACTTGCATCTTTTAGTACTGTGTTGGTGATTGCTTTGCAAATTGAGCAATATGGTGTCCAAAAATCGATAAATACTTTTTTGTTTTGAGCCAGTGCTACTTCTTGTGCTTTATCAAGATCGGTAAACCAGTTGTCTTGTGTTGTTTTATGCAGTTCTGGGTAGTACATATCTTGAATAGTAACTACTGCTAAGAATGCTGATATTGCTAAACAGCCGATACCAATAATGTTTTTGAGGAACTTCCAAACGCCTGAACTGCTGTGTTTGGTACGTATGTAATAGACGCCAGCAACAACAAGAAGTACGCAGACGCCAGCTGCGGTTAATGCATCAGGGATAAGTGCGTTGAGGTAATAGAAGCACATACCAAGCAATAAGAATCCAAACAGGCGTTGAATTTCTATCATCCACATACCTGCACGTGGAAGCATATTAATAGAGCTTGAGAAGGTGCCAATAACTAAAAGTGGCGTGCTCATACCAATACCAAATACAAACAGAAGTAAGAATCCTAAGAGTTTGCTGCCAAGTGCTGCAACAATTGCAAGAACCAGTGCTAAGCCTGGTGATACGCATGGTGATGCAAAGGTGCCGCTTGCAAGGCCAAAGGTAAAAATTGATAATGCTGAACCGGTGCTAGAAAGTGATCCTTTACCACGCATAACTTTTGGAATGTACATGTTGTAAAAACCAAAAAGTGAAAATGCAAAGTAGCAGAGTAAGGCGACAATACAGAGTACAAACAGAGGGTTAGCAAGTAAGTGTCCAAAGACTGAACCTGATGACGCTGCTAGTAACCCCATCAATGCAAAGGTGGTTGAAAGACCCATGGTGTAACAGCAGGATAAGAAAAAATTTCTACTGAGAGATTTGCTGCCTTGTGCTTGTAAAATACCAACAGTTATAGGAATCATTGGGTAAATGCACGGAGTAAGGCTGAGTAATAACCCAAGTAAGAAGACAAAGGTAAGACGCAGTAACCACGAATCGGTAGAGCTGACGGTGTCCTTTATTTTTTGGATAGTGCCTCGCCAACTGCTCGCTTCTTCTTGTTTGACTAATACTTGGCATTCTTGAATATCCTGATTTGCAGGAGATGCACTTATAGCGCCATCTTGTGCATGAGCAAAGTTAATAGCAAACGTTGCGTTTTGGCCTTCTTTGTGGGTGCTGGTTGCATAAAGAATAGTAAGATTTGTTGGGGTGTCGTTTGGTGTTGTACGTGTTGCTTGTAGAGAGAAGGTTACGTTTTCATCAAATACCATACGGTGTTCTTTAAAATGCGGATCGTATGATGATGAAAGTTCTTTGTTAGGGGTTGCTTTAGAAAGGGTCACATCAGGGTTATCTATAGAAAAAAGCATATTTTTTTCGTACAGAACTTCATGCGGTTGGAGCACAAAGGTACAAGCGATATCTGTTTGCGTGGGAGATATTTTTTTTTCTTTGAGTTCTACAGAAATGGATAACAACGAACAAGAAAAAAGAAACGGCATAAGTGCGGAAAAACGTTTCATAAAAGTCTCCTGTGTACAGGTTTGAAAAGTGTATCAATAATTATTATGTAGGTTACTCTACCACACTTATTGTTCTTTTATAGATAATTGTTAGCAGAGCGTTACTATGCTGTAAAACACAGAGAAATAGTTGCATTTTGTCGGTGTTGATTTACAATAAAAAAATCTTTTTCTGTTCTTTAAAAAATCTTATTTTGGGGCCGTAGCTCAGCTGGCAGAGCGCATGGATGGCATTCATGAGGTCACCGGTTCGACCCCGGTCGGCTCCACCAGTCTTCGTTGCTTAGCAACTTCGTCTGGCTGCGCCTTATAGGCTTGAACTAAAAATTAACTGAAGACTGGTGTCCGCCGTAGCGTGTAAACCGTAGAAGATTATTATCTCTAAGTACAAGCGAAGGCTGGACTCTTACAAGATGCAAGCAAGTTTTTTAATAGGTAATTATACTTTTTTTTAAAGCGTCTTGTCCGTTCGAAGCCATTAGGCGTAGACGGAAGACGGGCTATTATTATCCCAATTCAATCATGTTCAAAAGAGGCGTCTTAACATCTTTATCATGAGGATACTTTTGTCGTTGCATGAGCTCTCGTAACATAGCAACGGCTACAGGGTTTATGGCATGTGCTTGCTGTAGTATCAAGAGTTGTAAAGGGCGAACATCAGCATCTGTATGACCAGCTTCTTTGCGGTCAAAAAGTTGTTGCATATTTTCTTTAAAAGTAAGTATGGGTGCGCAATAAGCAGCATGCGCATCATGAACTATTTTTCCATAGTTGCTTTTTCCTATATTCATACAATCATGATAGATATGCCTTGTTTCTAACCATAGTGCTTCTGATGTACGATAAATACGTGAGCACGTAAGTTCAGTAGGCGTAGCGCGTTCGTCAGTATTTTCTGGAAACAGTACAGGGGATATTCCCCATGGTCCTGTATAAAGATCAAAAATTGGTTCACCGGAAGAAATTTTGCAGATTTTTGGGCCTACAGAATGGGAGAGTAGTCGAAAGCTATTTTTAGGGAATGTTTGCGTAGATGGTAATGCGTGCTGGCTGGTATGTGCTTGCTGTGTGGAGATAAACGCTGCAAGTATGAGTGTATAAAGAGCTTTTTTTTGTCTCATGGGTGTCGTCTAATCTTTTTGAGTAGTATGTTGGTTTAAAAAAGTAAGAAACGGTGTTTTTGCTTGAGGGTTTTTTACATGGCATGCTTTTTCAAAACAAAGACGTGCTAAAAAGGGGTTGAGCCATGTATCGAGATCTTTTATTTCTCTATCAATAGCATCAAGAGCTGCACCTGCAGTTTTATCTTCAGATAAAGATAAATAGGCGTAGACAAGATGTTGATATTGGAGAATACCTAGATGGTGGTTGCTTGCAGTTGTATGTAAAGCAATACATTGTTCTTTTGATGGGCAATTACGCAACTCAGTCGTTAATTCTGTAAAAAGTGCTTTAGCGTTTTCTAAAGCAGAAGCGTTAATGACAGGTGTATGTTTACCGGTAGGCACAAGCGTGCAAGAAACTTCCTGATTATCACCAAAAGAGAGTGTATAAAGAGGATGGTTGCTTGCAGGAGTATTTTTAGTTGCCGCAATTTTTAGATAAGTAGTGAGGGCCATGCGTTGCCCGCTATATAAAAAGCTTGCACTTATACAATACACACTTACACAAAGATACAGGATAGTACGCATAGGGATGGTCCTTTTTATCGCGCATAAAGTTTAAAATAATAGTACGTAGTTTAAAGCAATAGTAAGCCGGATCAATTTTTTTCTTGTCTAAAAGGCTGGCAAGTTGATATAATTCAAATTGAAACATTGCGATAAGCTTAATACGTAAAACATTGGCTTATTGGAAGTAGAGAGCATAAAAAAGGGGGTTATAATGAAGCGGATAGTATGGTTGGCAAGTTTGCTGTTATTAACAGCAAATGTGGGTTTACAAGCAGCAGAACAGCCGGCAGAAGAACCTCAAGCTATAAAACAAGTAACAGGAAAATGCCCGATTTGTATAGAAGAAGACATAGTACTTGATGCACAATTAAATTGTGGTCATCAGTTTTGTATGCCTTGTATTAAAGATGGTTATCCAGATGGCCAGGAGGAGTATATTGATGGATGGTTGCATGAACATGATACATGCCCTGCATGTAGAGCAGATGTAACAACTATTAATCAGCAACCTGTTAGGGTGCCATTTAAGCCCTCTCCTGCGCTCAGCCACAATTTTAATTTTGCTCCCGATATTAACCGTCGCATTATAGTTGCACCAATGTATCGTCAACAAATTCAAGATTTTGTTCATCAGTTAAATGTTCAGGAATATCAGGCATTACTTGATGAATATAGTGATGATGAAGATAGTAGTTTAGAAATTATTCTTTCTTTAACACCAGAATGGGTTGATGATACGTGGTTACCATTAGAGCGACGTATGGCTTTTTTTAGAAATTATGTTGGTTTACAAGAAATAGATGAGCGCTTGGATTTGACTGAGGCAGAAGATTATGATCGTCAAGATAAAACTAATCATCGTGCAATGAATAATGCTGCAGAGTTTGACCGTTTATATTTTGCGGATCAATTTATTGAAGATGAAGATCTTTTTGATCCAGCAGATCATGTGTTTGATTTTACCCGACCTGTTATAGAAGGTATGGATCAGTTTGTTATTCCAGATGCTTATTACCAAGAAATAAGAGATTTTATCGACAGTTTGACGCCACGTGACTATACGGTTCTATGGAGTTATTATGAAGGTAAGATAGAAGAAAATATTTTTACGCATCCAGAATGGATTGATCAGACATGGCTAACTCCAGAAATTCGTATGGAAATTTTTAGACGAGATTTGAATATATCAACTCAAGATCTTGCTATAGAAGTTCCTGATCTTGATGAAGATGCAAGGGAAGCAAGAAAAATGGCACGTTACCAAGCAGGGGGTGTACGATGAACATAAAACTAATAGTGTTAGTTGCTACAGTAGTGAGTAGTTCTATCTATGCAGCAGACGCAGAAGACATTTTTTATGACGCTTCAGCCGCTGATACATGTCCCATTTGTCTTGATGAAAAATTACTTAATGCACAAGCAAACTGTGGTCATAGTTTTTGTAAACCGTGCATTCAAGAATGGATGGATGAGTTATCACAGACAGCGCCAAGATGTCCTATATGTAGAACGACAATACAAACTATTAATGGCGTGAATATCTCAGATAATTATTTTCAGCCTTATTATGATCATTATGAAAATGTAGGTGAAATAGTTGCCCTTCAATATCAAGCTGATGTGCGTGCGTTTATAGAAAGTTTGTATTCATGGGAATATGCAGAAGTGCTTAGGCAAATGCGTGGTGATGTTGGTAAATTACAAACTACTATTGCAACGCGTCCCGAATTTGGCGATCCAAGCTATCATTCTTTAACAAATCGTATTGCGCTTTTTTTGCATGAATATGGGTTACGTCCAAGACCTGGGTATCTTGGCAGTTGGTCGCATGTATGGCTTACTTTTATAGAAGGACTTGCATGGAAGCGTGAACAACGTCAATGGAAACTAGAAGAACGGCTGGCAAATAATCGACAAGCGTATCTTGATTATATGGCTGCTCGTAGATAATCAAAGTGGTTTTAGTATCAACGTAGTTGCGCTGGCAGATTATTACATTGTGCTTCATTATCTATCCAAGATAACAATAAGCTGCGGTATTCTGGTTGACGTTTTTCTAGATAAGATTCTATTCCTATAATAGTCAGAGCAAGATGCAAGCTAATTGTATAGCGATTGGGCGTCATTGGTAGATTGTTTACAACATGATATGCAAAAAAATTTAGGTTGTTGAATACTGCATCTGAACTACTACGGTCAATGGCGTAAGCATCGATAAGTGCTTGTAGGATATTTTCTTTACCTGTGATGTTACTTGTTACAACGGTAGGTGTTGTTCCATCTGCGTTATCAAAACGCAGATAAATAATAGGGCAAGATGCATTATTACTGGTGCTTATTACATGAATATCGTACATACCATCTGGATATGTTGTGCTCGTATAATTGATAGATTGATAGCCGGTTTTTATTGAAGGTTGCATTGCACTAGAAAGACTTATAGGCATTAAGCAGCTTATAATAATAAGTGCATTAGCAAACAGTGTAATCATGGGCATTTTGCTTAATTAGCTAACAGCAAGTTTAATATTGCCTTTGTTGGTGTGTAATTTAAACGTTGGTCCTTGTCCAGAACCTAAAGAACCTTGGACGTCCCGTTTGATTTGCGCAATAGCTTTAGTGTTAATAGGAGTTGTGCGCGGATCAAGCGTTACAGGTTGTTCGGTTGATACACTGCCACGTAAGGTAGTTGCGTACAGGTGTGCATTTGTTTTTTCTGGTACATGCATGGTGATGGCGCCACGTTCGGTAAACGCAAGTACTTTATTATCATCTTTAAGTTCAGATGTCGTTGATATGGTGATTTGTCCATATTTAGTATGTGCGTTGATTGAGCTTTGTGCGTCAATCACGGTTAGATCGCCATAGTTACTGCTTAGTGAGAGTGGCGTTGCACTGTTTTTTACGGTGATGTTACCTTGTTCGGTTTTAATGGAATCAAGGTGAGCATCAACAGGAACGATAATTGCAAATGAAATAGTACAGGTTTTGTCCGGTTTAAGACCAACGGTTTTTATAGATAAGCCTTTTGCGGTGTAGGTGAGATCAATCTTGGTATTTTTAACCGATTGTTCAGATCCTGATTTAGTAGCCTCTAACATGATCGAGTTTTTATTCCAAGTGCTGATAGTAATAGGACCGTTATTGTTTTCTATAGAAATATGCGCGCCAGGGGATAATTTGTGTTCATGTGTTACCACTTCTTCTTCTTTTGTTTTCCACCAGAGCGAAATATCTTCAAAAATATGTGCTGACAACGTACAGTTAACTGCAGTTAGTAAAAAACCGATGGCTAAAAACTGTTTGGTATTCATACAGTATCCTTTTTAAAAAGTGATGATCTTATGCAGTGTACAAAAGTTGCTCAGTTAGTACAAAGAACTCAAGAAATTATTTTTAGCAAACATCCTGCTATTAAGTCTATAGTTGATGCTTTACACATTCAAAATGCACGTGTTTTCTTTGTACGAGGTGTAGTGCAAGATGCATTGTTGCAAAAGCATCTTGAAAGCAGGGATAGTGAGCTAAGTGATACGATGCATAATGTTCTTAACATAATCTGTTGTTAAAGTAATGCACAGTCGCCATCTTTTTTAGGTGGTACATCAGCATCTTCTAGATAAACGTCTAACGTATCTTTTGGGATAGCATCCATAGCTAGGTGAGTAGCGGGACTTAAGGGATTAGATCGTAAATCTAAGAGTTTTAATTGTGGCCCTAATTGTTTAAGAGCTAATGTAGCATAACGTACTTTTTTTATTTTATTTCCGCGTACATCAAGCTTTTCTAATGATGTTAGAGCAACTTCAGGCACTTGAGAGAGGTTGTTGTATGAGAGATTAAGTTCTTTTAAAGCAGTAAGACCAGACAGAGTTGCAGCAGTTACGGATGTTAAAGAATTACGTGATAGATTGAGGGTGCTCAAGTTTTTTAGATGGTTAAAAACATTATCAGGAAGCGTTGTGAGCAGATTACCTTCTAGATTAAGCGTGTATATTGTATTATTTGCTTCATCTTTAAAAGGAAGAGTGGGTGGAAGGGCGCGTAGAAAGGCATTAGATATGTGAATTTGTCGTAAAAACATGTGAAATTTACCTCCTATTTCTTGATGAATAGGATCATCTTTTTTATATATGGATTGCGCAGCATAGAGGGCATCAATGCTTTCTTGATCACTAACGCGTCGACCATCATTATGCAGATAGTAACCCTGTGCATGATTAGGGCTTCGTTTTTTAGCTTCTAATACTAACAAGAGAGTAGTGAAATAGTGTTTGTTAAGATTGCGTAAATGGGACAAATTTAGTGTGTGATTTGTAGTGTCAGAAGCGTCTTGTGCTGCTTGCATTATAGGTAGATCGGTAATGGATTCGTTGGAATATTCTTTTTGTGAACCATCAGCAAACTTGATGGTATGATAACGATCTGCAGTTGTATCTGATGCATGTGAAAAAAAAGATTGCATTGTCGCTATAATGAAAATAAAAATAAATGTATTATACATACTGTCCTTAAAGTAAAGTGCATTCATTGGGTATTTTACCTCTATATCGATAACGATCTTCATCTTTAAAAATAATACCTAAACGAGTAGGATTATTCGTGTCCTGTACAGGATTGTTTTCCATATTTAATATCGTAGTTTCTAGAGGTCTTTTATACGCTAGTATCTTAGTGTAATCTATCTTGGTAATTTGATTATCACTTAAATCAATATAACGAATGTGCATTAGTGGTTCAGCTGATACATTAGGAAATTCTGTTATTTGATTATTGTCTAAGTAAAGGTTTTTTAAACGTGGAAGTACAGGAAATTGATTTACTGTTTCAGATGTTAAATTATTTCTGGATAAATGTAGGGTTTTTAGATTGGGTAAATCTGCTTTACACATATCAGGCAGTGTAGTGAGCTGGTTGTCTGATAAATCAAGCTCTTTTAAATATGAAAGATGAGAAAAACTTTCTTTGGGGAATGATGTTAATTTGTTATGCGATAGAATAAGCACTGTTAATGCGCTAATAGTAGAAAAGCTTCCATCTTTGTTCTGAACTACAAAAAAATCCCGTTTATTCTTGCGTGTAAATATGTCATCAGTAGCCAGTTTATCTGTGAGTTGGGCTGTATCATTTTTATGATGGACTGGATGTTCTGGTTCTTTCTGGATGCATTCAAGAGTTGATTCACCTTTTTTTTGTTGCGATTGAATTGCTTGAAGTTTACTTAACTGAAGTGTACGTAAAGATTTTCTTGCTTGTTTGCTTATATGTTTTTTATCTGAGCTATACAGATAAGAATGAGACACAAAGAGAAGTATAAGAGGCACACATTTTAATGTTGTATAGCTCAAGAATGGAATATCTTTTAAAAAAAGTGCTGGCAACGTAGAGTTAAAAAGAGTTGATAAAAAATCGATAGATAAAAATTGTTTGGTATTCATACAGTATCTTTAATGTAAAAGTGATGATTCTATGCAGTCTACAAAAGTTGCTCAGTTAGTACAAAAAACACGTGAAACTATTTTTAGTAAACATCCCGCCATTGCACCTATAGTTGATGCTTTACACGTTCAGAATGCACGTGTTCTTTTAGTAGGAGGTGCAGTGCGCGATGCATTGTTGCAAAAACCTCTTGAAGACATAGATATTGAAGTGCATGGTCTTGGACTAGCAGCGCTAGAAAAGGTACTCAAAAAGTTTGGGCATGTGCGTTTGGTGGGTAAGGTGTACGGCGTTTTAAAGATTGATGGTATACCTGCCGATTGGTCGCTACCTCGTGCCGATACTGCCGGTAGAAAACCAACCGTCACGTTAGACCCGCATATGAACATGGCCGATGCGTTTAGGCGGCGCGATCTTACCATAAATGCTATGGGTATTGATCTTGCAACTGGAGAACTGATTGACCCCTTTAATGGCGTGCACGATTTACAGAAGAATCTGTTGCGGACGCCGGATGCTCATTTTTTTGTACAAGATCCGTTGCGCTTTTATAGAGTAATGCAGTTTATAGGTCGGTTTAACATGCATCCTGATGCAGAACTATCAGCCTTGTGTACAAATATGGATCTAGCAGGTGTGGCACAAGAACGTATTAGTAAAGAGTTTGAAAAGTTATTCTTAAAATCGGAACAACCATCGCTTGGTATCCGTTGGCTTGCCACGATTGGTCGTCTTAAAGAGATAGCGCCTGAAGTTGCGGCCTTACAACATGTTAGTCAGTGGCTCGAATACCACCCGGAAGGGGATGTGTTTGAGCATACTATGCAGGCAGTTGATGCAGCAGCTTCGTATACGTATGAGACTGTAGAGAAAAAATTAACATTAGTGTTTGCAGCACTTGCGCATGATCTTGGCAAGCCGGCAACTACACAATTTGTTGATGGGCGCATTCGTTCGTTAGGGCATGATGTTGCAGGGGTAAAACCGGCAAGTAGTCTTCTTAAGCGTTTATGTCCCACGCAACATATACAAGATGCGGTGCTTAAATTAGTGCGCCACCATATGACACCTATAGCATTAGTAAAAAATAACAGTAGTGCTGCTGCGTATAAACGACTTGCATCAAAACTTGCGCCAGAATGTACGATGTACGATTTGTATATGCTTTGTAAAGCGGATAAGTCGGCACGTAATCCAGAAAAGCACAGGCCATTAGCAGTATGCCCAGAACCATTAGTTGAAGAATTTTTTACACGTGCACAACAGTATGGTGTTGCGTACGGACCGGAAAAGCCGTTGTTAACAGGTGCAGATTTCTTGGATGTGTGTGCGCCTGGGCCTGCGCTTGGTAAGTTAGTACAAGCTGCGTATGAACTACAAATTGAGCAGTCGTTACACGATAAGAAAAAAGTAAAAGAAATGGTGTTAAAAAATAATAAACTAACGTAGACTAGGCGGCACTATTAGGCTTAAAAGAAGGAAAAATATATGAATTTTTTTTCGGGCAATTCACTCTGGTTTTTAGTCGCTCAATCTGATCTTATGACCAAGCTTGTGCTCTTGTCGTTGTTAGCAGCATCAGTTATTTGTTGGACCATTATTTTTTATAAAATAGTGATGTTTAGGACGAAAATGCGTCAACTTACTGAGCTGCGCGTACGTTTGCGTACAGTTAACTCGCTTGAACAACTTACGTTTATTGCACAAGAATCGGCACAAGGGTATGCAGGCCATCTTGTTTTAGAACAAGTACAAGAAGCAAAAAAAGTTGCTCGTCGCGCATCAATACTTTCAGAAAAAGAAAAAGCATTACTTGATGAACAACGCTTTTTAACTATTGATCATATGGTGTACCAAGAAAATGCGCATCTTCATATTATTTCGGTTAATGCTGCAGTATCTCCGTTGATTGGTCTTTTTGGTACCGTGTGGGGATTGATGCATGCATTTATGAGTATTAGTGAATTACAAAGTGCTGATATTGTGACAACAGCACCTGGTATTGCAGAAGCATTGATTACTACCCTTGCAGGGTTGATGGTGGCGATTCCTATGTTGATTATGTTTAATCATTTGCAAATGCGCGTAGCGGAAATTGAGCATCAACTGTGCCGTGTTTCAGACAGAGTGTCGTTGTTGTTACAGATATTTTTAGGTTATGAAAAGGAAGAACATGAAGTATCAAATCCGTCGTCTCAGACGTCTTACTCACCGCACGCTTCCTGAAGTTAATCTTACGCCGCTTATTGACGTGGCACTGACATTATTGATTATTTTCATGGTTGCAACACCAATGCTTAAACAAGAAAACGCATTGCAAGTTGAACTGCCTCGTGGAGATGTCAAAGAGGTTGATGACACACAAAAGCAGGATATTGTTATTGCGCTTGATAAGTCTGGTAAATTTTACTTAAACAGTGTGCCAGTATTAGAAAAAGATATTGTAGAGCGTATTACGTTTACGGTGGGCAAAAAGGGCGACCAGACAGTGTTTGTAAAGGCTGATACATCAGTACATTATGGCACGGTAATTAAACTGGTTGATGATATTAAGCAAGTTAAAGGAGTCCGGTATGTTGCGTTGGCAACCACAAAGACTACCTGAGCGCACTCAGTTTCTATCAAAAATTGTGGGTGTTAGTGTTGCGCTCCATGTAACTGCATGTTTACTTCTCTTTTTCTATCAAGCAAACGGCGGCAAAATAAGTTTTAATACTAAGCATATAGCCAGAAGCGACGTTATAGTAAAAGTGCTTCCGTTTGGTCAAAAAAAGCCTGTAGCAGCTACGGTTGCAGCGGGCGGTTCAGGTAAAAGCGGTGCGGTTGTAGGCAAAACGGGTAAGAAAAAAGGTCTTAAAACATCGGTAGTAAAACAACAGAAAGCAAAACCTGTAGATACAAAAAAAAAGAGCGCTAAACAAGTGTCAAAAAAAACGGCACTTGCAACAAAGAAAGAAGCTGCAAAAAAACAGACAAAACAAAGTAAAAAAGAGTTACCTGTAAAAGCTGCTCAACAAGCTGCTGCAGTAAAACCAGAACAAGCTCCGGTGGCTCCTGTAGCAGAACAACCGGTACAACAACAAACAGTGCCAGAAGTAAAAGCGGCAGAAATACCAGCAGCAGTCCAACAAGAAGCTTCTGCTGTAGTAGATGCAGGTGCAAGCGGTCAGCCGGTAACGGCTTCAGGACAAGAAATTATGTACGTAACGCAAGATGAAGTAGCAGATATTGAGGTGCATCGTTTATTAACTGAGGCATTAACACAAGCATGGCATCCTCCAGTGGGTGTGCCCGCACATATCGAATGTCAGGCATTGCTTACTGTTGATTGGCAGGGCAATCTCGCATCGTACACACTTACACAAACATCGGGGATTATGATTTATGACGTCTCTGTAGAAGAGGGTATTAAGGCATTAACATTTCCACGTGCCGTGTGGGGCAAAACTATCGAACTTATATTTAAACCATGGGCAGAATCATGAACTTTTTAAGACTTTCTCTTTTATTTCTTGTAACAAGTGTAGCAAACAGCATGCAAGCTGACGCGCAAAAAACAAACCTACATGTTGAATTTGCGGGTGCACAGACAAAAAAAGTACCATTAGTGGTAGTAGGTGTTGGACAGCAAACTGACGAACTTCTCTCGGTTTGTATTACCGTAGCAAAAGATCTTGGATTTACCGATCAATTTGAAGTAAGCACAGAGTACGTACTAGATTTAAAATCAAAAGCTCAAATGCACAGTTGGTATAAAGATAAAAAAGCACTTGCGGTGTGTATTCAAGATAATCCTGATAAAGGGTTTGAGTGTCGTGTGTATAAGACAGAAAAAGCATCTATGGTTAAAGGGTTACGTGTACCAAAGCAGGGCGTGGTCCCACGTGGTTGGGCGCATGCTATAGCCGATGCAATTTTGCCTGTGTTAACTGGTAATGCGGGATACTTTTCGGGTAAATTAGTCTATGTTAACGAAACTAAAAAGGCTTTGTGTATAGCAGATTACGACGGAAGCCATGAGCAAGTGTTGGTGCCGATACAAACATCTATGCTAGCTCCTCGTTGGAATAGAGATGCTGAAAATCCTATGGTAATGGTTTCAGAATATACGGCTAATAATATTCGTTTAGTTGCATGTGATATGCATGGTCGTAAATATAGAGCGTCAAATTTTGATGGTCTTAATATGCAACCTTCGTTTTCTTCTAACGGTAAAGAGCTGGTCTTATGTTTGTCGCACGAGGGCAGTAGTCAGTTGTACCATTATGGATATTCAAAAAAAGATAAGCAGGATATGTATACCCGTTTAACGTTTAATGATGGAAATAATATAGCTCCAATTTTGCTTGATAATGGTGATGTGATTTTCTGTTCTGATTATCAAGATGGTCGACCTGCTATCTATTATATGCATCGTAAAAAAGAGACTATTGAGCGTTTAACGCAAGCAAGCGGCTGTACATCACCAAGTTATTGTCCAGCTACGCATCAGATTGCGTATATCAAAATGCACGAAGGCGTTGCTCAAGTTATGGTGTTTGATCTTGCAACAAGAAAAGAGAAACAGGTTACGTTTGATAAGGCTCATAAACAAGAGTGTTCATGGTCTGCATGTGGCAACTACATAGTCTTTGCGGTGCATGATGGTCCTTCAAAGCGTATTGCGATGCATAATCTATTGACTAATAAGCTTACGTATATCACTCCATCTAATGTTGTATGCAGTTATCCTCACTGGTCGCTTGCCTACAACGAGTTTCCGGTAGTTATTTAGTGCAAAAGTCGACACTGTCTGGCTGTTTTATTATACTGGCTACAGTGCTCAAATAGCCATATAACATATATTCATAAGGACTATATGAAGAACAAAAACAAAAAGTTTGGATCAGGCGGCGGCCCACGCAACTTGCTTATCATCGTAGTGGTTATGCTTGGTTGTTTAGCCGTTCTTTCATCCTTTTATGGAAACATCAGACAAAAAGAGCGTGCAACTTACACAGACTTCTTGGTGCAAGTAGAGAAAAAACAAGTTCGCTCTGTAGAAATAGATGGCGCTGCCGTTAAATGGATGGGCGCTCAGGATAAAGAATACGAAGCAATTATGCCGTATGCTCCTACCATCATGGAACAACTGGGTAAATCGGGTGTGCCAGTTTCTTTTGTAGAAACAAGTGCAGCATTAGCCGGTGTATGGCAGTTGTTATTACTCATGGTGTTTGCAGCAGGGTTACTAGGCGTTTGGTACTTCTTTAGACAAAAAAATGGATCGAACAGTTCTGGTAGTGGTAACATTTTTACACTCGGTAAAAGCCGTGCAAAGATGTTTATGCCATCAACTATTAAAGAAAAGTTTTCTTCTGTGGCAGGTGCTGTAGAAGCAAAAGAAGAACTGCAAGACGTGGTTGATTTCTTAAAGAATCCTGAAAAATATAAGCGCCTTGGTGCACGCATTACTCGTGGTGCATTATTAGTAGGTGAGCCTGGTAATGGTAAAACGTTATTAGCACGTGCAGTGGCTGGTGAAGCTAACTGTCCGTTTTTTAGCATCAGTGGTTCAGATTTTATTGAAGTGTTTGTGGGTGTTGGTGCTTCTCGTGTGCGTGATCTTTTTGCACAAGCGCGTAAGCATGCTCCAAGCATTATCTTTATTGATGAAATTGATGCTGTCGGTCGTCACCGTGGCAGTGGCCTTGGTGGTGGTAACGATGAACGTGAACAAACATTAAACCAACTTTTAACAGAGATGGATGGTTTTGAAACGGGCGGTGAACCGGTTATTGTTCTTGCAGCAACCAATCGTCCTGATGTTCTTGATAAAGCGTTAATGCGTCCTGGTCGATTTGATCGACGTGTTGAAGTGCCGTATCCAGATTTGATTAGTCGAGAAAAAATTCTTGAAGTACATACTAAAGGTGTACACATGAATCCTGACGTTGATCTAAAAAAGGTTGCTCGCGGTACGCCAGGTTTTTCTGGTGCTGATTTAGCAAACTTGATCAACGAAGCTGCAATTATCGCTTCTAAAAACAATCAAGCAGACGTAAGTCTTGCTGATATAGAAGAAGCGCGCGATAAAGTCTTAATCGGTAAAGAACTTAAAACAATCGCACTTTCTGATGAAGAACGGCATATGACTGCAGTGCACGAAGCTGGTCATACATTGGTAACGCTTTTACTTCCAGAAGTGACTGATCCGCTTCATAAAGTAACGATTATTCCTCGGGGTCGTGCACTTGGTGTAACGCACTCAATGCCAGAACGGGAAAAGTATTCACGCAATAAAGATGAAATGATCGCATCTATCAAGATCTGTCTTGGTGGACGTGTTGCAGAGCAGATGGTCTTTAACAAGTTGGCAACGGGCGCGTATAGCGACTTTTTACGAGCAACAGAAATTGCCCGTACCATGGTAACGCATTACGGTATGTCTGATGCGCTTGGGCCAATTGTGTATTCTCAACAACAAGGTGATTTTGTCTATTCACAAGTAACAGCACAAAAAATTGATGATGAAGTGCGTCGTATTATCGATGAGTGTTATCAACAAGTGATTGTGTTGCTTGCAGAGAACCGTGAAAAGTTGGATCTCTTGTCTGCGACATTACTTGAAAAAGAAACAATGTACGCAAGCGAAATTTATGCGCTTCTTGGTATCGCTTCTCGCGAAGACCATAAGCTGATTTAAAACTAATCAAATAAAAAAGTGAGTGAGTGTGGATCTAAAGATAGTAGCACAACAGGCAGAAAGCATAGTCAGACAAGCAGGACAGTTACTGCTGAGTTACTATCATCAAGATCTCACTCACTTCACTAAACAAGACGGCAGTTTTGCCACTCAGGCAGATCTAGCCTCTGAAAAATTCCTGCTCGAACATCTGAGCAAACTTATCCCAGGCGCCGCAGTCTATGCTGAAGAGTCGGGTAGACAGCAGGGTAACGACTATTGCTGGGTTATTGATCCGCTTGATGGTACAACCAATTTTTCTCGTAAACTCCCCTATTTTTGTGTTTCTGTAGCGCTTACTCATCATGATCAACGTCTAATTGGTGTAGTTTTTAATCCACTTATAGACGAAATGTTTGTGGCTATAAGTGGCCATGGTGCGTTTCTAAATGGCCAACGTTTTACGACCCCTCAAGAACACAAGCTTGCCCGTGCTTGTATAGGCTTTTCTTTGCCTTATGAACAGCATGGAGATCTGTGTAAGCTTGTCTGCCAGATTGAACCTCGGGTGTATACCTGTCGGGTTATGGGGGCAGCAGCCCTTGATATAGCCTATTGTGCGGCTGGGCGCTTTGACGTTGTTCTGTTTGATGGGCTTTTTTGGTGGGATATGGCGGCTGGCTCTTTATTAATAGAGGAGGCTGGTGGGTTTGTCAGTGAGCTTAATGGGGGCTCTTTAAGCTCAAGCAGCCGATCATTCATTGGTGGGTCTGAGCTTATTATAAAAGAGCTTAAAAAAGCGGATTGCTGCTGTAGCAAGGATTGAAAAACCTTTTTGTTCTGTTACACTTAAAGCCTGATTCCTCTTTATCACAAATGTACTCTAGAAAGGATGTTTACATGGCTCGTTGTTGTTTTGTGTGTGGTAAGAGGCCTAGAACTGCTAATTTGGTAAGTAAAGCAAATAATAAAGTTGGACGTTGGGTGTACCCAAATGTTCACAGAATGCGTTTTGTTGTAGCAGCTGATACTCGTAAAAAAGTTCACCAAGCTAACGTCTGTACCAAATGCGTTAAGGCCGATTTAGTTCAAAAAATTGTATAGGATAAAAAATGGCGAATATTAAATCTGCAAAGAAAAAAGCGAAACAAGACGTTGCTCGTCACCAACGTAATCTTTCACGCAGAACTGCTTTAAAGACAGTAGTAAAAAAAGTTTTAGCATCTGTTCAAGCAGGTGACTACCAAGGTTCAGTTACTTTGTTGCGTAATGCAGAAGCACAATTGGCTCGTGCATGCGGCAAGGGACTGCTCCACAAAAATGCTGTTGCTCGTAAAGTAAGCAGACTTTCAAAAAAAGTTGCTGCACTTAATTCAGCAAAAGCTTCAGTAGCTGCTTAATATAACAAGCATCTATCTAAAAAAGTTTAAAGCGCATAGAACCTATGCGCTTTTTTTTGCTCTTTTTTTATGTGAGATTTTTAAATAAAGTAATATTAGTGATTGCTAAAGCTGTATGCTTTTAGCGATTTGTTTTGCTTAAGCAGTTTATTTTTTGCGTTGTACACATCAGATCTTGTCTTTGTCGTTTGTATAAACTTATTAGAGTTGTAAGCGCTAAACTGTAAGAGCATGCAATAGAATCTTTATTTGGTATTTGGCTATATGCAACACGGTTAATATTATCACGTATTGTGTCAATTTTAGAGGTCGTTTTTTCAAGAGCATCTTCTTGTTTATGCCTTGTTACTATAAGGTGAGCAAGTTCAATAAGATCTGAATACATACTAGAACTGGTGTGTGTTGTTAAAGATGCAGTTAGTAGAGTTGTTAGTAAGAGTAGTTTGGTATTCATAATTTTGCTTCTTAATAGTTTTAATAGATTCCTATTAGTAATTATACTGTAAATAAGTCTTTTATTTAAGATATTTGGCGCAAGATAATTATATGCAGCTTATTATTTTTATGCTTGAGCTTGTTTAGTTTTGTAATACTGCACGTAGGATCGTAAAAATTGCTTAGCAATAGTAACCGATACGCTTGCTGAGCCCGAGTGCTCAGTCAGCACAATCATGGTCAACGGTTTACCATCTTTGTGGCAGATATTTGCTGCAAGCCAGCCATGTTCCCAATGTTCCACGCCTAAAACCTTATTTTCTAATGCGCTTGTTTGAGCGGTACTGGTTTTAGCTTCTATCCTGAATTGTGACGGGTAGCTTAAGCGACGAGCGGTACCTTCTTGTGTGGCAAGATGCATAGCCCGTTTTAAGAAAAAGCGTGTCTCTGCTCGTATGCCAAGTGGCTCTTTAACAATTGGGGTTTCTTCTAAAATACGGGGCGTTACTAAGTAGCCTGTTTCTATAGAGGCGATCATGCGTGCTATTTGCAAAGGAGTTACTAATAAATAACTTTGACCAATAGCGGTTGATAACGTTTCTCCTTGCCACCAGCGTTCGCCTTTAGCTTTACGTTTCCAAGAGCGAGAAGGGACAATACCGTTTTGCTCGTTAAAGATACTTCCAGTTGTTTGGCCAAGACCAAACTTTTTGGCGTAATGGGCGAGTACATCGATATCTAATTTTTTTGCCAGTTCATAAAACATAATATTGCACGATTTAACCAGCGATTCTGCAGGATTAAGAAAGCCATGACCTTCTAATTTATTACAACGGTAGTCTCGGCCTAAGAAGGTACTTCCTTTGCAATAAAAGCGAGATTCTGGGGTAATGAGATTGTTTTCTAGCAGCATGGTGACCGTAATTAATTTAAAGATAGAACCTGGTGGGTAGACCGATTGGCATGCTCTGTTTAAGAACGGTTTTTTTCCTTTGAGTGTTTGCCAGTTTTCTGCGCTGATACCATCTACAAATAAATTAGGGTCAAAGCAAGGGCGGGACACAAGTGCTTTAAGCGCTCCATCATGCGGGTCCATTAAAATAAACACGCCTGCGTATTCTGGAGGAAACATAGATTCAGCAATTGTTTGTAATTCAAAATCGAGCGTGGTGCGGATTTGTTGTCCTTTTAGCATCGGTTTAACGGTCTGCTCTTTGAGCGGTAGCCCAAACGAATTAATAATCCGCATAATCGATCCAGGTTCACCCTTAAGAGACTCGTTGCACATCTTTTCAAGACCAGTGGTGCCTTCGTACGAATTGCCAATGGTGGTTAAATAGCCAAGCAGTTGGCCGGCGCACTCTTTGTATGGATATAATCGTTTGACGTTATTTTCTAAAATAATATTCGGGTGGTGTCCAAATAGTTCAATTAAGGTACTGAGTTGTTCAAAGGAAATATTGGAGCATAGTTTTATTTTCTTACCAAACCGTTCTGCAAGCATAAGTTCTTTTGGATCAAGCTCGAAATGAAAAAGCGTGGTTAGTGTTGCAAGATCTTTTTCTTGTGTAGCAGTAAGTTTTTTATTGCCTGTGCCTTGCCAGTAGATATGTGTAACAGGACTGTTAGTGGCTAAAAGTGTGCCATGACAGTCAACAATTTCCCCGCGCAAAGAGTTGGTGTGTTCGTAACGTGTGTAATTATGCAAGCTTTTTTGTAGGAGTTGATCAGCGCACGTAACTTGTAAATAAAAAAGACGCGTGCCTAAAGCAAATGCTGTGCCTACTAAGAATGTCACCAGCAGGTATACTTTTTTTTCGAATGAATCTTTTGCGCTGTGTTTAATAAACATTGATTTATGCCGGTGATGGTGATGATAAAGGATGAAGATCGTCACACATGCTCACCAGTTGTGCTGATGTTACATGCGTATATTTTTCTGTAGTTGCTAATGTTTTGTGTCCTAAGAGTTCTTGCACGGTACGTAAATCTGCACCTTGGTTAAGTAAGTGCGTTGCAAACGAATGGCGCACTTTGTGTGGAGTAAGCGTTTTGCCATTTGTTAGAAACTGTTGGAACATGTCCATGATGCGCTGTACACAGCGTGGATGGAACGGCTCGTTACGTGATGTCATAAATAATGGATCTTGTTCGGTTAGCGAGCGGGGCCGTTCTTGTGCTAGATAGGCACGTAGTTTTTCTTGTGCTTTTTTGCCAAACAAAGCGAACCGTTCTTTGCGTCCTTTACCTTTAATGCGAATTAGTTTTTGTTCAAGATTAACATCTTGCAGTCTGATTGCACACAGTTCAGCACATCGAATACCGGTTGCATAGAGTAGCTCTAAGACCGTTTTATCACGGATAGGTAATTTAGTAGGGAGCTTTTCGTTAGGTACGGTATCAAGCAGATAGACTATTTCTTCTATACTCAGATAGGTAGGTAATTTTTTGTGCACGCGAGGGCGTTTAAGTTTGAGGGTAATTTTGACACCTTGTGTGCGTACAAAGCGTTCAAACGAGGTAAAGCAGGACATCTTGCGAGCAATGGAATGGTTATCAATTTTTTTATGGAACTGTGCTACAAAATACCGTTCAAGTGCGCGGCGTAATTCTAAAGGTTGTGGATCGCTGGTATTGATGGTGTGCCAAAATTCTATAAATACGTCTAAGTCGCTTTTGTATGAGCGTAGGGTATTTTTGCTTAGATTTTTTTCTACTTCAAGATAAGCAAGAAATGTATCTTTAAAAACAAGAAATTCTTGTACAACCATGGCTTATTTCCTCATTGCTAACGCGCATTTTTTATATGCATCGTAGCGTATAAGAAGCTTATTGGTGTAGCAAGAATTTCTTATTGAAGCTTATCTGTGTACTTATGAAATGTGGGGATTTTCAGATGTTTCTGTTGAATCTATATCATATAACAATGCTATACATGCAACAAAGAGGCGAATGAGCCCAATATCATATGGTTTTGCAGACGGCATAGGTTTTTTAGGATTTTCTTTTTCTTTGGCAGTGCACAAAACGTGTAGATCTTGATTGACGACTGCTAATGGTCTTGTTTTAAAGAATGGAGTATAAGTTTTTATAGATGATTGCGGCTGGTTTTGAGCATTTATGCACATGGTGCTCATAAGTACAATGGCTAATAATTTTTTCATAATAATCCTTATATATATAAAATAGATTTTATCCCATTAAATATATATATATATTCTTAATTAAGAAGTCTTATAGCGTGTAATAATCATGTTTTGGGGTATTTTGATATTAGTTTTTAAAGCCAGCAATAACCTACCAAGGTTGCAATATAGGTTGCAGGGATACCGGCATAGACAGCCAAGTTGATGTTGCTGCTCTTATGTTGGGTAGTTTCGAGTTTTGTCCAAAATTTTTGAGATTCTTGAGCATAGTTACGCGAAACAGTAGTGCGCGTGATAACGCGAGTAGCGTTGGTAGTATTGGTGCGCTTTGCTTGGTGTAAAGCAGCTGTGGTGAGTTGTCGCGCCAGACGGGGCAAAAGCATTGCTGCGTGTGCTTGCGTACAAGCGGTACTGATAAGTATAAAAGCTAGTAATTTTTTAATAGTAATCATTTTTATATCTCCCATTTTTTAAAATAAATTTGGTGCAATCTGTGTCCAAAAATATGCTTGCCATGAATATTTTGCTGCTGAGCAAGCAGCATTAACTGCTGCAAAAGCACCAAGATCTTTTACTTTTTGTAACGTGATAGTTTTTTGTGGCAGGCTATTTCTTGGAGAAAGCGTTTTTGATACTTCAGGAGCAAGTGTATGATTAGCGCTATTATTGCGTATAACAGATGTATGGTGTGCTGCTCGCACAAGACCTTTTACAGCGCGTAAACAGGGTGTGCAAATAGTTGCTTGAGGCAACAAGCACATAATCGTAATTAAGCAAAAAACAGCTTTCATAGAGTATCCCTAAATAACCTTCCCTAAGATTCTTCTTACTACAATAATAGCATAAAATGCCTTGAGCGTAAAAAGGCTCCTGGTCGAGCTTATTGTAGCTTATGGTGCACGTATGAAAGATCGGCGACGACTATGAGGTTCTTTTGGCGAATCAATCTTAGCTTATTAGCCTATATGCTCTATAAAATAGCGTTCTAGGTCATTATCTTCTGCGTTGCGATTATACAGGGAATATGAGAGTAAGCCAGTAGCTGCAATACAGAGAGTGTTCAGGACATGTGCTGATTGTGTCAGTAAGTCTGGATAGAGTAACAATGTAGGTTCGTGAGGTTTAGTAACATAGTGTACTTTTGGAGCCTGCATTTTCGTTGTGACGCCGGTAGATAGATCTTTTGGAAAGTGTTGTGGCTTAAGAGGTCTTGTGCCGTGATAGACAGTTCTTGCAGCTTTGTAAGCATGGCGAACATAATGTGCATCAACAGATGCGTTACCTAATAACGCAAACAGAGCTAAGATTTTTTTCATAAGAGTTCCTGTCTGTGTATTTTTTAAAATTAATAATTTTTATATTTGAAATGTTATCAAAACTGATAAAAATGTAAAAAATACTTACCTGTCGCTATTTTTGTAAGTTGTACGCCTTAACGCGTCGGTGGACAGAAGAGCGGTTTACGCATAAAAATAGCGCTATTTTATTTTGGCATTGAAACTTATCCCATAACAAACGCATGACAGGTTCATTCTTAAGAGCCTTCTTGCCTAAGCGCGCTGCCTCTAAGAGTTCTGGGTCTTCGATATTATAGGCGGCATCAAATTCTATATGTTTTACCAGTTCCTGTTTTTTTGATTTTACTTCTAGCTGATTGTTCACTTTGGTTTTAAGTGCAGCAAGACTTTCTGGCTTTTGGTTAATAATCTTTTCTTTGTCTTTTACTGAAAGAGCTAACAGTTTTTGAGTGACACTGTTGGTGATTGCTTGTTCCGTAAAGCCTTGCATAAGATCTTCAAATTCTTCTTTTTTTAATGTTTCTAATGAAGGGAAGGTGAGGGATGTTTTGCGTAATTCATTAAGAAGTAGGGGTGAGAAAGTACCTTCTTGTACTCTCTTTTCTAAATCTTTATCGGTAGAGAAGATCAGTCTGACATCTGTTTGTACTTTGCGATCACTTTTATACATTTTGTAAAAACCGTATCTAATAAGATCCGCCAATACTTCTTGGCTTTCTTTATCAAGATTGTGAATGTTTTTAATAAAGAGCGTTCCCTTTTTATTGAGTCTTTCTAAAAGTGGTTGGCCATGCTGTGCGCCAAAAATAGGGTTAATACCAAACAGTTTTATAGCAGTGTCAGCATGATGCGCAGGCAATGGATGATTGATTTCTAGGGTGTGCAGGGTTTCTCGTAAGCTAATATGGTGTAAGAGCTCAACCGTTTGCAGAACGTCTGCATGGGCCATATCAAGCAAGACTGCCTTTTTATTAAGTGCAGCTTTAAGAAGTTCCATTTTAAAAT
>CAZSHB010000001.1:25995-54758 GCA_964606885.1 uncultured Pseudomonadota bacterium | reverse complement strand
AAGTGAGTTGATGAGCTTTCCCGATTCAGTTGTTTCTAAATATAAAAGATAGTCCCAATCTGAAGGGTCTTTAATATGATCAATAAGACGCTTAATAACATCTGAAACTTCAGGATAATGGACCGTAAGGACAGCTCCATCGCTTTCTCCTTGCGGGATGGCTGTGACCACAATACGTTTGCCTTGTAAGTTTGCAAACATACTATTAGTAGTCGTTTTATAGAGCATGACTTGCGCTATAAGATCTTTAAGGCGTTGCGATACGGTATCGCCTTTATGAGTGTTAGGATCGATTCCGAGCATTTCTTGTGCTACGGCGTTACCAAACGTAAATTTTTTGTTTTTATAAAAGAGTATGCCAATAGATTGTTCGTGATTATTAATGCGCAAGAATGATTTGATGCTTTCTTTGTATTGGCGAATTTCTTGGTGTTTAAGATAGAGATCATCCGTAATATCTTTGCGTTGTTTAATAAGTTCGTTCAAATTTCTATTTTGTAAAAGATGGATAATTTTACTTAGGTAACTTGCAAAGACTACCATTTCATCCCGTTCAGCATCTGTGTACAGAGGCTTTAGGCGAGCGTCCCGTTCAATAATAATAGCGGCGATAATTTTTTGATCTTCGTAGAGCGGTAAAAAGATATCGGCATTAAGTTTTTCTAGAAAATGTAAGATAGTTTTTGTGCTGTCAGTAGGTTGATAAAAGTGTGTGTACTCAACTTCATCTTTGATAAATATTTTTTGTTTCTTTAAAAGAAGTAATGGGCTATCTACTGCGGGAGTTGCATGATCAGCATCGATGATAAAATTTTCTATAATGATATCATGAATATTGTTGGTAGGAAGTAGGCGAGCATCGTGTGTTGTTGCAATATGAGCAGAACGCAAACACAGCGTAATTGCTTGAGGGCGAACATCAAAAGCAGTATTAAAAAAGTGTTGAAGTACTAATTGCACTTCAGTGATATGAGAAATCTGACCTAAATTTTCAAGCACGTTTTTAAAATCACGTACAAAATTAAAACGGTTAGGATTTGGTTCGTGTACATGTCCGTGAATATCAAAAAAGCGTAGTCCAATAATTCTGCGTAAACAGAAATAAATAGTGAAAAATGAGATAACAGTAGATATACCAACAGCTGATACGTTGCTTGTTATGGTTTGATCTAAGATGAGATTAAAAGGATAAAGTTGCCAAATGTTACTAATAAGAAATGGGAAAAGTAGAAATTTAATCAGAGTATTCGTTTGGTAGAGCAATATGCGTGGTAAATGTTTATTCCATGCGTTGTGTAATGCTTTAATAAGAGTAAAAGGCATTAAAATAAGAAGCGTGTATTGAGCCGTATACTTTTGTAAACTTGCTTCAAATAAGAGTCGATCAGGTGTTTGAGTAATAATCAAAAAAGCAAACAAACTACTAAGAGTAATGGCTATGGTGATAAAACAATAGTGGTACCAGCGCAAACGATAAGAACGGTGTGAGAAACTATCAACAAAGAATGAAAGCGATTGATACATAACAACGTGAGCAATCCAACCAAACCGTACACAAATTTGTTTTATGGTAAAGGGGAATAAACCTATTTGATAAGATAAAGAGGCTATCCATGCAAAGTCTTCAAACATTGAACCTGCAATTACACCTATAATAGTACAAGATGCCCAGGTGCGATGACGAGATTTTCTGTAATGATGAACACAAAAAACAAAAATATAAAATTTAAAAAGAAATCCAACAGTTTGAATAGCAAGAAGTACGTGAGTATTGCTTAGTATTTCTAAAAAATTTGTTAGTAAAGTGAACATCATTTTATCTCATATAATTGCATAGGATGTATGTGTTATAGTTTTTTGATTGACCCTTATTATGTATCAGGGTATAATTTTTCAACGTAAAAAGTATTTTATGTTTCGTACCTTTGGAGTTAATTATGAACATTGCATCACTGTTTGGTTTGGTTGTTAAATTTGCAGTAGTAATTTTTGCAATAGTTCCACCTAATCAATAAGTAACTATCGCCAATAATAGCAGAAAATGCTGGTTTAATAAACCATGTAGCTATGTTATCAGCATGTGCGTATTATGAATAAAAATAGGCTCAGTACACTTCCGAACATTATGCAGATCCTGCAAGATGCAACAAGAAGTATGACTGAGCCTATGTCTTTTACACTTGTTCAAACATATGGTCGTAATCCGTTTTTTATTCTTATAAGTTGTCTTTTAAGCTTACGTGCTAAAGATTCAGTTACACTTCCCATCTGTTTAGAACTTTTTAAACAGTATAAAACGCCTCAAGATTTTATTGTTCTTCCTGTTGCAAATCTTGAACGTATGATTTACAAGATCGGTTTCTATAGAAAAAAAGCAGCTGTGCTTAAACAAGTCTGTGCCGAGCTTATCAGTCGCTTTAATAGTCAGGTTCCTAGTACACAGCAAGAACTTTTATCGCTACCAGGTGTTGGGATTAAGACTGCCAATTTAGTATTAGGCGAAGGGTTTGGGATTCCAGCGATTTGTGTTGATATCCATGTGCATCGCATTGCTAACCGTTTAGGGTGGGTGCAAACTCAAACTCCTGAAGAAACGGAGCGTCAATTAACTGTTCTTGTGCCACAACAGTACTGGATTGAGCTTAATCGACGATTGGTCATGTGGGGGCAGAATGTCTGTGTGCCACGTTCACCGTTCTGTTCTACCTGTCCACTTGCGTTGCTGTGTCCTAAAAATAACGTCACGCGTTCTCGGTAATTTTTTGTGTTCAGCTTAAATCTGTAAGTTAAAATATTTCGTTTTCATGGCGGGGTAAAAATTGGACAAAAAAATCACCCGCCGGAGCGAGTGATTTTTTTTACTTTGTAAGCGAACTTACGCAGCTACAACTGGGTGAACGTGGTGAGCCTTGTGAGCTTTACGTCTTGCAGTTTTGCGCTTTGCAGTTTTACGTTTTGCAGCCTTTTTAGGAGCTGATTTACGTTTCGCTGTTTTGCGCTTAGCGGTTTTACGCTTTGCTGTTTTGCGTTTTGCTGTTTTACGTTTTGCAGCCTTTTTAGGAGCTGATTTACGTTTTGCAACCTTACGCTTTGCTACACGCTTTACAGACTTCTTTGAAGCTGCCTTGCGTTTAGCTGCCTTACGTTTCTTTACTGCCATGGTACTCTCCCTCTTTTTTCGGGTGGTTCCGTAGATCCCTTTGTTTTCCTGCTCGTACTCCGGTGATTCTAAAACTGAGCGTATCGATTTTAGTTATAAAAAGTCAATATTTTTAAAACATTAAATTACGCATTGTCACGAAAAAAGATTGAAAATCGGCTCTCTACTAGGTTTTTAGAAAGTTAAAAATTCATTAAATGTTGTGCATTTTTTTCTAGTTGTTCCCATGATAATCCTTGTTCTTGTCGTCCGTCAGCATGTCGGAGAGTCACTGTTTTTGCAGCGGCTTCTTTTTTGCCGATAACCAGCATCCAAGGCACCTTTGTAAGCTGTGCATCTTTGATTTGGGCGGCTAATGTATCCGCACTTTGATCAACTTCTGCACGAATTCCTGCCTGTTTTAAAAATTGTTCTAACTCTTGAGCGTATGGACGCTGTTCGTCAGAAATTGGCAGAATTCGAGCTTGAATTGGGGATAGCCAGAAAGGTAAATGACCTTTGTGATGTTCCAAAATAATACCCAAGAAGCGTTCGAGTGAACCGAAAATTGCTTGGTGGATAATAACCGGTTTGTGTTGCTGTCCATCTGCTCCTACATAGGAAAGATCGAAGTTTTCCGCTTGGAAAAAATCAAGCTGTATAGTGCCGCACTGCCATTCTCGGTCCATGGAATCATTAATTTTGATTTCAATTTTTGGACCGTAGAAAGCACCTTCACCTTCTTGTAATTTGTAGGGGAGGTGTGCAGCTTCAAGGGCACCTTTAAGCCCATTAATAGCTTTAACCCAGGTTGCATCATCACCCATTGCATTGTCAGGTTTGGTAGAAAGAGCGATCTTAATTTCGTCAAAACCGAACGCTTTCATAACCCGTACAACAATTTTGAGGATACTTAAAATTTCTTTTTCAACTTGGTCAATGGTGCAGTAGATATGGGTGTCATCAATAGTGAATGCTCGTACTCTAAAAAGACCGTGCAGCACGCCCGATAGCTCGTGGCGATGTACTTTGCCAAACTCCATAAGGCGGAGTGGTAATTCACGGTATGAGCGAGGACGTTCTTTGTAAATTAAGATAGAACCGGGACAGTTCATAGGCTTAATTGCGTATGACTTTTCTTCCACATCAGAAAAATACATGTTGTTTTTATAATGTGCGTAGTGGCCCGATTGACGCCATAATTCGTCGCTGAGCATAACAGGCGTTTCAATTTCTTTATACCCACCTTCATGTAAGATTGAGCGCATGAAACTACGTAGTCCGTTTAAGATTATTTTACCTTTAGGGTGGAAAAATGGAAAACCAACGCCTTCATCGTGAAACGAGAAGTAGTCGAGTTGTTTGCCTAGACGGCGGTGATCGTAGAGTTGTGCGTCAACGCGACGTTGTTCTTCGCGGTCCATATCTTCTTGAGATAAAAAGGCGGTACCGGTGATGCGTTGTAACGGTGTATTGTTTTTATCCGCGCGCCAGTATGAGCCTGAAATGCTTGTTAATTTGAAATGTTTAATAGCACCAGTTGATGCTACGTGACCACCTCTACATAAATCGTAAAATTCTCCTTGGCGTGCAATACCAACGGTGTCACCAGGAATACCTTCGATCAATTCAAGCTTAAACGGATTATCATGATACAGTTTGCGTGCATCAGCTTTACTCATTTGTTCATGAGTAAGTGGTAAGTTGCGATGAGCAATTTCGCGCATGCGTTGTTCAATGATAGGAAGATCGTCTTCTTTAAAGTTTTTCGTTGGTAAACAGTCGTAAAAGAAACCCTGAGCCGTTGGAGGTCCGAGCGTGAGCTTTGTGTGTGGGTATAGTTCCATAACTGCGTGGGCAAGAAGGTGAGCAGCCGAATGGCGAAGCACTTCTACTTCTTTTAGCTGTTTTTCGCTCATAAAAAGACCTTTTTAGAAAACAGATTTTTTAAGGAATGGTCAACAGGACGAGTATACCACGCTAATCTTTGTTTTGGTATACGAATGCTTTTTTATTTGTCTTAGCTTAAATAAGCATGATACGATCGCCTCGATTATTGTATCAACCCTCTTACTGACAGCGGGGCTCCTATGACCTCTTTACAACCTGCCCTAAAGAAAATGTACGTCTTGGATACAAACGTGCTTCTGCACGATCCAAGATCGATGTTCAGTTTTGCAGATTCGATGGTAGGCATCCCTATCATGGTTTTAGAAGAGTTAGAGAAGTTTAAACGAGAAAGTTCAGGGCGTGGCAAAAGTGCACGAGAAGCTGTACGTTATCTTGATCAATTACGCGAGAAAGGTTCTTTAAGTACCGGTGTTGATGCGGGTAATGGCGGCATGATAAAAATTTTATTCAGCCCCCAGAATGTCGAAGAAAAACCACTCTTAAGTTTAAGCCTTGCAGACAATCTTATTTTACTTACAGCGCTCAGTTATAAAGAAGCCGGGTATGATGTTCGCTTTATTTCTAAAGATTTAAATGCGCGCGTTAAAGCTGATGTGCTTGGTATAGAATCTGAAGATTATCTTAAAGGGCATATTGCACAGGATGAGTTTTATAAGGGATGGGTGCGCGTGCAAGTGCCATCAGTCCAATTGAAACAAGAAGTTCCTGACAGTGTGCGCGAGCTTGCAAAAGCGAACAGTTTAAGTTTAAACGAATATGTTCTTGTAGAAAGTCAGCATAATCCTCATAACTATCGCGTGTTTAGATACATTGGTGGTCATAAAGAATTTATTCCGGTATCAGTGCCCCATTTACGTTGGCCTATTGAAGCGCGTAATCCGCAGCAGTTGATGGCGCTTAATGCATTGTTTGATCCAAGTTTAGAATTTGTCAGTTTATTGGGACCTGCAGGTACTGGTAAAACGTTCTTAGCCTTGCTTGCTGGTCTACATCAAGTGCTGGTTGAGGATATGTACCAGAAGATGTTAGTGACGCGTCCGGTGGTGCCATTGGGTCCTGATATTGGGTATTTGCCAGGTGACATTCAAGAGAAGTTACACATTTGGATGCAACCGGTGTACGACAATATTGAAGTGATTGTGCATTCTGCATCTATGCAGCGCCATTTACAAGATATAAAAGATGAAGCGTCTATGGATGATATGCGTGATGGTAAAAAGAGAAGCAAAAAGAAGAGCGCGCTTAAAAAACCACAAAAAGGTGGTGCGTATAAGATTACTTCAGTTGATGATTTAATTACGCAAAATAAATTGAGCTTAGAAGCTATTACGTATATGCGTGGACGTTCGATTCCGTACCAATTTATTTTGATAGATGAAGTGCAGAATTTAAGTCCTCACGAAGTTAAAACATTGGTAAGCCGTGTTGGTCAGGGCAGTAAGATTGTGCTCTGTGGCGATCCGTATCAGATCGATTCACCATACTTGGATTTTAGTAGTAACGGTCTTGTGATTGCCAGTGACAAGTTTAAAGACCAGTCACTGTTTGCAACCGTGTTCTTAGATACAAGTGAACGTTCAACACTAAGCAGGCTTGCTAGCGAGCTTCTGTGATGGTTTAGGCGTTTCGAGTTTATAGCTAGAACGAATTGGGGTAGTGTCGCTCTTACTTAAGATGCTGGTGCTGCCCCAATTTTTTTTGTACTTAGCAATCGCTTTGCTGCTTTGAATCTGTTCAGTTGCTACTTGTGCTGAATTGGTTGATGGAGATGCTTTAACAATACCCACTAATCCATGAGTTTCAGGTTTGATATTACTTAATGAAGCCCATAGTTCTTTGTGAGCAGCATACTGTTCACGTGCGGTAGCGCAGGCATTAAGCACATCTTGTAGCTTTAAGAAACTGATTTTGTGAGGTAGTTGTTCTTTGTTATTAGCAATCAAGCGTATGAAGTATGTTTTATTTGCAGGAGCTTGTGCGGGACGATTGGTTGATGCAGGCAATAAAGCAGAACCACGATAGGGCATATTGTTATAAAAAACATAAGCAGCATCTATATTTCTAGGATTAAGATTAGCGTACATAGGATGTTTAGTAGCATCTTGTATAAATGGTACACCTAATAGCATGAGTGTTACTTGTTTAGGTAAGTTTTCTTGATTGACTATGCCAGCAGCAACTACACCGCCTCTTCCTAAACCAATAAGATTATAGTCCATCCGTGGATAATAGGTGTCGAGATTGCTTATGATACTTTTCATTTCTGTGCCAGCTTCGCTTACTATTTTATCCGTTTCAGATTTTTGCATTGCATCAAGCCAATCGAGTACGAGTACTATGCTGTTGTTTAAGATTGGTTGATCGCTAAGAAAGAATTTCATGTCTTGGTTTGCAAATCCAACGCTTGCTTCAGATTTGCCACGTAAAAAAATAGGCGTTGGAGCGTCTGGCATAATGATATAAATAGCTCTAGGTCTTATGTCTGCTGAAAGCGCAAGTTTATTAGAAGCTAATCCAGTTTTAGCATCAACAACTTTAAATCTTGAAAGGACAAAGTTATTAGATGCATTTAAATGCGATATAACAAGAGCACAAAGCGTGCTTAACAATACTAATTTTTTCATACCCAATCCTTTTTTATAACAGGCACTATAGTACTGTTATCGTGACAGATAGAGGGCTATTTTGTAAAGGGCTGGCAGGCGCAGAGCCGTTTGATAATCTTTTTGAGAGCGGTGAAAAATGGTTCTTGTTCTAGCTGTTGTTTTGCATACAATCCACAACTAATAGGAAAGAGACAAATGCCTTGTGGTCCTATGAAAGGACGGATAATGACAATCAGTGTGAAGATGATTTCCGCTATGATTGAACGGAACGTTGAAATGCGCATAATAATAATTTCTTTAAAGCATCAAATGAAGTTTCTATACCTTCTGATCTTACAATAACAGCGCAATCAAAAGGTTCTTTGTAGAGTTGTTCTTCCAAAAAGATAGCTTTACAACGACGACGAATACGATGACGTTGCGGAGAGTTGCCAGAGCGGCGGGGAGTGATAATTAAAATGCGCCCACGTTCTTTTTGTGCAGGCGCTATTAAAATGCGAAGACCCGGAATCCGGGCCTTAACTTTTGACGCATCAAAAAAGAGAGCAACTTCTTTTTTGGTAAACGATGAGATAGAGGTACCTAATCGTGGCATGGTAACCTTTATGCACGTACCGCTAGACGTGAACGTCCTTTTGCGCGACGACGATTAATGATCTTACGACCATCTTTGGTGCTCATACGCTTACGAAAGCCATGCTTTCTGTTACGTTTTACGTTACTTTTTCTAAAAAAAGTTATTGACATACTTCTGTTCCTTTACGTTTATTTCTTAGGGATCATCTTATTGTAAGCAAACTGCAGGATTTTTCAAGCTAAATCAGGTTTTTTGCTTCTAGATAGCGCTGGCAGTCAAGTGCTGCCATACATCCAGAGCCTGACGAGACTATAGCCTGACGGTACCGGTAATCGGCCGCGTCACCCGCTACAAACACTCCTTCAACAGAGGTTTTTGTACTATCAGTGAGCTTAATATACCCCATTTTATCCAATTCTAGTTGATCTTTAAAGATCGCTGTATTGGGCTTTTGGCCTATGGCTAAAAAGACCACATCAACGGCTAATTGCTCTTTGGCGCCCGTTTTTTTATTTTCTATGGTGACGCTCGTAACGTGGGTACCATTACCCTCCATTAAGCTTACCGTGCTGTTATAGATAATTTTGATCTTGGGGTTATTGAGGACTCGTTGCTGCATTGCCGGGGAAGCGGTTAACTTATCGAGGATATGAACGATAGTGATATCGTCAGTGAACTTGGTCATAAACGAGGCATCTTCCATGGCTGTATCGCCGCCACCAATAATAAGGGCCTTTTTTTCAGGATAGAAAGCGCCATCACACACTGCGCAAGTAGTTACACCTTTACCCCAGTATTCTGATTCTCCAGGGCATCCTAATTTGTTTGGTGATGCGCCCGTAGCAACAATAACGCTGTGCGCTTTAAGTTCTTTATTTTTTGAGGTAGTAAGAGAAAAAGGGCGTTTACTAAAATCAACTTTAGTGACTGATTCGTGTAAAAATTGAGCACCAAAATGGGTCGCATGGTCGCGCATATCCATCATTAGGCGAGGGCCCATGATGCTTTTAGTGCCAGGCCAGTTTTCTATAAAGGTGGTTCCCATGAGTTGGCCGCCTGGTTGTGTACCTTCTATAATCAAGGGGTTGATGAAAGCACGTCCGGTGTACATGGCGGCAGTTAAACCGGCAGGGCCAGAGCCGATGATAATAACGGAGTAAACGTTGTCAGTAGTCATAGCACTTAACGATTTTTAGAAAGATAATAAATAGCGTGATTAAGGGTCTTTTCACGCAGACAACACTGTGCAAGTAGTGTAGCAGATATCGGTACTTCCTGACCAAAAAATTTTGTCTGTGGCGGTTCAAAGTACACAAATTCAGTGGTACGCGGACGAGTTAGGAAATTTAAATAAGCTTTGACATCATCGTTGCTAATCTCAAGACTTTCATGATGCGCTAACTGATGCATAAGGATATGCTCTTTGACTTGTTTTTCTGCAAGTTGCCGAAGTTTATATTTAAAATCTGATTGCATGCGATACACCTGATAATCGGGATTATCATGCACTGCGTCTAAAATAGTTTTTTCTTGGCGCAGTACTAAATGGTGCGGAACGGTAAACGGATGTTTGGAGAGCAAAAGTTTAAGTGTGTCTTCTGCGGTAGAGCGGCGTTGAGAAATATCGTTGCGATACGAAAAGACTTCAATGCATTTTTGATGCAGTTCTTTTTGTGTTTTAATTTTAAAATGTTTTTTGAAGTGTTCAACGCTAAAAAAGCCACAAGGCAAGTGATCAAGAACGGTAATAAGAAAAGGATAGTGGGTTTCAAAATGGCTACTAAAATAGTGCTGAATTGATTCTTCGTGTGTGATGAAAGTATCGCCTACTTTTTTACCGACAAACAGGTGCTGAAAGGGGCTGTCCGCTTCTTCTTCGCCAATCTTAAGCCACAATTCTTCTTGATAATTTTCAAAAACACTTTGTTGCAGATTGTCTTGTAACGCAATGCTAAAGAGCACCCAGTCGCCTATTTGGATTTTAGTATGATCAGTTTTTTTCTGAGCATCCTCTTCATCTTTTAAGAATGATGTTACTTGGCGATCGAGATCTTTATAATTTTTTCTTTTTGGCGGTTTAAATAAAAGACGCTTCCAACCTTGTAGTGGAATAGGTTGAGCAAGTGTTAATGAGAAGCTGTACGAAGCGGGTATGTGATGATTGAGCGTAACGTTGGTTAAAACAGGTTCGCCAGCGGTGTAGATTTTTTGTTTTTTAAGTTGTTTGTAGAGCCAGTTGATCACAAAATATTTAAAGAAAAATTCTTTAACGTGATCAAGGAGGTGTGGTTGGAATGTTTCAGCTATGTAAGAAAGTGGCGTTGCGCCTTTGCTAAAACCGGGAGTTGATGCGGAGAACCTGTGTTCTTCAGACGCGAGGTTGTGGAATTTCTCTACAAATGCAACGGGCACGGTTACAGTAGCATAGACAAAATGCTCACCGTCCTGCGTTAGAGAGAAGTCCAGGTAACTATCTTTCATCATGGCTGACCACTCCTTTTTTAAGTGGTGCGAGAGAAGGGACTCGAACCCCCACTCCGGTTAGGGAACTGGATCCTAAGTCCAGCGCGTCTACCAATTTCGCCACTCTCGCACCGTGGTGGGCCGTGCTGGAATCGAACCAGCAACCTGCAGATTAAGAGTCTGTCGCTCTACCAATTGAGCTAACGGCCCACATAGCCTTTTTTCATTACCGAAGTGCAGTGTACCAAACCTCAGAATAAAGTAAATGCATAAGAACGAATTTATGATTTTAAATCCGCTTCTTTCTTAGCACCTATTTCATCTACTTGTTTGACAAACTTGTCGGTAATTTTTTGTAAAAGATCACCTAGTCGTTTTGCAAAATCTTCAGAAACGCCTTTAGCTTTTTCTGTGTCGCGAATCCAGTTTTGATAATCCTTACGGATGTTACGGATGCTGACACGAGAATCTTCTAATTTTTTCTGAAGGATTTTGATCAATTCTTCGCGACGGGTCTTACTCATTTCTTGTAAAACAATTCTGATGATTCCGCCGTCTTCTTGAGGGTTTACGCCCAAGTCAGATTCGCGCAATGCACGAGTGATATCAAAGAGTAAGCCTTGATCCCATGGTTGAATCATAATAGTGCGTGGATCAGGGATGCTGATAGAAGCGAGATTTTTTAACAACATTTCTGTTGTTCCGCCGTAACAAGCAACTTTAAGACCATCAACCATAGATGGATGCGCACGGCCAGTTCGTATTCCTAGAACTTCTTGTTCAAAGTGTTTAACGACTTTGATCATATCGTCAGTAACTGCTTTATCAAAAGGAGCTGGTGCACCTTCTGTTATAACAAGCTTAATAGCCATACTAATTCCTTACTTATGCGCCGACTTCAAAACGAGCAAAGCGTCTAACTTTGATGCTTTCGCCCATTTTGCCAATTAAAGATTTCAGGACTTCATCAACAGTGTGCTTATCGTCTTTAACAAACTTTTGTTGTAAGAGACAAACTTCGCTGTAAATTTTTTGTACTTTGCCTGCAACAATTTTGTCGATGAATTCAGGCTTCTTGCCTTCTTCTTTAAGTTGTTCAATCAACAAAGTTTTTTCTTTGTGTAACCAGTTTTGGTCAACAGATGATGGATCTATGTACAAAGGCTTAAGCGCTGCAATGTGCATGCAAGCGTCTTTTGCAAATTGTAATACGTCGTTATTGCGTGCAACAAAATCTGTTTCGCAATTAAGTTCGATCATAACGCCGATGGTGCTTCCTGGGTGGATGTAAGCGTACACAAGGCCTTGTCCGGTTTCGTTGTCGCCACGTTTTGCAGCAACTGATGCGCCTTTTTTGCGGAGAATGTCGATTGCTTCGTCCATATTTCCGTTGGTTTGTTCGAGGGCTTTTTTACAGTCCATCATACCCATACCGGTACGTTCGCGCAGTTTTTGGATGTCTTCTAGGCTAACCTTTGCCATGTGAGCTCCTGATCGTAAAATACATATGATTGTATAAGAATTAACGCTTATAAGTCTGCCAGATTAGCTGAATTTGGCAATAGAGCTTACATAAGAGCCTATACACCATAGCTGTAGATCACTTTGCTTATTTCAAAAAATAGACAGTTATTGAATTTTAGTTTGTATTTCAGTTTTTATGATAGATAGCTTAATTTTTTGAAAATAAGCCCGGGTCGTTATACACTCTCAGTCTGTTGTAGAAGGCTTTATAGAACGGAGAAAAGTTATGAATAAAATACGAAGTTTCTTGTTGGGTGGGTTAATAAGCTTCTTGATGGTGGAAAATCTGAAAGCAAATTCTGCTTTTGATCGTTTAACTGATAACGGCCTCTCGCATAGAACTGCTGAACAAGCGGCAAAGGCTGATGATAAGTTGTGGCAAGCACGAGAAGATTTTGTGCAAGCGTATTGCAAATCGCTCATAGGTACTGTATCTGCAGATTCTCCAGTAGCTGTTTTAGATCAAGTGCGTAAAGATTTGAATAAGAAAATAGACGAGTTGTGTACCAAGCTTATCGAAGAAAAAGCCGCTCCAACAAGAGTTGCCAAAGCGGCTTTTTATTACGTCTATAGTGTAGAAGTATTAAGAAAACTATTACAAAAATATCAGTAGATATTGGTTACATAACCTCTGGTTGGCTTACACCAATCAGTTGTAAACCGGTACGTAGCGTCTGTTTAACCAATGAAGTTACTACTAAACGGGCACGGCTTTGTTCGACGTTGGTTGTATCGATAATGCGGTTGTTGTGGTAATACGCATGGAACAAGTGTGCAAGTTCAAGCAGGTAGTACGTTAGTAAGTGTACTTGGTAGTTATGACTAATGTCTTCTAATAGTATTTTAAGCGAAGCAATTTTTTTGAGTAACAGATGTTCAGTTGCTTGGATATGCTTACAATCGCTGCTGGTAATACCTTGGAGCGCTTCAATTTCTGCAGCCTTATCAAGTACCGCGTTGGTTCTGACAAATGCGTATTGCAGATAGTAGACCGGATTTTCTTCTGTTTTTTTGAGCGCTAGGCCTAAATCGAATTCTAAGTGAGCATCAGCTTTTCTGTTTAAATAGAAAAAGCGGGCAACATCTTTACCAACTTCTTTAGTAACATCACGCAGACCAACAATACGGCCTGCTCGTTTAGACATACGTACTTGTTCGCCATCTTCTTTAAGGGAAACAAGCTGATAAATAATACATTCAAGTTTTACGTGCGATAGTCCAAGCCCTTGGCGCATACCATCAAGACGCTTTGGATAGCTGTGATGATCTTGACCTAAAACAAAGATCAGTTTGGTAAAACCACGGTTTGCTTTATTAAGCAGGTATGCCGCATCGGCAGCTGCATAGGTGTATTCACCATCCGCTTTTTTAAGCACACGGTCTTTATCGTCACCATAATCGGTTGATCTAAACCACACAGCACCATCATGCACGTAGGTTTTACCGTTCTTTTCTAAGAGAGCAAGAGCCGTTTCTATAGCACCTTGGTGTAATGTTTTTTCTGAAAACCAGACATCAAAGGAGATACCATAATCGTGTACCGTGTCTTTAAGGAGCTGCAATAAGTGGGCGTATGCGTAGTCGATAAAGAACCGTTCGTTTTTTTCTGTAACGTGTGTGCCGTGTTGTGCGATGCATTGTTTAGCTAGATCAACAAGATACACGCCTTGGTATCCATCTTCTGGGAGTTCGGCATTAACGCCATTAAGTTGTTGGCAACGGATAAAGAGCGAGTTGCCTAGTTTGTTCATCTGGACGCCAGCATCGTTAATATAATGCTCTTTAGTGACTGATGTTCCTAAGAATGAAAGAACGTTAGCAAGTACATCACCAATAATACCCCCACGACCATGACCTAAATGCAAGGGGCCTGTTGGGTTAGCGCTGACAAATTCTATGTTAATTTTTTCGGGAGTAGGGTGTCTAAAAAAAGTTCCCTTTTGTTCGCGTAATTCTTGAGCAAGTGTACGGAATGCTTCTTTGGTTAAGAAGATATTGATGAACCCTGGACCTGCAATTTCCATCTTTTCTATAGCTGGATGATTAAAGCCGGTGGTAATTTTGGTAGCTACCTCGCGCGGTGAACTTTTTAATTCTTTTGCCAAGATAAGGGCAGCATTACAGGTGATGTCCCCAAATTGTTGTTTTTGGTCGTCAGTATTAAGCGTCCAATCTGTGCGTATAGGGGTATCGCTCAGTGAGGCTATAAAAGAAGAAAACTGTTGTTTTAACGCGTCTAAGGTATTCATACAAAGGGCCTTTTTAATTGAAAGAATGCAGCTGCTAGTTTACCATAAGCTGCGGTAAAGTCATTATGCGTTTAGTCGCAGATATAAAAGGGGAAAGATATGATTAAAAAGATGTTTTTGTTATTGATTATAGGACTAGGGTTTTTTGAGATACGCGCAAGTAGTATAGAGGGCGGTGCGCTGCTGGATGCAAGTCTTGCACTTCATAAAGCGCGTCTTTCTGCTGAATCTTCATGTAGAGGAGGTATGGATAGATTTGGTCAACAATCTTGTGAGGTGCATAAATCAGCAGACATAGCAAATGCAATCAGTGCAGGGTGTTTTGTTGCATTCTCGCGTTATAAGGAAAAGCGTTTTGATCCATGGCAAGTAGTAAACAAAGATGGTGATACCCTTTTGCATAGTATTGGTATTTGTACTCATCCTACTATTACACAGTATGTATTAGCCTCTGCACGAGCAGCATGTAAAACTCCCGAAGCATGGTCTAACTTTCTTAATCAACAAAATAAGTTGGGGAGGTCGGCGCTTTATAATCTCATAAAGCTTAGCCGTAATGATAGCGCAATAGATCTTTTTTTGGAGGCTGGCGTTGATCCAAATGCGCCTTGTAAGGGTGATGTATATCCGTTGTATGTGGCCCTTACGGAGAAATATGATCATGCGGTGCGTAGCTTAGTGTCTTATGGTGCTAATCTTGATCAAGTATATCCAAATGAAAATCCTTTTTTAAAGGACAAAACTATTCGTGAAAAAGCAGCTGAGTTAGGATGGAAGTTTAAAATGAAATCAACTGCGGTAAAGAAAAAATAACATAATTGATAGTTACAAAAAGGAAAAAAGATGATCAAAAAGATATTTTTGCTGCTAGTAGTGGGGTTTGGATTTCTTGAAATAGATGCGTGCAGACCAGGGTGTGGTTTAAAGGGGTTACAAAGTTATCCACAAAAGTATTGGGATATGAAAGAAGCACTCAGTAAACCTGTGTGGGGAGAGTCGCCAGCAGGGCAACCAGAAAGTTCGCCAGAAAAGTTATCAGTAGTTATAGAAAGATATAAAAGTAACCCAAAGTGGCGACATGCAATAGGGACCCTGCTTCTTGATGCTATTAAGGGGGATGATCTTGGTAGGGTACAGGTGTTATTGCAGAGCATGAGTAAAAAAGATTGGAGAAAAGTAGATTTTTTGGGACATTTTTTACCCTGCGCAGTTGCTATGCGTCAGCATAGTCTTGAGTGGTCTGAGGAAAATAGATTTTACAAAGAATGTGATGAACCTGTCAGAACTACAGCAGTACTCCAAGCACTGTTAGATTTTGGTATATCTCCCAACGTGCGTCTTTGTGATGGTAGCACACCACAACATGCTGCTGTAGAGCAAAAAGATGTAACGGCATTACAGGTGTTGTTGGTATATGGTGCTAGTTTGAATATGAAAAATGATCAAGGGAAAAGACCTATTGATGTAGGGTATTATGCTGTAGAAGATACAGAAAGAGATAAGAAAATAACAGCAAGAAATGAACAAGTGCTTGATACTTTGTTTAGAAATGGATCGAAAATGCCTCGCCGTTCAGGTGAAGTGCGAATGGTATTTGCCGAACAAACTGCACAAGAATTACAGTTGGCAAAAGAGAGACGTAAGCATGTGCGTGATGTTATCCGTGGGCCTAAGAAGAGTGCTTGTGCAATACAATAATCAGAGGGGTGTATGAAATATAGATTGCTGGTTTTAATGTTGTTGAGTTATTCGATGCTTTTTACATCGGCGCGCCACCCACTTGGAGACTGTTTTAATGCACGTAGAGACCGGCTTGATGTTGCTGTAGAAAACGATGATGTTGCAACGGTACAGGGATTGTTAGAAGGGCTGTGTCCAGAAGACTTAGAAAGATTGCTTAATACGTATGATGATTGTCCTCCTCCTCTTCATGATGCAAGAAGTGGTGCAATGGTAGAAGCTTTGGTTGCTGCAGGTGCTCGTCCGGGGAAGTTTTATCCAAATTGTTGGTGGGGCCTTACACCTTTGCATGTAGCAGCAGAAGCAGATCCACAAGAGGACGGTGACACACTTGGAGTGCTTAAAGCATTAGTAAGGGCTGGTGCTCGTGTTAATGCGGGTGCATCAGATGTAAGCCGTGGTCGATATTTTGAAACACCACCATTATATGGTGCAGCAAAGTTTGCAAGAGCAGATGCTGTTCAATTTTTATTACAACATGGTGCGGATCCTCACTATAAAGATGCAGATGGATGTTCTCTTTTGTATCGAACTCTAGAACATCGATTTTCTGTGGGGGAGAAACCACATGAAAAGGCACGTATAGCAAAAATGCTTTTTGATTGTGGAGCTGCTGATGCTCAAGAAGTACATAAATCTTGTTCTTTGCTTACTCTTGCTGCTGGCCAAGGTTTGATTAAGGTGGCTACTTTATTATTATGTGCTGGTGCTGATGTTAATTATCAGCATGATGCAAATTCTAGTACAGCGTTATGGGCTGCTGTTGGTTCTGGACGAGTAGATATGGTTGCTTTTTTACTTACACATGGAGCATGTAAAGATATTGTATGTTGCGGTGATACATCACTTCAATTAGCTCAGAGTAGGTTAAAATTGAGTAAACAAAATGTACAGGTACAGCATTATCATGGGCATGGAGATCGAAAATTTGTGGAAATAATTAATAGGGACATTGCAAGATATCAAACGATTATTCAGTTGCTTCAAGAAAAATAAATCGTACAACTAAAATAGTTTTTTATACAAATAAAAAAGCCCTCGGTTTCCAGAGGGCTTTTTTATTTGTAAATATGTAAGGCTTAGTGTTGTTGAGATTCTTTAAGTTCTGCAACAACAGCTTTTTGGTCAGCAATTTCTGTTTTTAGTTGTTTGCCATTTCTATAGCGGCGCACGAAATCTATTGCAAGACCGCCACTAACGGCAATAACAGCAATAGTCGCTTTAATACTTTTGTCGTATACTTCTGATGCAATAGCAGTTCCCATAACTAAAACAGCTACGCCAGCTTCTCCTGTAGCCCACCAGGTATTGCTACGTTTTGCTTTTTCTAATGCATCTAAAGCTTCTTGCTCTGTTTTGAGCGTTTGTTCAGCTTTTAAACGTGCTTGTTGTGCTGCATATTGTTGTGCTGCTAATTGTTCTCTTTTGTCCCATTCTGCTGCGCGTTCTTCAGCTTGTCGACGTTGTGCAGCTTCTTGTAATTGTTGTTGAGCAGTTTTTTGTGCTGCTACCTGTGCAGATGTTTGAGTTGTTTTGGGAATTGGTGCAGGCGTTGTTGAGCGATCAGATGCTTGGCGATAAATTTCATATACTTGAGCTTCATCATCTGCTGGATCTAATCCATCGGGCAGGTTGGGTGTTTTTGCGTGTGTTGAACTGAGTAAAAACAACGGAAGGGCAACTAAAAAACGCTTTGATGTATTCATGCGTTGTACTTTCTGTAAAGGTTTTAAAAAAACGCCGCTAGCCTATCTCAACAACTAAGAAACTCAAGATAAAAACAACAAAAAAGGCTTTCTTTACCGAAAGCCTTTTTAAGAGTTTGCTACAAAAATAGTATTATTTTTTTGTTCATTTGTAGATCCCTTTTTAACATAGTATAATTATCATAATAAGCTTTATTATAAAGCATTTTAGCCGCGTCATTGAACAGATAGCTGCTCTAGAGTGTGTATGGTAAGCTTGTTGAGCTTAAAAATTATCTTTAAAAAAATCTGGAAATATAGATACCTATGAAAATTGCCATGTTACTTTCTGGCGGGGTTGATAGCACCGTGGCTTTAGCACGTTTGGTTAAAGAGGGGCATCAAGTAACCGCTTTTTACCTTAAAATATGGCTAGAAGATGAGCTGTCTTTTTTGGGTACATGTCCCTGGGAGGACGATCTTGTCTACGTTAAGAAAGTATGTGAGCAGTTTGCCGTACCTTTAGAAATTGTACCTTTGCAACAGGCTTATAAGGAACGGGTTATTGGATACACCATAGACGAAATTACCAAAGGTAATACGCCTAACCCCGATATTATGTGTAATACGTTTATTAAATGCGGCGCGTTTTTAGAATTCTTACAAGGGCGCGATTTTGATAAAATAGCCACTGGTCATTATGCGGGCGTAGTTTGCAAAAATGGTCGTTACTATTTACAACAAACGCCAGATGCTATTAAAGACCAAACCTATTTTCTTGCCCGTTTATCGCAAGAGCAGCTTGCTTGGTTACTCTTTCCCTTAGCTGATCTTACCAAACTGGAAGTGCGTGCATTAGCTCATGAGTTTGATGTGGTTAACAAAGACCGCAAAGACAGCCAAGGATTATGCTTTTTGGGTAAAATTAAATTTAGAGACTTTATCAAAGAGCATGTGGGTACCAAAGAGGGCCAGTTGATAGAAGCAGAAACGGGTGCTGTTATGGGCACGCATGAAGGTTTTTGGTTTTATACACTAGGCCAACGTCAAGGTCTTGGTTTAGCGGGTGGACCGTGGTATGTGGTTGCTAAAAATCCAGCTACTAACACCGTCTTTATTTCTAAAGAGTATCATGCTGATGATAAACAACGGGATACGTTTATAGTGCATCAACTAGCATGGGTAGACGCCGTTGAGCGTGTATGTGAGCTTGACGTGAAAATTAGGCATGGTGCGCAAAAATATACAGCATTAGTAACGCCGTTAGCTGACGGTACAGTAACAGTTCAGTTGCCAGACAGGGACCAGGGGATTGCACCAGGACAGTTTGCTGTTTTTTATAAAAATGGTTTATGTGTTGGTTCTGGGGTTATCTTAAAATAAAAAAATAAAAGCCAAAGATTTTAAGGTCTTTGGCTTTTTTCTCGTCGTGAGCCTCGTGGGCTTTGACGGACTGAGCATTGTAACAGGCAGCCCTGTTAGTAAACGCAGTTATTTTTACTCTCTATTACAAATATCCGTACAGGCACTTTCTGTTGATAGATCGGTATAGGTTTTACAAGCACTAATACAAGCATTTTTATTTGTAGGGTTATTTAAAAAGGTATTAATTTGCATGTTTAAGACTTTTTTACATGAAGCGCATGTTATTGAATACTTGTTTGTACATTCGGTAGAACAGAGCTGTTTAGCCATGGCATCACTAAATTGACTGCTTACTGAAGCTTGTTGATTGTACTTGCCATTATTTGTTTTGAGTTTTACGCGTGATGCACCAGGGCCATATGCTTTTGTAGTACCATAACCCATTAAAAATGCATCTACGCCGCTCCAGAATTCACCCCAACTTATAGTATATGTGGTGCTGGTAATAGTTGTCAGTGCTGTAAGTAATACTAATTTTTTCATCATAACGTTCTCCATGTTCTATGGAATTATTTTAGTTAAATCCATATTTATTTTGCAGTAATAGTAGTGCTTGGGCTTCTTCTTTTTCTATTGCTTTAATACGATCGTTTAAATCTTTAATGGTGCGCTGTAATAATAATAGTGTATTTTTTTCTCTTTTATCTTTATACAGGATGTACACTCTTTGGATTAAAGAATCGCGAATTCTTTTTAAGTCGTTACTTGTGACTCCAGGGATTTTTTGATTTGCTGGTGCTGAGTAATAATAACCATCATCTTTTATAGTCATATCAGGATAATCTGCATAAAGATCTCCATAATTGATACTTTCGCGTTCCATCGTTGCGGTATATGTGTTACAGGTAGTTGTTAGTGCTGTAAGTAGTAGTAATTTTTTCATCATAACGTTCTCCATTTCTTAGCGACAGTCCGTAGGTACATTGCCTTGCCCTTGTCGTCTGGCTGCGGCAATTCTTAGTTCTGTGTTTCCTATCCATGTATCAATACTTTCACGTATATCCTGATGACGGACCCTGCGTTTTAATCCTTCTAACTTGATTATTCGTTCTTGTAGCGTGATGTCATGGTCTTTTAATATGGCAAGTAATGCGCGATGTTCTTGTGTCCACGTAGGTTGTTGGCTAGCGTTGATCGGTCGTGAAGCGTGTACGTTATAGGTGGTCCCTAGAAGCGCGGTAATAATTATTAATTTTTTCATATTTATCCAAATAAACTAAATCGTTTTAGTGTTCCAGTAGGAGCACTGTTCTTTTGTACTTCTGTAGGCGCCTGCTTTTTGCTTGGTGCTGCCTGTGTTACAGCTTCTTCTGACACATCTTTATAGGCATTATAATGGTAATTATCTTTTGGGTCAGGCGCTAGTGCATAACGGCGAGCATGTTTGCGCGGTTGTTCTTGTGTATCTTGTTGTGCTTGTAATATGCAGCTACTGAGCAGAAGCATACTTATAAGTAATTTTTTCATACAAACGCCTACTATTGTTGAGCCATGGCTGTGTTAAAGATATTAGTAATCTGTAGAACAAATTTGTTGTTTGCAAACATGGTAGAAGCACGAGTGAGTGCAGCACTTGCAGCATCGGTTACTGTGGTGTTAGATGCATGTGCTATAATTTTGTTAAAGTGATCTTCTGCTTGTTTGTACCTTTGTTGCGCTTGTTCAAGACCATTCAATAAACCTTGAATGTGCATTTGGTTATCCATGCTTAATTGTAGAAAGGCATAGAGCATTTTAACTTTTTGCATTTCTGTTAAAATTTTGCCTTTTGCAGGACCCATTTTTGTAGTGCGTAGACTTTTTGAAAGGGTAGTAAATTGTCTTTTTAGTGTATCGCTATCTATGTCTTGACCTCTAAGATTAAGATACAAAAGGTCCATAGGCATTACTTTACGAGTCATTTTAATAGTTGAAAATTCGGATGGCGCGGATATTGCTAATGGACCTGTCAGTCTTAAGCCAGCATGTGTGTAGCCGATTGTGCTTACTAGAGCTAGTAATATAATACGCTTGTTCATAATAACTTCCTTCTTACAATTTTTAGTTTTTAGCGTCATTAAAAATATTGGTAATCTTGTTCGTTGCCTTAAAATAGTTTATCGATGCTGTAGTATATTTATCTCTAAGATCTTTTATTGCTGGTAAATGTGATCTTATTGTTGCTTGATCTTGTTTGCTTAATTGTGAAAAAGCATACTGCATTTTAATATTAAACATCTGGGTCATAAGAGGGGCTATTTCTGTCCATGTTTTTGCTGCTTTGTATTGCGTAACAAGTGATTGAAAATCTTTTTTTAATGCAGCTGCGTTGAGAGGCTTACTAAGATCAAGAAGAGCAAGGTCTTCAGATTCGATTGGTCGACCTATAGCAATATTGGTAAAGGGCGGAATCTGTACTAGTGGTTGTAGGCGTTGATCCATGACAAGAGTAGAGGTTGCTAATGATTTTTTTGGAATCTTTTTATTTTGAGCCGTATATGTGTAGCCGATTGTGCTTACTAGGGCCAGTAATATAATACGCTTGTTCATAATAACCTCCTTTAATGGTTTATGAGCATATATTACTACCATGATATCCTGACTAGGAAAGCACTTTCAAGAGAAATATTATGCGTGGCTTATTTTTGCAAAAGTTAAGCCTATTGGTAGATTTGAACTTTATTACCAAAAGGATATCTATGTTGCCCTTACTTTTAACTGGTCTACGTTTTTTATTAATTCCCTTTATTGTGTGGGCCATCAGCACGTACCAAGTGGTATGGGCAGCGGGCTTATTTTTGGTTGCAGCCATAACTGATTGGCTTGATGGTTTGACTGCCCGCTTATTGCAACAAGAAACGGTCTTAGGTGCTTATTTAGACCCGCTTGCAGATAAATGCTTGTTCATGGCAACACTGGGGGCGTTGGCGTATTCATCTTACACAGTCAGTATCCCGCGTTGGTTTTTTGGTCTGGTTATGATTCGTGAGCTGTCGTTAATAGTGGGTGTGGCGGTTATGCGATTCTATAATCCGCTGTTTGTGGTGCATCCTCTACGGAGTGCAAAACTTGCTACTTTGTGGTTATCAATTTTGGTAGCGTATGTACTGTTAGCACCTTTGGTTGGTTGGTATGTTGAAGCGCTATACTCTTTGCTTTTTGCCATAACCCTGTACTTTATGACAGTGTCGTGGATGTTGTATGGATATGAAGGATATATGCAATGGTTAGAGCGTGCTTAGTAGCGCTGTTGATAGTTGGTAGTTGTCAGGCTGTACCGGCGTTTGTAAAAGAAAAAGTAACTAAAACAAAAAAAAGTTTTTCTCAATTAAAGCAAGAATCGGCAGAAGAGTTGGAAGCGTTATTGACGCAAACATCACGTATGATAGCATCTTTAGCAGAGCTGCAAGAACAGATCATTACTAAGTTGCGAGAAATTATCACAACGCCGGCAGATAGTTTTTTTGCCAAAGCAAAGCCGTCAGAATGGCTTGATTATTGTACGAACCTTAGTGATTTGACAAAAGAATTTGAAAAACAACAGATCGCGTACTGTGTAATAGCAGATGATATACGTGATAACTTCCAAAAGGGATAATGCACATGGCAGGATTTAATAGAATTATCATCGTGGGAAATTTAACCCGCGACCCAGATTTTAAGCAGTTAGCACCAGGACAAAACGTATGCCGTCTTGGTATTGCATCAAACCGTCAGTTTAAAAACAGACAGTCTGGCGATATGGTACAAGAAGTGTGCTACGTAGACGTTGATGTGTGGGGACCGCAAGCTGATAGTTGTAACCAGTATTTAGCAAAAGGGCGTCAAGTTCTTATTGAAGGACGTTTGAAGCTTGATACATGGCAAGATGCAGAAGGTAAAAACCGTAGTAAGCATTCTATTGTTGCAGACCGCGTTGTGTTTTTAACAAGCGGATCGGGTGATAACCAAGCAGACTCTGCTGATCAAAGCATTGAACCGCGTAACGATGTGGAACGTGAATTGATGTCGCAACTTGATGAAATTAAAAGTCGTGCACAAGGTGGAGCAGCTAAAGCAGTAGCACCACGTACAGTTAAAGCTGCACCACAACCAGCAGCGTTTAAAGATGAGCCACCATTCCAAGATGACTTGCCTTTTTAAACAATAATAAGATACATAAGTGGGAGCTGTAAAAGGCTCCTCTTTTTTTATATTTTTACAAGAAAGAATAGTTATGGAAAAGTTGTTAATAATGCTTGTCTTACTGAGTAGTTCTTATCTTGGTGCAGCATCTAAGGCGCGCGATGTCCGACAAGAGTGTGATGTGCAGGGTTGTGATAAAAATTTTAGATCGATTGGTTTGTTAGCGTGTCATATGTTTACTGTGCATGATATGCACTCTTCTGAAGTTGAAAAGTATAGATGTTATGATGGGCTTTGTAATGGACGTGTCTATACAAATCTTGCTGTTCATCAACGAAAACATACGGGTGAAAAGCCTTTTACGTGTACTTTTTGTGGGGACTGTTTTACAGAATCAAAAACGTTAAGCAATCATAGACGTATCCATACGGGTGAAAAACCGTATGCATGTAAGTGTGGTATCTGTTTTAGACAACAAGGTCAATTGATTACGCATTGTCGTCGTAAAGATTCAACATGTAAGCTTGAAGAATCTTGCTATAAAGGCGTGAAGAGAAAAAAACATACTCAGACAAAAGCGTTATTGGCAGGAGCGACACATAAAAAGATTGTTATACCATTTCCGTCTCAGCCTACTGGTCCACTTGCCCCTCAAGATAATTAAGCTTAATAAATCCCTTTATTGACAATTAGAAAAGATTTTTTGCATACTAAAAGCAGCAGAAAAAGCTTATGGGTCAAAGAAAGGGAGGTTATGAAGCTACGTTATACGCTGCTGTTCTTGTTATCAACGGTGAGTATACACCGAGTGGTAGCAACGGCGCCTTTTGATCCTGCCTATGTGGCTGTTTTTTTTGCTAATCCGTATCCGCTTTCTCCTATTACATCGTTGCGTGGTCTTTTAATGGCTCTGTGGAGCGAGGCTCAAGCAGTTGAACCTATTAATGGAAAGTATACAGCATGGCATAAAGAACATTTGGTTGTATGCACACAGCGATTGCTTGATATTAGTACATTGGTTGATGTGCTGTGTGAAAAACATACTACTGCCGTAGAAGATAGAAAAAGTTTAGTAGCTTTAATTAGTTCGTTAGAACGACGAGTGTATGAATTGACTGATGGTGTACATGATGATCATGTAGGGTGTATAAAAATTGTGTTAGATCGTATTAAAAAGAAAATGGAGCAGATCAATTAGACCTGCTCCATTTTCTTTTATCTTAGGTTATACAAACCGTAAGGTTATTCTAGAGAAACAACCCCGTTGTTAGTACCAACCATTAACTTACCAGTTGAACCGATTTGTGCGATCCAATAGTAGGCAGTAACAGCACTCAATGCGCTGCTGCTAATTGGAGCTTGCGGATCAGTTACGTTCCAGTTGTCGCTGCCTACGTTGTATGGTAGAGCTGCTAATGTATGTTGGGTAACGTCATTTGCATAGACCACAAAGCGACGGCTGCCATCTGAGTAGATGTTGCGTAGCAATGGTAGTTTAGCAAATATTGTTGTTGAATCACTGTTCCATACACCAGCTTTGCTTTCTGATGGGTTTATACCGAATGTACCGCTAAAACCTGTGTAGTTTGAGTTCATTTGTGCCATTACTTGGCTGTTGTAATACGGTGTTGTTGCATTTGGTACAAAGCTTGAAGACCAGAAGGTTTTTGGATTACGTTGGCGATCTGGAGAACTTGTCATCATTTCGATGTAAGTATCAGAACCGCTTATTTGTACCCAACCAGCATTCAATTGTAGAGTAAGTGATGTTGTTGATGTACCGTAGTCTTTTTGTGTTCCATCTGCGCATGTTGTAGTGTAGATACCGTCGTTAGTAAGTACCATTAACTGTTCACAACCAGTAGGTACTGCTGTTGTACCACCAACTGTTGAAGTAATCATGAAGTCATAGAAGCGTGTTGCAGTTGCAAGTGATGAGTTGCTGCCTGATGGAGCAACGCCACTTGTTGCAATCGCTAAGAATGAGTTGTTCAAGTTGGTTACGGTATCAGTTAATGTTGCACGGAAGATGTAGTCAGTACGCGCACCATCAGCACTTACACTTTGACTTAACACATACAATGCACCACCACGAGACATGATCTTAACTGGAGTACCAGCTACGTTTGATAGTTCTTGCCAGCTGTTGCTGTTTGAAGTAGCAAAGAATCCATTTTTAAGATCGCTGATCTGTGTTGTTGGATTGAAGCCACGACCTGCAGAAGTTGCATACGCATACAGACCGCCATCAGCATCATCTTGTGGTTGAATACCAGCTAAGAAGAATGCAGGTGTGCTATTTGATGCGTTGTTTGCAGACCAGCCAGAGTAACCAAGACAATTTACACGACCAGGAAGCCCGGTAGTTACTAAACCAATGTTAGTGCTGGTTGATGAATAGTCAGCTAAGGTATCAAGATATGCAGTTGTTAATACGGTTGTTGCGGTGCTGGTTAATGATGATAAAGCACCGTTAGCAAAAGTAAGTGGCGGTGTACCTGTTACGCGATAAACAGCTGAGCCTGTCATAGCAAAGCACACCGTGTTTAAACCACCAAACAATGCCATACGAATAGCGTTATTTGCACCCCAACCAGTAGTTGAAGAGTTCATATCAAGAACAGAGAAACAACCACTGCTTAAGTTGCTATTCAAGAATCCAACAAGACCAGCAGTTGCTGTAGTGCTGTTGTTCCAAGCTGTTAGATAAACTCGGTTTAGTGTGTTTCCTGCTTGAGCCCAAATTTGTCCTGTATAGGAATCAACAGCAAAATAACCAACACTTGTGTCATAATCACTTGTAATAGGAAAGGTTGAAGGTGTTACTTTTTCCCAATCTGTCCAATAGGCAATAGCGCCATATTGATCAAAGAGTGCTTGTGATTTCCATACACCTGGACAGTTAGTTACTGATGATTGGTTATTAATTGAGCAATAGACAGCATCGCCATCAACCCACATATTATAGACAGCACTTGATGCAGCCATTGGAAGTGTACCGTTACCTACAATAGCCTGTACGCTGGAGTTGGTATACAGCTTGTTTGCAGCAGAAGCAGGAGTATCAAATTTATAGGTTGTTTGAGTTGTAACGTCTGCAAGTTTACCATTGTTGAGCGCTGTTCCATTGTTAACTACAAGAGGTAACGCATAGACGAGGTTGCCAGTTGCAGATGTAGCACCATTACCACCGTTTACAATTAAGTAAGCATACCCGGTAGTTGCTGGAGTACTAGTGATATCCGCAACAGGGACAGGCGTTGTTGAAGTATGCATAATACCTAATTTAGTAACTGAGAGCGTTTGAGCTCCAGATCCACTAGCTGCAGTTACACCCACAATTTGTGAAGAAGTAAATACAGTAGCTAAAAGAGCGCCTCCAGTTGTAGTAGAAGTACCTGACATAGGAAGATTAGTAAGTGCTGGAGTAGAAGAATCTACTGAATACATAGCAACACTGGTAGCAGCATTAGCGTTGGTAGCACCAGATACTATTTGATTAAGACCTACATATAATCTGCCAAGTATTTCATCGTATACGAGCGCTGGAGTACTGCCCGTAGCTGTTGCGTTACCTGCAGCAGCAAATACAGCTTGTGCAGCTGTTGCGGCAACAGGTGTATATGAGGTAACTAGAGCAAGGGTTGTTGCGTCAATCTTAGCGATTCTGAGCGCATCGCTTGCACCAGCAGCAAAGTTAGTTGTAGCACCGTTTGTTTTAACAGCAGCAAATGCACAACCAATACTGTTAGAAACACCACCTGTTAATGATAAAATTTTACCAGTAACAGTAGTGTTAGTTGCATCGTTAAGAACAGCTAATTGAGGATTGTTGTTTTGTGCTGTTGCAGTTAAAACGCATATCGTTCCTGCGGACGAAGCTGATGTTGTTACAATATAAGCAGTTGTAAAGCTTGCTCGATTAGCCGGATTTTGAATAACCGCTAATTTACCTATGGTGTTATTACTTAAGATTGTGCTGCCTGCAATACCGGTAAAAGTAGGTAGAGTATCAGGAGATGATGCACGTGTTGCATAAACGATAGAGTTGTCGCCTGCACCGCTTGCTAAGGCTGCAATCCAAGTACCAGAAGGTTTGTGAAAATCGTTTGCCTGTACGGATTGTGGAAATGTAACGGTTGTGCTACCACTGCCGGTGGTAAGTACCGGCCCAATGATCGCGTGAGCGACAGGAGTTATTAGCAAACTGATTGCTAATAACACGCGTGTGTGTTGGCTATAATTTTTCATACTAGTCTTTCTTTTTTTACAAGATTATTAAAAATCCCAAGTAACATTAACAGCAACGTCGCCGCCTACAGTCCATGTTTTGAAAATGTACTTACCAGCAACCGGCATGTTGTAACAAACACCAATGATTGGGTTGTAACGTCTGCCTTCTTGTGCAAAGTCATATTCAGCACGGATGTTGATATCTTGACGCTTCCAACCTTGTAATGATGGATCGCTGTTTACAGCCGCAGTAGGGAAGATGGCTGTGTTTTCTGGAGTTAAAGTATCGCTACCTTTGCTTGAGTAGGTGTATCCAAAGAGGAAAGAGAGACCTTTAAAGATGTGGTCAGCTTTAGCATACACACCGATATCCCAGAGTGAACCCATATCAACCTTAGCTTGGCCTGAAAGTAACTTTACTGGACCTGATTGTTGAGTAGAGGTGTACATGCTCATAGCTTGGGTCTTTTTATTGAAGAACATGCCTTCAATGTGTGCACCAAACGTAAACCATTCGTACATACCAAGTGCCATATCAAACGTGATAGGAACACCTACGTGGCCATTGTAACCACCAGGAACTGAGAAGATTTGTGAAATGCTTTTCTTTTTTGCAGTTGGAATCGATACACCAATTTTGATAGTTGCATCAAAGAAATCGATATTTTGCATATCTTCATGGTTAATAGTCCAACCACCCATAATTCGCATATCACCAAGACCAGTGTGTTTATAGGTACCAGCGCTTAGTCCGTATTGTGCATAAATATCATCGAGGTTTGCTTTAACAGTTCTCCATGCTACTGAACCTGCGTTAGAAGCACTTGTTTCATCAACGTAACCAATGTCTTCCATGGTCAAGCGTTGAATAGGAAGGTTGATGTCAAAAAAGAAGCCTTTAGAAAAGTTTTGTGCCCAGTAAAGATCGCCTTGGATAAAGGTGAACTTACCTGTGTATTTAAGTTGAGCAAAAGTGCCACTTGGATTTGGTGGAGCGATAAGAAGCGCTGCAAGGTCCGCGTTATATTGAGATGATGCTGGGTCAAGAACGCCGCCAACAGCCCATGCTTGTGCGTCTGCATAGCCATAGATATTTAAGATGTCAGT
>CAZSHB010000001.1:0-25985 GCA_964606885.1 uncultured Pseudomonadota bacterium | reverse complement strand
GTCTCCGCTGCCATTATAGCCCTTTTTACTCGTACCACCCCAAACATCGGCTTTGAAGGTGCTTAAACAGTTACGCTCGAAACGGGGTTCCGTTTCATAGGGTCCTGCACGGTAGAAGAACTTTTGGCTACTACTATAGAGTACAGCGGGCGACAACAGCAGTGTCGCAAGTAACATCATCGAAGAAATAGATCTCTTCATGCATACTTCCTTTTTTAAGGGGTGAATAAACGATATCTTAGGACTAAAAAATTTGAGCTCAAAAGTAAAGATATTAGTTAATTCACTTTTAAAAAGCTGACTTGTCTTGGAAAAGTCCTTTGTTATACTGGTTTTTTCTAGGATTGCTTATAAATAAAAATAAAAAAAATATATAACAGAAAGAAGATCTATGTTTTTTGGTAAAGATAAAAACGAAGCACAAGAAGCAGCAGAAACGCAAGAAGAGCAAGCGGCGGCTCAAGAGCAAACTAATTACTGTGATGCGGATTTACGCATCTTAAAAGATAAGTTTGTCAGACTGGGTGCTGATTTTCAGAATTACAAAGTACGCGTAGAAAAAGATCGTGTTCTTTGGATGGATAAAGCACGCATGGATGTCTTGTTGGGATTGCTTAATGTGGTTGATAATTTTGACCGTGCCCTTGAAGAGTCTAAAAAAAATAATAACCCTGAGCTTCAACAGTGGCTTGCAGGGTTTGAACTTATCCATAAATCTTTGTATCAATTTCTACGTACGTTTGACGTAATGCCTATGGAAGATGTACAGCGCTTTGATGCAACCTTGCACGAAGCTGTTACGCAGATTCCTTCTAAAGAACATCAATCAGGTGAGATTGTAGATGTTATGGAACGAGGCTTTATGCACAAAGGCTCAGTATTACGCGTAGCAAAAGTGATTGTTGCTCAGTAGTTATTTTAAAATACCGATCAATACTTCGATCATAATTAGCATAATAATTAACACCGAAAGCATATCTTCGCGGACGGTGTTAATTTTACTTTGATAGATAGAACGCACATCGTGAACAATCGTAAGTTTTTTATCAACTGATGATCGCCAGCTTTCTACTTCTAACTTTTTAATAAGCAGACTATAAATTTCAGAATAGTAAGCTTCACCCATTAATCTAATACTGTTATCAAGTCGTTCAGTAATAACTGAAATATCTACTTTAAGTTTTGTCAGCTCGCTGAGCGGATCGTAGAGCGTTCCAACAAACGGTAGATAGTTGTACAGCGATACTTTTTGTGTTGCTTGTCCGTATACAGCGTCCAATTTTTTATCGAGCAGTTTGTCAAAGTACTGCAGTTCAAGTTGCTGAATTAACGCAAGTTCAAAAAAGTCTAACAGTTCGTACGGTTCTGCATCGTAGATAAACGATGCTTCGGTATCGATAATAACCACGTCTTCGCGGTAATAGCCTGTGGTTGATTGTAAGATTTCGTTCTTTTGGAACGATGATATGTTACTCATCTCAAAGCGTAGGGTCGATGCGATAATGCTGCCAAATCGTTCGATCAGTTGTGCACCTTCAAGGTTTTGTTGAGGGTTTACGTGGATCATAGGGTGCGACGTCATATGGTGGAAAAACTTTGCTTGGCTGATGCACGGTTTAATTTTTTTATAGATACTGTATGCATCGTCCACGCTGTGCTGTTGGTAGTGGCTGTCCAGTTTTAGGAGTTTGCTACGTAATTCGGCCAGCGTGCCTTTGAATGGAATTTTATACAGGAGTGAGAGTGCGCCAAAGTGGTGCAAGTTTGCTCGTAATGCTTTGACTGTGTTTTTTGGAACGGGAATATCAAGGCTAAGAGGAACGTGGTAATGTTTGAAGTATTTTGGCCAGGTTCGGTTTGATATTTTAACGATGTTAGCTTCGCGGATTTTGTTGAGTGCAATATCGTCACCAAGGTCGAACGCGTAGAACAAAAAGATGTTACCAGTAAACGTAAGATCGAGGCTGTTATTTTCTTTATTTTCAGTATTCATAGTGGTCTTACTTTACGGAACTTTATCCGTACAAGCAATAGTTTTATGAACCAGTTATCCATCTAAAGAAGTTTTTTATCTGTTCAAGAGCAGAGGTATACCAACTTGTTGGTTCAGTAGTCTGATTAGTTTTGTTTTCTGTTTGATTTTTTGGAGCTTCTGGTTGTGTTAATTTATACGGCGTGCGGTCAACAACATCTTTAGTATAACTCGGTGTAGGTGCAGTTGGCATGTTTCTAATGGTAGGGGTGCGGCGTACAGCAACTTGTTCTGATTGTTGGTTGCTGCTTGGAGCAGTAATGATGCTTGATGCGCTCGGCTTTTTATCCATTTTTACGTTATCACCACCAGATGTTATTTTTGTATCACTTGTTCCAGTAGAACCATATGCAGAACTTTGCATTGGTTTGTTATCTATTTTTACAGCGTATGATTGTGCACGTTCTGGCTGACGGTAACCGTTTGATGATCCATCTCTAAATGGTGCTGGTTGTGGGTATGCTTGTCCGCCTTGTTGATCAGCAGGAGCAGCAGCACTTGCATCGGAACTATTTTTTTGGGTGTTATCAACGCCACCAGTTACGGGACTTGTAGAAGTACCAGAAGATTTAGCGCGTGGTTTGCGTGGTTTTTGATTACTAGTAGGTTTTTCTGCTTTTTTAGTAGCAGGTTTTGGAGTAGCTGTTACAGCTGGTGTAACAGCAGGGGTGGTAGTAGCAGGAGCTGGGGTTGCTTCAGGAGTTGTTGATGATTTTGTAGCAGATGGACGCACTAAATCTCGTTTATGTGGGTTGGTGACATGCATTAATGGTTTTGTGCGTAAGGGAATTGAAGAGGTTGCTGCTGGTGTGTATGTTGTGTCGTCGTCAAGCATCATGTCTTCTTCTGGGCCATCAGTAATAAGAGGATCAGGAACTGTTGCAACGCGAGGTCTAGGGATAGCTGTAGACGCCGTTAAAGTTCTTGTAGGCTGATCAGTATGCACAGCATGTGCGACACCTAATCGATTTGCTCTTTGGTTAGTTGTTAGACGATTAGGTATAATTCTGCCTTCTGCTTGCGCTGCAGGAGCAGGGCGTACGCCTGGAGTGCGAGGTGTTGTTTGCGTACCATTTCTTGTTGCGCGCCAGTTTGCAAATCTTTCAAAAACATTTCTTTTTGCTGCTTGAAGAGTTTCTTTTGCTCTTTCTTGCATGGTTTTTAATGTAGTAAACATCTTACTAAAAAAGCTGGTAGTTTGATTTTCAGCAGGTCTTGCTGCTTGTTGTTCTTCTGCTGCGCCTTGTTCTATGCGTGCTTCCATTCTTTCTATCGCTCTTTGTGTAGCAACTTCTTCTGCAACAACTGCTTGTTCTGCTTGAGCAGCTTCTAGAGCTTGAGTAGGTCTTGCGACTTGTTGTTCTTCTGCTGCTAATTCTAAATGTCGTTCCATGCGTTGTAGTGCGCCTTCTGTGAGGCCTTCTTCTGCAGCTATTTCTAAGCGAGCAAGTTGTGCTTCCATAGTTCTGAGTGCGTTAGGTGTGATATCAAGGGGCGCTATAGTTAAAAGACGTTGTCCTGTTTGTTGAGCAGGACCGGGAGTAATTTCTAAAGCAAATGATTGTTTTGGTGTATTTTTGAATATTTTACAAAATTCTTTGCTTGCATCTTTAGTAAGCACAGTTTTTATTTCACCTGATACAAAACCAACACGTTGGGTTTGTAGATCGATAAATACGCGTAGAGTTGGTCCAGCACCCGGTTGTTCAAGTAGTGTGTATGCAGCTTCGATAATCTGGTTGATGGTGGTAGTTGGTTGTACCGTTCCTAGAGCGTTACCTTTTGGTAACAATGCTAATGCAGCAGCTTGTGGTGCAGTAGATTGTCCTGGATTAGGCAGCGTTGATGTTGCAGGTGGAAGTACGGGAATAGTAATTGGTTTTGCTTGCGCGCCAGTGGCTGGGATTGAAATTGGTTGTTTTGGTAATTTTACTTGATGAGTAATGTCAGTTGCTTGTACGTGTATACGCGGTTGTTGAGGAACTAAGCTTGGTTGTTGTACTTGTACATTTTTTGGCTGGCGATACAGTACAAGAGCATTATTGGTAGCGTTAGGAGTGCGTGTTTTTATAGCTTGTACAGCGCCGGTTTCTTTTGCTGCCTGTTGAGCAGCTGCTTCTTCTACAATCGCTATAAATTTTTGAGCATTTTTAGCTTCAACAATGAGTTGAGCTTGTTTAAGTTCTTGTGCTTGTTGTTTTACAAAAGCTTTAAAGGGATCAGGTTTTGCTGGTTGTACTACGGGCAATAGGCCTGGGTTTGCAGGGCGTTTAATCATAGTACTAATATGTTGACGTAACGTTGGCTTTTGAGGCGCTTGAATGCCAATGCTATCTGCTGTACGTATGTTGCCAAATGGTACAGGTTTTTTTGGCATACAATGTGACGCTTGTTGTTGGGCAATTCTTGCAGCTTCTGCATTACGCGCAGCTGCAACACCTGCGTCTTGTATAAGTTGTTCTATATTTCTAAATTTATTAGCTGAAGGATAAAGGTTTATAGAAAGCCCAAGGCTCACTATAAGTAGTAATTTTTTATTCATAATAACCTCCAGCTCTATTGAGCTTAATCGCTCTTCCATTCATCTATAAGGATAGGTTATTTGCTAAAAAAAACAAATGGTTTGCAAATAGAAATTATTATTAAGCTTGAAATAGTATGATTAGAAGAGTGTGGCGGTATGGTTGTTTGAGCTTGGTTAAGAGAAAGTGGCTAAAATAGCTTATTTTTGCCGCTTGGATTTGTTTTTTAGATAGGTATACTCTTAAAATTGCTTTTTAAATAGCACAAGTAGAATTACTATAATAATAAACATAATTAAAAAGGTGATATATGGCTAAAAGACTTTTTTTCATATTGAGTATGTGTGGCATGTCTTCTTTAAACGCATCAGAAAGCGTTCAACCAGGTCACGCTGCAACAGTTGAACTTAATGAAATGGCAACACTTGAATTAGCTTTAAAAAAAGCTTACTTGCTCGATGCTCGTTATAAAGAACAACAGAAAGATCTTTGGGTTCAAACATTTGCAGCGTTTATGGGAAAACCTTCAACGGCTTTAGATTCTAATACTGCTTTTGATGCACAAGGGTTATCTACTGCCAGTCTTCAAGAAGAAAATAGGCGCAAAATCGTTGATTTAGAAAAGTTTCTAGCGGCTCTTAAAAAGTAACAACCAAGGCTTTTTAAGCTTAAATAGGGCATTTTACGTACTTTTTTAATATGTTATAATTACTATTGGAATTGTTAATTAATTTATGAAAGATATACTATGAACAAGAAATTATTTTTATTACCGCTGTTATTGAGCTTAGGCACTATCTCTGCTTCAGAGAAAAAAATAACTGTGCGTGCGGATGGTGTAGAAGCATGTGCTCTTGCAGCAGCTCGTTTCTCGATTCGTGTGGCATTGGTGAGTTATTCTCTTGCTTTAATGGCTGCTGGTAGTTCAAAAGGATCACTGTTCAAGCGTTGTATAGGTGTTAGCAACGCAGCAGTGAAGTGTGCTGTTTCATCATTTGTCGTTGCTGGTGGAACTATGGCTACAGCAAATCCTTCTGATACGCTGACAGTGTCATATAAGAAAGAAAAATCTAGACCTTTTTAAGGCTTGATATTTAGAACATTCTGAAAGAATTAAGGGGCTTTTAAAAGCCCCTTTTTTTGTATCACACGAGAGTTGATGTTTTAGTCTTTCTTTAAAACACTCAAGAATGCTTCTTGTGGTATCTCTACGTTACCAACTTGCTTCATACGCTTTTTACCTTCTTTTTGCTTTTCAAGAAGTTTGCGTTTTCTACTAATATCACCACCGTAACATTTTGCAGTTACGTTCTTACGCAAAGGCGCAACACGTTCACGTGCAATAATGTTAGATCCTAGTGCTGCTTGAATAACTACTTCAAACAACTGGCGTGGAATAACGGCGCGTAACTTTTCTGCAATACCACGGCCTACATGGTGAGCGCTTTCTCTATGGATAATAACCGCTAGAGCGTCGATTGCTCTACCATTAAGTAAAATGTCCATCTTAACTAAATCGGCTGGTTCATAGCCTGCTTCTTCATAATCAAGCGATGCGTAACCAGATGAGAGTGATTTAAGTTCATCATAAAAATCTGAAGCAACTTCGTTAAGTGGTAAACGATACTTAAGAATCACACGACCTTCGTCCAAGTATGACATATTGGTTTGTTCGCCACGCTTCTTTTGGCATAAGGTAATAATGTTGCCCAAGAACTCCGTAGGAACAATAATGGTTGCCGCAATAATCGGTTCTTTAATTTCTTGAATATAGTTGCGCTCTGGGAAATCTGATGGGTTTTCTATGTCGTTTTCTTCGCCATTAGTAAGCGTGAGTTTGTATCGTACGCTTGGTGCGGTAGCAATAACGGACATATTATATTCTTGTTCCAGACGTTGTTTAAAAACGTCCATGTGGAGCAGTCCCAAAAAGCCACATCTAAATCCAAGACCAAGTGCAGGAGAAGATTTTTTTTCTACCGACACACTGGCATCGTTAAGGGTTAGTTTTTCAACCGCATCACGCAGCATTTCAAACTCGGTACTATCAATAGGGAAGATACCAGCAAACACCATCGGCTTTGCTAATTTAAAACCGGGCAGTGCTTTAACAGGATATTTTGTATGGAATATTGTATCGCCCACACGCGCTTCTTTAACCGTCTTCATACCGGTAATGACGTATCCTACTTGGCCCGCATAGAGCGCGTCAGTAGGGGTCAATTCTGGGTACATAAGACCGATTTCTAAGACTTCGTATCTGCCACCACATTGGGCAAGTGAGATATCGTCACCCTTTTTGAGTTCGCCATCTTCTATAGTCACTAAACAGATAACGCCGCGGTATTCGTCAAACCAGGAGTCAAACAGTAATGCTTTAAGTGGTTTGTCAGCTTGCGCTTTAGGAGCAGGGATAGTAGTGATGATAGTTTCAAGAATTTCGGTAATGCCAAGGCCTGCTTTAGCTGAAGCGAGTAAAATAGATTCCGGTTTAAAATCAAAGAGCGTATCCAGTTCTCGGGTCACGCGTGGAATGTCAGCATTAGCCATATCGATTTTGTTAATCACCGGGACAATGGTTAAATCTTGGTCAAACGCTAAATAGAAGTTTGCCATAGTCTGCGCTTGTACGCCTTGGCATGCATCAACCAGTAAGAGTGCACCTTGGCATGCGTAGAGTGATCGAGATACTTCGTAACTGAAATCTACGTGGCCTGGGGTGTCAATCAAGTTGAGTAAATAGTCTTGGCCTTTATAGGTATAAAGCATAGAGGCAGTTTGTGCTTTAACGGTAATACCGCGTTCTTTTTCTACTTGGAGTTTATCCAAAAATTGTACGTTGGCGCCTTTGCGTGTAGAAATGGTACCGGTGAATTCTAGAAGTCGATCGGCGAGGGTTGATTTGCCATGATCGATATGCGCAATAATGGAAAAATTTCTAATTCGTTCTGGTGGAATAGATTTTAAGAGGTCTTTAGTTAATTTCATTAATTTTTTACCGGTTATGTTAGGGAGTTATTGCTTTATGATAAGAGAAGCGTGGCAACTTGTAAATTGCTGTGGGCTACAAATCTTCTTGAGTTTGGGCCGTGTTTACTTGTCTTTGTAGGGTATTCGGGTTATTCTAAACGACGTTAAAAAAGAGAGTAGGCTCGTAAAAAATTAAGATCAACAAAGGGTACAGGGTATGGCTGACATAAACCAAAAATTGCAAACAAAAACCAGACCAGTTCTGATTGAAGATGAGTTAAAAAATTCCTTTTTAGATTATGCCATGTCGGTGGTGGTCAGTCGTGCCATTCCTGACGTGCGCGATGGTCTTAAACCGGTACATCGCCGCGTACTTTATGCTATGCATGAGTTAGGATATCACCATAACAAACCGTACAGAAAATCAGTACATGTGGTTGGTGACGTTCTTGGTAAATACCATCCACATGGTGACCAAGCGGTGTACAATACCATGATTGGTATGGTGCAAGAATTTGCAAAGCGTTACCCGTTACTTGATGGCCAAGGGAACTGGGGTTCTGTCGATGGTGACAACGCAGCTGCTATGCGTTACACCGAAGTTCGTATGGAAAAAATCAGCCAAGAAATTTTAGCCGATATTGATAAAAATACGGTTCAGTTTGTACCCAACTATGATGACTCTTCAGTTGAACCTGTAATCTTACCAAGCCGTTTACCAAACTTACTGATTAACGGTACTTCAGGTATCGCAGTTGGTATGGCAACTAACATTCCGCCTCACAATTTGGGTGAAGTGATTGATGCGTGTCTTGCATTACTTGCTGACGAAACACTGTCTGACGAAGCAATTATGGATCTTATTCCTGCTCCAGATTTTCCAACAGGTGGTATCATCTGTGGACGTGCAGGAATTATCAAAGCGTATAAAACGGGCCGTGGCAGCGTTATGTTGCGCGCAGTAACCGAAATTCAAGAAACTAAAAAAGGTCCTGCTATTATCATTACGGAATTACCGTACCAAGTTAATAAAGCAGAATTGATTATTAAGATTGCCGAACTTGTAAAAGAAAAAGTTATCGAAGGCATTTCTAATATTAGAGATGAATCTGATAGACGCGGTATGCGTTTAGTGATCGAAGTGAAGCGTTCAGAAAATCCAGAAGTGGTTTTAAACCAACTGTATAAGAACACAACGCTCCAAACATCGCTTTCTATTTTGATGCTTGGTCTTCTTGATAACTGCCCACGCGTGTTTAGTTTACGTGAGCTTGTTAAACAGTTCTTGCTGCACCGCGAAACAGTGGTATATCGCCGCACCGTGTTTGATTTAGATAAAGCAAAAGCGCGTGAGCATTTACTTGAAGGTTTTATTGTTGCCTTAAAAAATATAGATGCAGTGGTTAAACTGATTAAAGCGTCTCAATCGGCAGAAGAAGCTATTTTTAGTTTGTCAGGTGAGTTTGGGTTAACAGATGCGCAAGGTAAAGCAATTCTTGAAATGCGCTTGCAACGTTTAACCGGTATGGAACAAGAAAAGATCCATGCAGAAATTACTGAAATTAAAAAGTCGGTTACGTATCTAGAATCTGTTCTTGAACACAGACATGTGCTGAAAAAAGAGATCGAATTAGAACTTATTGCTATTAAAGCAGATTACAATAACCCTCGTCGTACCAAGATTGAAGACAGTTATACATCGCTTACCGATCAAGATTTAATTCCTGATGATGAAGTGGTGGTAACGTTGACTGGCAAAGGGTATATCAAGCGTGTACCTCTGCACACCTACGAAGTACAACACCGTGGTGGTAAAGGTAAAATGGGTATGCAAAAACTGGATGAGTTTGACGATGTCATTCAAGATCTGTTTGTTGCAAAAAACCATGATGAACTTCTATTCTTCACCAGCTTAGGCCGTGTGTACAGTATGTCCGTTTACGAAGTGGTAGAAGGCTCTCGAACCTCAAAAGGCCGTGCAGTTATTAACTTGCTGCCGCTTGGTGAAAACGAAAAAGTGGTAAAACTACTCTGTATGCGTGGTATGGGTAACAAGCAAATTGTTATGGTCAGCAAGCAAGGCGTTATCAAGAAAACTGATGCTGCTGCGTTTGCAAAGATTCGTGTATCAGGTATCCGTGCATTAACGCTGCGTGATGATGACGAACTTGCATTCTGCCGTGTGAGCTCAGGTAAAGATGATATTGTGATTGCAACAGCCTACGGTCAAGGTATTCGCTTTAAAGAAGATGAAGTACGTAGTATGGGCCGTCAAGCGGCTGGTGTACGTGGTATTCGTCTGCGTAAGGGTGACTATGTGGTTGGTTGTGAAGTTATCGATAGCGATGAAAAAGATTTACTGTTTGCAACATCAGGCGGGTACGGTAAACGTACACGTGTGACCGACTTTAGAGTTGCGCATCGTGGTGGCGTGGGTGTAAGAACCATTCCTACCGATAAACGTAACGGCGAAGCGATCGGGTTGGTTTTGGTTGATGATAATTCACACATCTTGTTGATTGACGATTCTGGTAAGATTATCCATCTGTTACCAACAGAAATTCGTACCATGGGTAGACAAGCAAAAGGTGTTCGTCTGATTCGTCTTGACGATGATCGTTACTTGTCATCAGTGGTTGCGTTTATAGATGAAAATAGTCAGAACGCAAAACTACCAGACGCGGATGACTCAACATCAGGCTCTGGTGGTATGAAGCCGGCCATAAAAATGGATGCAGGCGATGCGGACGGATTGTCTTTTGATGCTGCTGCAGATGCTCAAGATGATGCAGTAGGCGTTGTTGACATGGCTGATCAAGAAGATGTTCAAGAACAAGAAGAAAGCTCAGAAAAGCTTTCTTTTGATGACGATCAAAGCTCATTAGCATCTGTGCTGATGGACGATGAGCCGTTTGGTTTTGACTCATCTAACGATCAAGGCAATAACAACGATAAACAGTCATTTATATTTTAGTGAATTACTAGGACGCGCAACAGGTTATGAGCACAGACGTACGTTTTACACTTTTGCATCTTTCGCTGATTTCAGGGGTAGGTGCGGGAGTTATCGAAAAGCTGATTAAACAATGCTCTGACCTGTTGCCGCGTATGTATTACATAACTGCCTCAGATCTTATTGCCCGTGGCTTTGGCCAAAAAACTGCACAGACCATTGTGCAAGGTCTTGCAGATACTAAACCGCTCGATCAAGAGCGAGATCTGTTAGAAAAACATCAGATTCAGATTGTCACTATAATTGATCCTGAATATCCAACGTATCTTAAAAATATTTTTCTCCCTCCGCCCGTTTTGTATGTGCAAGGTACGCTTGCGGCATTACAAACTCCATCAGTTGGTGTGGTGGGTTCACGTAAAGCAACGACATATGGCAAGTTATGCATAGATCATGTGCTACCGCCGGTGGTGCATGCAGGTATAAGTATTGTCAGCGGTGGCGCTTACGGCATTGATGCTCACGCACACAAGCAGACATTAGCACTACAAGGAACAACGGTGGCGGTTCTTGGGTCCGGGTTGTTGAAACCCTACCCGCGCGAAAATATCGCTCTTTTTGAACAGATTGCACACAGTTCAGGGGCAGTGATCAGTCCCTTTCCATTACAAGCAGAAGCACAGCAATGGACCTTTCCCATGCGTAACCGCATTATTGCGGGTATGAGCCAAGGGACGCTCGTTGTGCAGGCTGCAGCTTCAAGCGGCGCGCTTATTACGGCCCGTTATGCGCTTGATGAAAATAGGCAAGTATTTGCCGTACCAGGCTCTATTTTTGAAGAGGTAAGCGCTGGGTGCCATGCCTTATTGCAAGAAGGGGCCATGCTTATTCAAGATGGTGTTACTATTGTTAAAGAGCTTGGCATGCATTCGCCCCAGGGGCGCTTTTATGAGTCGTCTCTTGAGCCTGAAGCACAACAAGAGTTTGTGTTCAAAGAGAGCCCTCAGGAGCAACATCCGCAAGATTCTCTTTTGTATTATGTAACTGATCCTATCTCGCTGGATGAGCTGGTGGCAAAAACGGGAAAAGCTGAAGATGAGCTTAAGGAGCTGCTTTTTGATCTACAGCTAGAAGGAAAAGTAGAGCAAGATTTTGCTGGTTTGTGGCAGAAAGCATAAGCTTCTTTTTGCGTTTTTAAAGCAATCTGTTATGCTACAAATCACCATTTTAAGGTCCTGTTGGTGCCTTTTATAACAAGAATTATTTAAAATACTTAGGAGTTTCCCTATGCCAGTACCTAAACGAAAACGGTCCCGCGCTCGTCGTGATAGCCGTTTTGCTAATAAAGCAATGTTCCATTCACAATTTGCATTGTGCTCAAACTGTTCTTCTCCTGTAATGTCTCACCAGGCATGTACAGAATGTGGTTTTTATGGCGGACGTAAAGTTCTTACCACTAAAGCTGACAGAGCGGTAACACGTACCAGCACGCGTAAAGAAATTGCAGACAAGCAAGTAGCTCGTAAGAATGCAATGGAAGCAACTGCTGAATCAGTAGAAAGCAAAAAATAGTCCAAAAGCTAGAGTAGTAAAAAAGCGCCTTAACCTATAAGGAAATAAAATTATGATGCAACCCATGATAAAAGAGTGGTGGGATGAGTTTACTCAAGATGCCACGTCTTTTTACCTGACTCTAGCAACGGTAGTACTCGTTGTAGGGTTTGGTACGTTCAAAGGATACGGTTGGTATACGGCACATAAAGAACAGTCGGCTCAACTTGCTGTTGCGGAAGCTCTTGAAGAGTACAACAAAGCAGCGGATGGTTTTTTGCTGGGTGCAGAAAATCAAGAAGTGATAGACCAACGTCTTGATGATGCGCGTATTGCTTTTGATGGTGTTCTTAGTCGTCATAGTGGTTCAGCATTAATGCCGTATGTTCATGCACTTGATGCGGACATATTCTGGTTTTCTGGTAGTAAAGATAAGGCGCTAGTTTCTATGGAAAAAGCGATCGATAAAGTTTCTGTCCCTGCCATTAAAAATAGTTTCCGTGCTAAGTATGCACTTATGTTGATGGAAGCTGACAGAGTACAAGAAGGTTTAGATCTTCTTACAACTCTTGCTAACGATCCTAAAAACAGCAGTGCTGATTATGCTGCGTATAATCTTGGTTACTATTACTGGGTTAAAGGCGATGAGCAAGCTGCTCGTCAAGCATGGCAGGTTCTTGAAACATTCAAAAGTGAAGACAGACCAGAAGGATCATCTCCTTGGTTATATGCTGCTCAGAAAAAATTGAGTTTACTCTCGTAAAAGGGTGTTCATGAATAAGAATGTGCGTGTGCGGTTTGCGCCTTCTCCTACCGGAAATTTACATGTGGGCGGTCTTCGGACGGCCCTTTTTAATTGGTTATTTGCAAGACATCATGGTGGTGTGTTTCTTATTCGTGTAGAAGACACTGATCTTGAGCGTTCGTCTCTTGAGTATGTTACTTCTCAAATGGCATCGCTTGCCTGGGTTGGTATTACCAGCGATGAACCGTCTGTTTATCAATCACAAAGAACAGCCTTGTACCAAGGCATCTTAGATAGATTAATTAAAGAAAAAAAAGCGTACCGTTGTTATTGCTCTGCGCAAGAAATAGAAGCGCGCGTGCGTGCTGCAGGCTCTACTGATGAGCATTATGCGTATGACGGCTATTGTAGAAATAGAACAACATTTGGCACCGGTCCGTTTGTAGTGCGTTTTGCATTACCTGACGATTTTAAGCGCGCAGAATTTAACGATCTTATTCGTGGGCAGGTAGTTGTTGAGCGTGAACAGCTTGATGATTTTATTATTGTTCGTTCTGATGGGTCTTTTACCTATAACTTTGTTGTGGTCATTGATGACCACGATCTAAAAATTACGCACGTTATCCGTGCAGAAGAGCACATTTCAAACACGCCAAAGCAGTTGTTGCTGTATCAAGCATGTGGCTATTCACTACCTTTATTTGCTCACATACCTATGATTTTAGGTGCTGATGGCAGCAAATTAAGTAAGCGCGATGGTGCTGTGGATGTGTTGTCTTATAAGAAAGCTGGGTATTTACCCGATGCTTTTATCAATTATCTCGTGCGTCTTGGTTGGGCGCATGGGGATCAAGAAATTTTTTCAGTTGCAGAAATGATTCAGTTTTTCTCACTTGAGCATGTAGGCAAAAAGGGATCGATCTTTGATCCGCACAAGCTTGATTGGGTTAACACGGTTTACATTAAAGCAAAGAGCTCTCAAGAATTGTTGACCGCACTTATTGAACAAGTAGATGCGGATATCGTACACAAGACAGCTTCTTGGGATACTCATAGTCTGCAAAAGGCGATTACTCTCTATAAAGAGCGTGTTAAAACCTTGAAAGAGTTGAGAGATAACGTTGTCACGCTTTATACTGGTCCTGACGCGTATGTACAAGACGATGTAGATGTGTGGATGACTGATGCGGGTCAAGCGTTGTTACGCGACGTGTTTGGTCAGCTACAAACAGTTACAAGCTTTGATCATGATACGGTTGCAGCGTGTGTAAAAGCATTTTGCAAAGAACGTGATGTAAAGTTGGTAGCTGTTGCTCAGCCACTACGTCTTGCACTTACCGGTAGTACAGCAAGTCCTGGTATTTTTGATTTGCTGGCACTTGTAGGAAAAGAAAAAACTGTACAGCGTGTTCATGCTCTACAAACCTATGTAGGGGCACGCTGAACCAAAAGGGGCGCATGCACATGAAGATAGGATTTGTTTTTTCCGGTTATGGAACGCAATGGGTTGGCATGGGTAAGGATCTGTATGATAATTACCGTGTGGTCCAAGAAGTGTTTGAAGAAGCTGCCAGTTGCCTTGATACCAACTTTGTAAAACTCTCTTTTGCCTCGTCTGACAGTGAACTTAAAAAAATCGATCAAGCGTATGTGGTTTTACTCGTTACTATGGTCTCTATTGCTCGTGTGCTCAAAGAACATGGCGTTGAACCGAGTATGGTAGCAGGGGACGATGTTGGTGAGTATGCAGCAGTTGTTACTGCAGGCGCTCTTAACATGCCCGACGCTTTATATCTGATTAAAAAATTAGCCACATTATACCAAGAATTTTTAGATACTAATGCAGTCAGTGCTGTGCGTATTAAAGGTATGGATATTGCCGTTGTACAGCAACTATGCGATGAGGGTACACGTGGGCAAGAGTCGGCTTCTATTGCGGTTGCCTTTTCTAAAGAAGATTATTTAGTTACCGGTACACAAAAAGCTGTTGCCTATGTACGTGAGTCTGCGGACAATTTCTCGTACGCTAAAGTTAAAGAAGCTTCAACAGGTGGTGGATTACATTCGCCCTTGCTTGGAGATCTGTTAAAGCAGTTACGTTTGTATTTAGAAAAAGTTGATTTTAAAGATACAACCGTGCCCTTTATTACGGGCGTGATTGCAGAACCGCTTACTAATGGCGAAATGATTCGTGCGGCGCTTATGCAGCATGTGTGCGCGCCTACCGCATGGGACAAAGTGTTAGAAGTGCTGGAAGCGTGTGATGTTATCTTAGAAGTTGGTCCTGGTACCGATTTAAAAAAACAGTGTGCGCACCTGTATCCTGATAAAAAAGTGCATGCAGTCAGCTCGTTTGCTGATGTGCAACATGTCGTTAAAATGATTACAGGGGTAGAGATCCCAAATCCTGAGTCTGACGAGATTGTGGATGTTATTATTGATGAATCGAAAGAAAGTTAAAAAGATGACCGAACATAAAGATATAGAAACTAAAGTTGTTGCCTTGGTTGCCAAACAGTTTGAACTTGAGCCAGCCCGTGTACTTTCGGTTAATGATTTTACAGAACTTGGTGCTGACTATTTAGCGATGATTGAACTGGTCATGCGCCTTGAGGATCTGTTTGACCTTGAGATTAATGATGAAGATGCGCAACAGATCACGAGCGTGCGTACTACGGTCAGTTATATAGCAACAAAAAAAGCAGCGTAATTTTATCTCCCGCTGTGCATGTTACGTACGTGTATCAAATAAAAAAGAGCCATGTAACAATGGCTCTTTTTGCTTAGTTATTGTTTAAATTATTAGTTATTCTCCACATACTAGAGCGCATATTCTATCTCTATTTTTTTCATAAGCAGCTCTGGCTTGTGCGTTTTTTGCTCTTAGTTTTTTTCTTAAAAATGCTCCTGTTTTTGCAGTAATTCTTTCTTGCTTAGTCATGGACCATGTGGTTGCATAATAGTGGGCTTCTTTTAGAGCGGCAATAGTAACACTTATTGCAATAAATCCTCCAGCAGCCATCAGTAGTTTGGTTTGTAGAGTAACCGTATCTTCTGGTTGTGATGCGCGCAGTGGCATAGTGAGTAACAAAAGAGAGAGGGCAGCTGTTTTAAGATTCATGAACATGGCCTTTACTGTTTAGGTAGGTTTTTGTTTTTTGCGTATGAGTAGCTCTTGTAGTGCTCTATTGTTACGTTTTAGTATTTGTGCGCGTGTCTGTACTGGTTCTTGTTCGGGTTCTTCTGTGGGGCTTATTGTTCTTACTTCGCTTGCAAATTGTACTTGTTTCCCTTGGTTGAGAGAATTATCTCTAACAAAATCTGTTGATATTGTCGCATGTGTTTCATGCCACGTTGCAACACGAAAATCATCATCAGCGGTTTGTGTTGTTTTAGAGGGATTTTTTTTCTGTTTGCGCTTGATTGGCGATGCGGGTCTGTCTTCAGCGTCTGAAATGGTAATGACTATATGCTTTGTAGGTATTGCGGCTTGTGCTATCGGTTCTCTTGGTGCAGGTTTATCAAAACATTTTTTTCCTAATACGTAAACCAAACTAAAAGCGGCCACTGCAGTTACTAAGCATAGTTGTGCATGTTGGTAAACGTCTTGTTCGTCTTGCGATGCGTGCAGAGTTGGTGCGGTACAGAGCATGGATACTAAAAAGAGTTGTTTGAGCATAGTTAGTTTTTCTTTTTTTGCATGGTTGTATCCCGTCTGGTTAGAGGGAGTATCTGGGGTTTTGTAGTTGCTTTGTGATTGAGTAGGTTAGGATACGGGTTAGCTAGTGGTATAAATCTGGTTGCATATGCTGCGGCACCCAGTAGTACTAAGCTATAGAGTTGAGCAAGCTCTTCAGGACCACAATTATTGGAAGTGTGTAGTGGTGTTGTGACCAATGTTGCACACAGCACAAGTATCTTTTTATTCATGTTCTTTCTCCTTTTTAGGGTTTAAGACTAAACATATAGCAGTCAAATATATATTGCCTACAAGCAGAAATTCTTTCTTTTCCATTAGGAAGAGGCCATAAATCATCATCGGGTGGTGATATCTGATGATTGTGTTTGAGTGCTTTGTTATCGGCTAATGCTTTTGTACATAATGCTTCTTTTTTTTCTGGAATATAATTTTTCGATCCGTTTTTTAATAAAGCCAAGAGGATATCTGGAACATACTTCTTAGTAAAACAACAATGGAGTGCCATGAATTTTTTTGTATTTGGATTATCTACTGCACCATATTGTAGTAAGCGTTCAACAGCATATGGATTACGTTCATAAGTAGCTTGTGCTAAAAGTGTCTTTTCTTTTCTTGTTATATTTGGATCAACACCAAGCAATAAGAGTAAGTTCATGGTACGCATATTATTATCTTCTACAGCATCAAAAAGCCATTGTGGGCCTTTACCCGTAGTACGAAAATTTTGATACTTTTCAAACACTCTATTTATTAACGCTAACCCAACTAACACATAGGGAGTTGTTATAATCTCTGTATTGATAGGAGCTTCTTCTGATGCACAAACCGGCGTTGTTATAAGACTGATGCACAAGAGCGCTATTTTCTTGTTCACGCTTTTATTCTCCCTATTTTTTTAATGATGCTTCTATGTCTTGTACTTCTTGCAGGAGGGCCTTTTTTCTTTCGTGCAGCACTGTTTTTTGTGCTGGTGTAAAAGCAGTTAAGTCTAATGTATCTACGTTATCTGGCAGTTTTTTGCAAGATTTAGTGAGCGGGTGACAGGCAAGTACAAAGGGGAGTAGATCTACTTCTGGCAGGTATGGACCATACGCAGAAGTGCCAAAACTGATAGTCAGCTGTTCTGCTGTGCGTCTGTCTAAAAGGGCGCCTCTACTTACTAACAGATATATTTTTCTTTTAGTTTCTTCTACGTGTTGCGCAATTTTTTCGGGCGACTTAGTACGGCAATCTACGTGTGGTGTGCAGACTATAGCTAATGGGTTGTAGCTAGAAGATTTGTTGAGCAACGCTTCTCGTATTGCTATGAGTTTTTTGTCATATGCTTCGAGCGCTTTTTGTGTTTTAATACTTTGATTATTTGTTTCTAGTAATTCTTTTCGCTCGTTCATGATTTTTGTTTGAGCAGCGTATAAAGATTCTTGAGTGTTGGCAGATGTTTTTTTATCAGTATCGTTTTCTATACATGCCATAAAGGCGTCGTACTTGTAGAGTAATCGGCAGGCAAAGTGCCACGGTGTTGCATTTCTTTTACTCGTTTGGACTAATGCATCAGCACCTTTTTGCAAGAGCGTATGAGTTGCATCGTAATGATTGTGCCATATAGCAAGATGGAGCGGTGTCATACCGTTTCTTGTTTCTGCGTGTATGTCTGCACCTTGAGTTATAAGATCTGTCATTTTCTGTGTGTTGTTATCAATTGCCGCTTGATGCAGGGGTGTTAGGGCTGCATCGCAAGGACCTGTAAAAGCACTGTATAAGGGAGCGGTGAGGTGTATGAGTATGAGGAGGTATAAGCGATACATGAGTTATGAATTCTAGTTATAAGTACTTGGGTCGGCATATATTAGTTGGTGGGCAATAATTTGTTTTTGTAAATAAAGAAATAGGGGAACTTCTTGTAATGCTAATTGTTCTGGGCTTAGTTTTCTATCTCTGTCTGCTTTTTCATAAAGTTTTTCTTGTAGTGTCCATTCATACACTTGATAAGCGGGCAAATCTGTTTCAAGTTTTCTTTCTTTATGGAGTGTCAGCAAAAGATAAAGCATAGAAGGGCTATAATGTGATGGGAATTTCCATTTATAAAATATTCTTGCTTTATTACCATCAAGCTGAAATTGTCCTTGAACTCGAGCTGTGTGGTGTAAGGCTGATTTTTGACAAGCAAAGTTATAATCATAAAGTTGGTCTTTTGCTTTATGATGAACGAGTAGCTGAACCATTGGTTCATGGTCATAATACACTGCGTTATGGAGAGGAAACCCATGCTCGTTTTGTTTTTCATTTGGATCTACTCCAAGCCATAACAGCCAGTCTGCTTTTCTTAGATTATTAGTAGCGGCAGCGTTCAAAAGCATTTCCTGGCTTTTATTGGGAATGCTTTTAATGAGATGTTTAGCAGATATTGTTGCTGCGCCTACAGCTGCGGCTGCTAGTAATTGGGTATAGAGTATTATTTGATCATGAGTATCTTCTTGTGCATCATATTGGCAAGCACTCATCTTGGCTTCATAAAGCAGCGTGAGTAAACAGAGTAAAAGTGCCTTCATTGAGAACCCTTAGCTTTAAAAAGAGCATTACTTTTACTTGTGCAAACTAATTGATCCTGATTGTCATACCTATAGTGACTCAACTCTTCAAGATCACTATTGTTAAATACTTGAGGAAGCTTAGGACTGTGTACTGTAAGACCTTTTTTCATTTTTTCTTTATCATCTTGTGCTCGTTTATCAAGCCCAACGTGAAGGGCCCAATCATAAAGAGCTTGAGACGGTGTATCGCCAAATTGCAATCTTCTTTTTTTGTGTTGATCCAGTAATTGGTGCAGTGCAGCAGGATCGTAGTTTGTAGTACAGCAATGCCTATGCGTGCGAGAGTTATAATATGTTATATTGGCTAATGTTCTGTGAAGAGCGGTTTTATCAGAAGGGTCTAATCGTTCCCTTGCTCCACAAGCGACTCGCAGGGTTATAGTCCAGGGACTTCTTTTTTCACACACGGCAGTATGTAAAGAGTATTCGGTTGCTAGGCTCTTACCATATGCGCCTGCTACGAACACACCGACCATGACCGCGCTGGCCAGAGATGCCACTACCAGTCCCGCTGCGTACTTCTGAGTAGCTTGTTGTTCATCGTCAGAAGCTTGTAAGTTTATTCCACCAAGTACCGTGAGTAAGCAGAGTAAAAGTGTTTTCATGTATTCCCTTTAAGAGCAGCAATAATAAAAAAATATAAGATCGCATACTTTGTACCACACTGAGCATGATTTGTGCAAAAAAATATGGTATTCTGCCGCTTCTGACACTACTAACGTATTTAAGTGTTGTGGGAATAAAATGAAACGTAAACAAGGCTTTTTTTCGATATCGGCAGTGGCAAAAATGTTTTCTGTGCATCAGCAAACAATTCGGCTTTATGAGCGGGAAGGGTTAATTTCCCCCAAACGTTCAGACGGTAACACGCGGCTTTTTTCTGAAGAAGATGTGGATAGGCTGGAAGAAATCATTTATCTAACGCACAAATTAGGCATTAACTTGGCCGGTGTGCAGATGGTGCTGAAGCTTCAAAAGCAAATGAAAAAGATGCAAAAAGATATGAACCGTATGTTTGAAGAAACAACAGATTCATTAAAGGCTGAAGAGCTGACGCATAAAGAGGCGGTTAAAGATGCAACGCGTCGATTGGCAGATTTAAAAGCACAAGTTCCTGTTATTGATAAAGACACTGCATCAGATAAGCCTGATGACGTTGATGAGATAGATGAAGATGAATGGCAGGTTGAGTATGAAGAATAATGCTATGGCAGGCGCTGTGCATGTTTTTATGGCCAAACTCTGTGTGTTTGGGGCAAAAATCGTTCACGCTGACATAGGATGCCTTTTTAATACTGGGTCGTATAAGGAGATGTTATGAACAACAATAATCAACTTTCTTTGTCGTACGAGCTTCTTTTCTTGTTACAGTGGTTACTGGATCATGAACCGGAGCGGTTAAAAGGTTTAATTACCTACGCTCTTGGCCATGGACTTAAAGAAGATTTAAAAGAGGGCGCAAGTAGCGAAGATCTGCAATCAACCGAAGAACTACAGTACACTATTGTAGATTTCCTTAAGTTGCTTGAAGACTTGTTGCAAGAAGCGCTGACTGAACAGGCCATGAAGACTATTATGGAAAAGAAGCTGATGCCGGCTTTGGATCAAATAGACAGCAAGGGGTGTGACCAAGCAACGGTTCAGTTTAGTGTAGAAAAAGCATCATCACGGTTAGAACGTAATCCTGGTGCCAATCCGCAAGAAATTTTATTTAATGAGCTGCTCAAATGTTGGAAGCCAACTAAAAAAACGATCAGCCATTAAAGAAACCAAGTTCATCGAGGGCTTCTCGTACTTCATACATGGGGAGCCCCATAAGTCCACTAAAAGAACCCCGTTCAATAGATTTTAAAAACTGTGCTCCGTAATTCTCAACGGCAATAGCACCTGACGCAATCATCGCCCACGAATTATCCAAGTATTTGTTCATCCATGTTTCTGGTACATAAAACGTAAAAAATGTTTCTACACAGATCTCTTTACGCGTTACCGTTTCCCACACACCGTGCTGATTTTTAATTTTTTTATCGATACAAACGCCAACCACATTATGCGAGCGTTTATTGTTGATCGCACGAATTTTGTTAAGAGCATCCTGTCTATCTTTTGGTTTACCGAGCACGTTGCCTTCTGGATCGTTACCTAGGGAGTCTGCAGTCAGTACGTACGCGTATTGATGCGTGTAGGTTGTAGGAATAATCGTGTGGTCCATTTTAAGACGCGCAATAGTTGTAACTAGTTTTGGTAGGGGGAGTGTATGGTCTATTGATTCTTCGTCAGCAGTATGGCCAATAACGGTGAAGGGTATTTTAGATTCTTCTAGCAGTACTTTGCGAGATGCAGAAGAAGATCCAACTAACAGGGTGTTATGCATAACGGCGCCTTTTTTAGAAATATTTTTTAGTCAGTATAGCGCAGAGGGCATGTGATTGGTATGGGGGAGTATGTAAAATAGTTATGTTTTTCATAATAATTCTTTTATATAAATTTATTTTTTATGGCAGTAAAATAAGAGCCAAGAGTTGATGCCCAAGAAGTGTTACAAGGGGCAATAGGAGCATGAATAGAAGCATGATGTGAGCACTGCTTATTGTTGTGTTGTGCGGTTATGGAATCAAATGTTTTTTTGCCAATGTAACCTTGAGGATCATCTTCTGGTCGAGTTGTTATGGCGCGAGACCATTCTTTAGAGCACTGTTCGCAGTGTAATTTGTGAGCAGCTGTTGTATCTGCTCTTTTTTCGCACATTATATTATATTGATTATCTGTATAAGATTCTGCAGCGGTCATTAAATAAGATCCAGCTAACGTTTTAATGGCAATACGATTAATGGGCGCTTTATTTTTTAGGAGAAAAAAACAACTACCAGTTAGTAAAGATAATCGAGTAATTGTAAATGTGTCACGTATTAATTTTTTATTTTTAGCATCTTTATTTTGAATATGTGTTAATTCATGTAAGGCAATCTGTTTGTAATAACCGTGGCCGTTACAATAGACCATTAAATCGCAATCCAAATCTTTATTATTGATAAAGATAGATGTGCCATCAGTATATGCGCCCCAGTCATCTCTCATTGCTTTAAAGAAAATTGGGGGTGTTTCCATACCTAGTTCTTGGGCAGCTTGTTGATATATTGTTTCAATAATTTTTTCATTTTTTGAAAGAGCTGTATATGCATCAGAACTAGCGGCTTGTATAAAGTTACTTGCTCCACACAAAAGCCCTATCAGTAAAAAATTAAGCTTAAAAAATAACTTTTTCATAGGTAATTCTCCATAATTATAAATACAGTCTGAATATAATTATAAGCTATAAAATGGATTAAAGCAAAAGCCCTATGGTGAGCTTAAAAACTAAGATGAGAGCTTAAAGAGATGGGCTTAAAATGTTAATAATAAGCCTGGTAAGTGGGTATTTATAAAACTGATGCTGTCGTTATTATGAACTCTCCATTTTTGTTCATTAAGACCACCAACTCTGCAGCCATTTTACTGCGTTCGTAAGAGTACTTTGTGGTTCTGTACTTGTTTGTATTTTTGTTTCTAAAGTGATAGCTGCCTGTGATATTTGTAGAGATGCAGGATGCGTTTTAAGATACCAGACTAAGATATCAATAACGGGAATTGTACTGTTTAAGGTGTTACCATTTGTTTGGTAATAAGAAGTCAGTATGTATTCCGGGCTTGTTTTTTTGATATGTGCCAGCAGCATAAGGTATGTATAATCAGTTGCTGATAAACGAGTAATGTAGTTTGTAATGATCTGAATTTGATCAGTAGTGACCGGATGTAATGGGGGTAAATAAGCCTTAAAGCGATTAAAGTTCCAGTTATAGGTATGAGTAGTGGGGTTAGAAATAGCGAGCTTTGCATGGTTTGTATTGTACTCATCAAGAAGTTTAAACATTGGATGATCTGCTAGAGGCACTATTACTGGTTGATTGTTAACGGCGGTTGGTTGTGCCGTAGCTCTTGGAATAACGGTGGCTGGTGTAACAAGAGCAGGAGCTATACGTACTGGCGCTTGTGGAGCTGGAATTGGTCTTGTGGCAGCAGAAGCTGGTGTGTTTATGGCCGACTGTGGTTGTACAGTTGGTTGTGGCATTGCTACGTGTGGTGCGGAGCATTGAGGTACAGCAGCTCTGTTTGATTTTTGTAGATCTTTTATTTTTAACATTTCACGGCGAGCAACTTCTTGGTGTGTACTATTGGGTTTATCGAAGAATTTTACGTTAACACGAAATCTGTTGGTGGCCGGATCGTACAAAGTCATTCCTTCACTCATATAGCTTACATGCTTAAAAGAATCGTCTGATAGAGTAACACTAATATCTTTTGCAGCATCCGCATATATTTTAAGAACTTCAGCTTGTCTAGCCGAATCATTCATTGCAGGACAAGGTTTGCAAATATCATCTTTAGATGAAGTTGCTTCTGGTTCTATGTATTGAACAGAGGGGGTTGGGATACTACTAGTACAAGTTTTATTAACATAAGTTTTAGCAACAACTAATGCGGGAGTGAGTTCTCCTGTACAGTGAGTAAGGCATTTTTGGCCTTTATATTTTATAGCCATTGTTAAGCAATCTGCTTGAGTCATATATCCCTCTGGGTCGCAAGAATCATCACTTTGGCAACATCCAAATTCTAGAATACAGTCTTCACACGCTGCTAGGTGGCATGCTGTTTCATCTGCACGGCGTTCATGTTTTTTTGCTAGAGCTTTACGTTCTGGTTTTTCTAATCCTTGTTTTGTATAACCATCGTGGTGTTTAACGTGCGTCATTTCGTGTAAAGCTGTCATTTTCCAATTTAAAAAAGGGTTTTTTAGATGATGGTTGTTTATAAAAATGGTGTTGTGTATGACCCAAGCCAGTTCAGTATTCTGTTGATTGGTAAAAATAATATTTGGTATTGCTTCTTTTGGAATTTTATGCAGCTGTGCGGCTTCGTAAAATAACTTTCTAATTTCGGCTTGTCGAGGCGAATCTGCTGGTTGCATGATGTACTGTTTTAGATATTCCATTGCATGTTTTGCAAATTCTTCTTGGCGGTAAACAATAGTTTCAAAACTATATTTATTAATCCATATTGTATTGCCGTATATCCAAAAAATATCTTTATGTTCAAGATGATGCTTATGAGCAGGCAGTGTATTTGTGGCATCAGCAAAAATAATAGTTGGCATTTTGCTATGAGGGATGCCTTCAGCTCGCGCAGCATCTTCATAAATTTTTCTAACTTCAGCTTCTCGTGCAAATTCACCTGCTTGCATAGTGCTTGGCAGTACACACAGAAATACAGCTAAGTGCACTATCTTATTCTCGAAAAAATTAAGCTCCATAACCACAACCTCTATTATTAATCAAAACTGAATCTATAGTTAATAGTACTGATTAAGTAAGGCAAAAAACAAGAGAATGGCCTATATAGGCTTATTATGGAGATAGTAAAGGGGGGATTTTTGTTTGGGAGCAAGGGAAAGTTGGCAGATAGAATGGCAGAAGAGGTGGACGTGGTGTAGCGGACAGGGTTAGGCGTGTATAGGCCATAAGCTGTTGAGGGGGAGTGTTTTTTGTAAGTTACTGGAGTGGAGTAGTAAAGAAAAAAGCCGGTCTTTGGTAACCGGCTTTTTATCCGACCTAGTTTTCACCAGATCGAAACTTGTTTGGTGTGCCTGTCATCTTTGTAGAGTGACTGGCTGGGGCGGAAGGATTCGAACCTCCGGTGCCAGGACCAAAACCTGGTGCCTTACCGCTTGGCTACGCCCCACCTAATTTTTTAATTTCTAATTAATAACCATCTTCATAATCAGCATCGCTGGTTGCTGGTTTACCCAACTCACCTGCAGCTTCAAGTTTTTTGTATTCGCTGATGACGTTTTCTTCGATATGCTTGCGCATTTCACCGTTAAGTGGATGAGCGATATCTCTGAACGAACCATCTTTGCGTCTACGTGATGGCATTGAGACAAACAGACCTTTTTCTCCCTCAATCACCTTGAGATCGCGAACAATAAAGGCATTATCGAACACTATAGTCGCGTATGATTTCAAACGCGTCCCTTTTTCTCGTGCTGGATAGATTTTGACTTCGGTTATCTTCATTCTTTTTGACCTTTAGCCTCATATACCGCCTTATTCAGGCATCAATCGTTTGTCGTCGATTAATGTACTTGCTACTATTTTGTTTGTCAAACTTCTTTTTCAAATTGGTTGCCTAGTGCATGCAATGGAGAGATTACTCTTATATTTTTTCGATTACTCTGAGTTTTGCAGAGCGTGACGATGGATTAGCTGCTCGTTCGTGATCATCGGCAATTAATGCTTTTCTTGTGATCAGTTTTGCAGTGCCTTCTTGAGCACGTTGTCTGAAAAACTCTTTCACCAGCCTATCTTCAAGCGAGTGGAAACTGATGCATGCCAAGCGGCCGCCTGGTTGTAATGCCTGAAACGCTGCTGGCAGGAATGATTCAATATTTTGCAATTCACGGTTGACCACAATGCGCAACGCCTGGAATGTCTTAGTTGCAGGGTGTGTAGCAGAACCGCGTCGATGCACAACAGATTCTACCAAGTCAGCAAGTTGAGCAGTTGTTTTAATACGTGTCTTTTTACGCGCTTCTACAATGGCATTTACAATTCTTTTTGCATGTGATTCTTCGCCGTATGTCCACAAAATATGCCGTAATTCTTCAGGTGTAGCACTTGCTACAATGGTTGCCGCTGTCACTCGAAAGTGCGAGTTGGACATACGCATATCAAGCGGTGTGTCCGTTTTAAACGAAAAGCCTTCTTTATGGTGAATCTGATGTTGCGAGGTACCAAAGTCTGCCAAAATGCCTTGCACGTTACCAATACCGTACTTTTTTATTGTCTTATAAATATGTGCAAAACTACCAAAAAGCACTTGTAAACG